>NZ_BLKW01000002.1:1734043-2080852 GCF_010723305.1 Mycobacterium botniense | reverse complement strand
ACTGGTGCAACGCGATCATCAGCGTGCATGCGGCTGGCCGCCGGATAGCCGAGTGTGACGAGTGGGCGTGGAAAGCCCACCACCAGATCATTAGCCTCACAATGGGGACATTATTGGCTTCCCTAGCGGCGAAACCGCGACGGTGAGCGGTCTTGGGCCGCGAACACATCAGATGCCGGTCTACCAACCCTACGAAGACCCGTTCATCAAACGGTACTACGCGAGATACTTTCTGCCTTTGCGCTTCTCCGCATAGTTTGCGCAAAACCCGCTGCGTCTTGCTGTTTTTCGGCTTTGACGCTATCGCGCCCCGAAAGGAAATATCATGACACTTCCCGCAACCGGCGGCACTTGGGCCGAAGTCCTCGAAGACAACCTGAACCCGCTGAATGTTCGGTACTGGCAGATCACCCACGGGCTGATCCGCGACTACGATCCGACCGGCACGTTCAACCTGGCGTCACCGGCTGTCGGGCTCGGCACCGTCCAAACCGCCAGCGGACCCGCGCAGCTGTTCACACCGTTCGCCGCCGACAACGTGTCGATCCGTGGCGACCTGTTGGTCACGTCACCGAACAGTGCTGTGAACTTCTACGACCTCGGCCTGCTGAAAGAGGACGCCACCGACTGGACCCCGGACCAAACGCTGCAGCAGACGCCATCAGCGCAGCTGGTGCGCTCGGTGCGTAACGTGCTGACCAAGCTCGACGACAAGGTGAACTTCACTCCGCTCGAGTCGAACCCGCTGATCGACTACCTGAAGTTCGAGCTCCCGCTGACGGGGATCCCGGCGCTTGGCACACCTGGCTACGGTGTGGCTCGCGGCAACACCGATGTGCCACGCGAGCGCACGCTGGTGCTGATCGGTGTTGACACCGACGCGAACCTGGTGGCGCGCGTGTTCCCGCGCATCATCACCGACAAGAAGGGCAAGAACGAGCTTGCCCGCAAGAACCCGATTCCTCGGAGCTCACCTACGAAGTGCTGCCGGACCCGTTCACCAAGCAGACGATGTGGGTTGCCGCCGCGCTGGCAGCGGGCAATCTGCAGTTTGAGACCGCGGTTCCCACGGTCACGCCGGTGACCGGCGCGACGATCACGTTCCCGACACCGATCGACATCACGTCCCCGGTGTACTCGGTGCAGATTCAGCAGACACCGACCGGCGCGTGGTCGGCGGCAACCCTGTCCGGTTCGCCGTCGGTGTCGGGCGGCCTGACGACGTTGACGATTTCGGGCCTGACCGCATCGACCACGTATAACGCGATTCAGGTGACCGCGACAGGGGCCAACGCCACAGTGACCGGCCCGCAGTCGGCTCCGTTCACCGCGTCCTGACACAACGCAACACGAACATTCGCGCCGCGGCGGCCGGTTTGTCTCCGTGGCCGGGCCGCCGCGGCGATCCACGCAGACCCGCGCAGAGGACAAACAGGCAGGAGACACATTTATGCAGGAGCAGGTTTCCCACAGTCACGATTCGTTCGAGGCGGCGCGCGCAGGCCGCCGAATACATGGGATTCACCGCCAGCGAGCGCATCATCACCCCCAAAGGCGAGGTATTCGAGATACCCAACCCTTCTTTGCTCGACGACGAGCAGCTGGCCCACTGACGCTTTGCAGCTCGAAGTGGAATCGTGGGACCGCGAGGACGACGAAATCGACGAGAACGGGAAAGTTATCCGCCGCGGCGAACTCAAGGAACCGAACCGCAAAAACGGTGTGCTCGTGGAAAACTACAACATTCAGTTAGCGCGGGCGATTTTCGGGGACCGTTACGAGGCTTTCCGGGCGGCGGGCGGTCGCGCTGTCGACGTGACCCTGATCTGGCAGAAGATGGGCCGGGAGCTTGCGGAGCGGCAAAGCCGACCCCAAAGTGACCGAGGCGATCAAATTGTGGAGGCTGTTTCCGACACAGATTGAGGCCGACCTACAGATTCATTGCCGGAGGCGGATAGCGGAGTGGCATCAGGGCACGATGAGCAGCCGAGAAATGCTCGCGCTGCTCGACGGGCTGCCAGAGAACTCAAATTTAAAGAAGCATCCGAGCGCACCTTCCGTGTCGCTGAATATGTCGGCGAGGACAAGCAGCTCACCGGCAAGTTGCTAAGAATTCCGGCCGCCGGGGCTCCTCCCAAAGACGTGAAGGTGATCGCCACCTACATCGACTGGACGTACGACAGGAAACTGTTGGCGCGCATGACCCGTGAGTTGGCGGCGCGCGGACCGTGGCGCTCCGCAACCAGACATCGCGGCGCTGTTGGAGCCATTGGACGCGATCTTGCTTGAGCGCAAGGAGTTAGAGCGCGCTGAGTTAGTGCGGCGCGCTAAAAGCCACATAAGCGGCCTCTACGGTATGAAAGGCGGTGAGTGAGCCGTGCCGGTCTATTTAGATGTCAAGTCACGGCTCGATGTCGCGGCCGCCCAACTGGCCGCCCGCGAAGCGAAAGCGATTTTCAGCCGCGCCGGTGACGACATCGGACGCGGCCTCGGCGGCGCGCTGACACGAGCGTTGTCGGCGATCGACGGCAGCGCCGCGCGCGCCGCGCTGCGCGGACTGCAAGACGAATACCGTGCTGCGGCAGCCGCCGAGGAAGAAGCCGCGCGGATGCGGTCGATGGGCCAAGTCGAGGTGGCCCAAAAGCGGCTCAACGAGACCACCGCGAAATACGGCGCCGACAGCAGCAAGGCCGCTGCAGCCAACGTGGCGTTAGCCGACATGCCCGCGCATCGAAAGCACAACGTGATCACGTCGATGCGATGGTCGCCGCCGAGGCCGCGCACAGCCGGCTCGGCAGCGCGATGGACAAGAGCGCGACCTCGGCCAGCCGCGCCGGCCAGGTGTTCAACGCGATCGGTGTCGCCTCCGTAGCTGGCCTCGGTGTGGCGTTCGTCGAAACCACTAAGAAGGCCGGCGATTTCCAGCGCATGATGAAACTGCATGCCTCGGCCGGCCTTCCAGCACAGGACTTGAAAACCGCCTCCGACGGCATTCTGAAGCTGGCCGGCCAAGTCGGCTACACCGCCGGTGAGCTGGCCGAGGGCATGTACACCATCACCAAGGCCGGATACTCGGCCGCCGACGGGTTCAAGGTGTTGCAGGCCGCGGCGCAGGGCGCCAACGCGGAGCAGGCGCCGCTGCCCGAGGTCGTCAACGTGCTGACGACGTCGCTTCAGGACTTCCACATCCCGGCCGACCAGGCGGCGAAAGTCATGTCGCAGCTGGTGACCGCGGTCGGCGAATCAAGGTTCCCTTGCAGGAATTCGCGGGCGCACACGATTGAGCCGACCGCCGCACAACTGCACCTCATTGGCTGATGTGTGGGGACGCTGGCGCAGATCACCCAGTCTGGTACGTCGGCGGCTCAGGGCGCCGAGCAAATGAACAACGCGATGCGCGCCCTGTCCGGGGCGGACGCTCCGCGCGGCAGGCGATGCAGCAGTGGGGATTGACGCAGACGACGTGTCGCAGAAGCTCGGCGGCCCGAACGGGCGCGCGGCCTGGCGGGCACCAATGCCTCCTACAACGCTCGCACAGAAGGTAGACCCGTCGACAAAGCTGCTCAACACCGGCGATGTGCTCAAGGCGCGCAAGCGGTCAACGACATGAACGAGATGCTGACCAAGATGTCGCCGGCCGCGAGGCAGCCGCTGAGGCGTTGCACAACCACACAATTGGGCACCGCGAATACCAGATGGTTGTTCGTAAGTCGAACGAGCAGGACGCGACGCAGCTCAAGCAATACCAGGCGCTCGACGACAAGGTCGAAGGCTTCAGCAAGCGGCTAACCGGCGGCCAGACCCTGGAGACGCTGAACCAGGCACTCAACGAAGTGACCGGAACAATGTCCGCCGCCGCGGTCGCGCTGCAAATCACCGGAGAGCACACCGACGAGGTCAACGGCAGGATCAAAGGGATCGCCGAGAGCACCCAGGAGGCGGACGGAACGGTCAAGGGATTCCACGAATCCCAGGGAACTCTCAACGCGAAAATGCGGGAAGGCCGCGTTCGGGGCGGCCGCGATTGCGATCGGTAACGACTTCCTGCCCGCCGCGACGACCGCCCTGAACGTCGTCAGGACGTAGCTAACGCCCTAGCGCAGCATCCAGGCATCATGCATGGCGTCATCGACGCGCTCGGCGCGCTGGGCGGCGCGTGGGCGATATTCAAGGCCGCCAAGATCGCCGAAACCGTTCTCGCGCCAATCGCCAGCGGGCTCGGCACGATCGTCGCCGAGGAGGACGCGGCCACCGCCTCGACGGGGCGCCTCAGCGGCGCTTTGGGACGTCTCGCCAAGGGGGGCGCCTTGGCTCTCGGCGCGCAGCTTGGCGGTGACGCGCTGCAACACGCGACGGGTCCCAGCGGGTTCTGGCACGGCGCGGCCGTGGTCGGCACCGATGCCGCGACCGGTGCCGCCCTCGGATCGGTGTTCGGGCCTGGGAACCGCCATCGGCGGCATAGGCGGCGCGGGCGTAGGGCTCTACCATCAGCTCGCCGGCCACTCCGGCGGTGGCCTGCGCGCTCCTGGGCCGAAAGGCAAAGACTCGGCGCTGTTTTGGGGCGCAGACGGCGAGCACGTCCTCACCGCTGACGACGTGGACGCGATGGGCGGTCACGGCGCGGTGTACGCGTTCCGGCGCGCGCTGCACCGTCAAGGCGGGGGAGCCATCGGACCCGACGTGCAGGCCGCTTACTCGATGATCGGCACGCCCTACAGTCAAGCCACACGCCACGACTGCTCGGGGATGGTGGGCCGCGTCATCGCCGGCGCGCTCGGCATCCCTAACGTCGGATTGCCCACCACCGTCAACATGGGCCAATGGCTGGCGTCGCTGGGGTTCCGGCCCGGCATCGGCGGCCCTGGCACGATCAGCGTCGGCTGGTACGACCACGGCGGCGGCAACGCCGGGCACGCCGCCATGACGCTGTCGGACGGCGAGAACGCCGAAGCCGGCGGCTCGCACGGGAACTTCGTTGTCGGAGCGGGCGCTGCGGGCGCGAACAGCCCTCAGTTCGACCATCACATGTTTTTGCCGATCGGCGACCTGCAAGGCCCACCGGCTACAGCGCAGGCGGCGGCTTCGGCGGGGGCGCCGGAGGTTTCGGCGGCGGCGGCATCGGCGGGGCCGGCATCCCGGCCGGCGCAACGCCGGACCAGGCCCGCGGCCAGCCGGGCTACGCGACGACGAGAAAGTCGCGGCCGCGCGGGAACGGCTGCGACATCTCGACAACGAGATTCACGACGCCGAAGAACGCCGCAACGAACTCAAAGCAACCGCCAAGCAGTCCGAGGGGATCGGCTCGACCACGAGATCGAGCACCTGCACACCGAGCGCGATCTGGCGCAGCGCAAGCTCGAAGACGCCGAGCGGGGCGCTTTTCACCCGCTGCGCGGTGGCGCGAACAGTTTCGGCGGGTTGCGGTTCGGCGCACCGCTCGCGGAAGGCTTCGGCCTCTCCGGCGGGGTCAAAGGCTTAGGGGAGTGGCTTGTCACCTTCCTCGCCGACCTGGCGATCGGCCCGATAGAGGGCGCCATGCTGGGCAACGCCATCCGCTCCAGCGCAGTGGGCGCCGACTACGGCTTGGACGCTGGATTGGACTTCGGCGCTCCCGGCGGTTACGCAGACCTCGGCGACTACGGCACACCGCTGCCGCCTAGCAGCGCCGCCACGGCCGGATGGCGAGCCGGCGGCGATACGGCCCCACCGGCCGATGGTTCGCCGACCGGCACAGGCGCCGCGTCGGCTGCGCCCGAAGCATCTTCCGCACCGCCGACGCCAGCACCACCGACGCCAGCACCGCCGGGGCCAGCGTCACCGGCGCCGGCGATGTTCCAGCCCAGCCGACGGTCCCCTGCCTCAGCTCGGGCCGTTCCCAACGCTGCCCGGCGTGGTTGACAAGGCCGCCGGGATCCCGGCGCCTCAGCAGCCGGTACCTCCGGCAATCGAGACATATCTCGGAGTTATTACCGGCCGGGCGTCTGGGCCACGCTTGAGTCTGCCGGGAATGCTCGGCGGCCCAGCGACAGCCCCGCCGAATCGGCAACAGCTCGATCTGTCAAACGTGTTGGGCGCCAGCCCGCCCACGGCACACGCGCCGATACCGATGCCACCGCACCCGATGGGGCCCCCATCCGGGGCGGTGAATCTCGCGCCGATGGATGCGCCGCGCTTCGCTGCCGGCGGCCCGGCCGGCACCGACATCATCCCAGCGTGGCTGTCGCCGGGCGAACACGTGCTCACCGCCGACGACGTGCGCGCGATGGGCGGCCAGGACGCGGTCTATGCGTTCCGTAATGCCCTGCATCGCAATCACGGTGGTGCGGTCTATTTGGTCGGCGGCGGTGACCCGACGCAGCCGCCGCCGACGCCGAAACCACCGGCCGCGCCGCAACAGAAGTCAGGCGGGCAGCCTCATTTGCCGGTCGGCGCGCCGAAATCGCCGGGCCCGGGCAACAAAGGCACCCAGGCCAGCGAAGTGTCGGCCGAGGACCGCTCAGCGCACACCCGGAAGGTGTGGCTAAGCCCGGCGCCTCGCAGCGGTTGCCCGACGAAGGGCTGCCACCATCACCGGGGCTCGGCTTCGGCGGCGGCCTGATCGGCGCCGCCGAATCAGCAGCGTCGGCGGCGTCGATGGGCGCAGACATGGGCACATTCAGGCCGGGGAGCGGCCGGGGAGCGATGCAGGTGGTGTTCCAGGATTTGAACCGCACCGGGATACCTCGGGCAGCTGGGCGGCATCGCCGCCGAAGGCGTTCTCAGCACCTTGATCCCGTCCGATAGCCCGCTGTCGCAGTGGGGCAAAACACTGCCTGGCCGCCTGTTGACAGGTATCGCGGGTGTGCGCCCATCAACGCCGAACACCGCGGGACAGACCCAGCAGCCGCTCACCCCGGCCAGCGGCGGCGACGTGCACAACGGGGACCGGATCGGCTCGCAGTTCAACGCGCCGATCGTCGTGCAAGCCAACAACCCCGACGAGTTCCGTCAACGGTTAATGACCGAGCAAACCGCGCAGTCCAACACTGCCGGACGCCAATTCCCAAGGCCGTACGGATTGCCGCGATGACGACCTACCCTCTGATTTACGCCACCAACGACGCCACGATTCTGCCCCAGGGCGCAGCCGATCTGCTGGACGGCGCAATGCCCACTATCAAGTTCACCAGCCCCGACGGAAACTCGAAGTTCACGCTGTGCGGGCCGGAGGCGCCGTGGCCCGGAATCCAAGACGGCATCCTCTTGGTGGACGGATTATCCGGTGTCACACCAGGTTTCAAGCACATCGACCTCAAAGGAGCGCGGCAGCCCGGCGTCACCTGGACCTACACCATGTATGACACCTGCAACTTGACGATGCGTTTGCAGGCGCATGCCACCACCCCGGCATGTCGCGCCTGGTGTCGGAGTGGATCGGTGCGTGGAACCCGAATCTGCAAGGCTCGCTGGAATATTGGACGGTTGACCGCGGCTATTGGTGGTTCCCGGCCCGCTGGGGCGAGCCGTGGGCGGATCAGATCAAGCAGCTGCCGCGGCTCGTGCTGCATCAGGAGTTCACGCAGAAGATCCGCAACGATCTCGCGTTCTGGCTCGGTGTGCCGTGGACAGACACCTTCCCGCGTGACACGTCGGGGTGGACCGGCTCGGGCTCCGGCTGGTTGCAGTTGGGCAACATCGGTGACCAGGACGGCTGGCCCGCCATCCTGTGCTACGCGGGAACCGAAGACGGGGCCGTTCAGTTTCGCCAACGGCCCCGGCTCGACAACGATGATCACGTTCGGACCACTGAACGCCGGTGACATTGCGCTGATCAACACTTTATCCCGGCTGCCGCGCGTCGTCGACCTCACCCGCCACGGTCGCAGGCGCCGCAGTCGGCGTCGCCGTCGCTGCTCGACACGCTCATCAACTTTGTCAGCGGCAACAACGTGCCGCCGCTGCTGCAGCAGTTCGAGTCGGCGTTTGGGGCGCTGCCGCAGACCGCCCCGCTGGCGTCGCTGATCACCGGCAACTACACCAACCCGATTCCCGGTGTGGCGCAGCCACAATACGCGCAGCCAGCGGCTATCGCGTGCTCGATCACCGGCGGCAACCCGGCATCGAAAATGGTCGCCTCTATCACACCGATGAGGGTGTGGCCGGAATGAGCAGCCTTGACCAGCAACAGGTTACGCTGACCGGGCCCGATCCCGTCGCGGCGATGTCGAGTGCGCTGCAATTGGCCCGCCGCACGAATCCGTGCCGATCAACATGGATGTGCGGCTGTTCGACAACTATTACCGCACCGAATACCAGTGCGGCGACTACATCGAAGTCACCTGCACCTTCCCGCGTCTGAAACTGCCCGACGGCACATTGACGCTCAAAGGACAAGACCCGCTGGCCGAGCTTGCGATCACTTGTCAGACAACGGTCGTTCCCGTGGTGATCGATTTCGAAGGGGGAGCCGGCCGCTGGTCGGGGCGCATCGACGTCGCGCACGACAAAATCAACCCCGACGGCGCCGAGACCGTAGAGTGCGAACTGGTCGGCGACTTAACGATGCTGGACCGGATTGTCGCATGGCCACAGCCATTCCTGCCTATCGAAGTGCAGCCATCCGAAGCGGTCCTCATCGGACCGGCGATCACAGTGTTCAAAACGCTGGTGGCCGAGAACTGTATGCGGCTGCAACTCGGCCTCTGGGAGCTGTTCAACACGCTCGGCTCCCTCGACTTAGATTGGCGCACCTGGTTCGGCACCATCCTCATGCAAAACAGCATCTCCCTCAGCGAGTTCATGCAAATGGTCACCACTCCGGTGTGCGTGATACCCACCGACCCGCTGACAGACACATCGCCATGGATCGAGGTCAACGGTCGCATGGACACGCTGTGGCAGCTGATGCGACAACAGCTCGCCGACAACGGTATCTATCCCAGCATGGATTTGTGGATGCCCGGCGAGCCGCAACCCGAAGGACTGCTGTGGGATTTACAGGTGCCCACCCTGTGCTTCAACTTGCGCAACTACCTTGGAGTTACGGGTCCGACGGGCACTGTGGTGGACGGCGCTGTCCAGGATTTGGTGGACCTCGAAGGCTCGCTGCTGGGCGGCGTTCTCAACCCCTTCCTGAACCCCGACAACGAGTACGTGCCACCGGGTTCCGACATCGTTATCGCGCCCACGCTCGGGGTGAATTTCGTTCCACCGTGGGTGGTGTTCAACGCTGACGCTGACGACTCGGGAATAGTGTCGATGGATGTCGCCCACCACCATCCGGTGTGCTGGCAGGTCATTCTGGGCGGCAAGTCACCCAAGTGGCTCAACGATTTCATAAACGCGAGCCTGGAATACCTGGTGGACATTCTGATGATGACCATCGGGATCACCGGCATCTCGAACAGCATTTTTGACGGGCTGCTCGACAACGCGTTTCTGGCGTTCGAGCTTTTCGAGTGGTTCGACCGCAGAGTTGCGCTGGGGCCGTACGGGTTTCCTGAGCGGTTTCCCCACCCAATCCACATACGACATCGACACGATGTTCGCGGCCATTTCGGCGGGTTGGGACACCAACGGATACCCGGCGGCGCAGTTAACGTTCTACCACGGCATGCCGTGGCGGCTGTTCAAAGACGTTTTCCCCGGCCAACTGGCGTCGCTCATCCGCCGCGGCGTCCTCTACACCGATTATCTCGACGAGATCAAAGTCATCGACAACGCAGAGATACGGTGCCGTATCGATGTCCAGTTGGCGACGGGCGCCGAAGAAGCGCCTATGACATTGATCCAACGCAAAATAGTTGACGTTGAGCAGGGGTTGATGCTTGCGCTCGGCGCTTCCCCCAACGGCTAAAAAACAGGAAAAGGGCAGCGGGTGTGAGTATTTACGGCGAAGCCCCGTCCGGGGCTGTAACGGAACCAACACCGTTTTCACTACGTCGCAGCCGTTCTACCCTGGCAGCACTCGGGTCTATGTGAACGGTGAACGCCAACACGACGGCGTTGACTACAGCGAGGATCCGCCGTCAACTCTGACATTCGCGCAACCGCCGGCGAACGGGGCTGTGATCCTGGTTGACTATGACATCACCGCGCAGGGTGCGAATTATCCGCTAGGTCAATGGAATTGGAACCCTGAGGGTTACCCCGCCGGTTCGGTGCTGTATTACGGGCCGGTCCTGTGGCGGGGATAGACCCCGGTTCGACGAAAACCGCTGTCATGGTGTTCGGGCCGGGCGGCGCACAAGCAAACGGGATACCTCCGCTGGCCGCCGGCCAGCGGTCCCCACCACAGTTGGCCATCGGCAACGTCAACACGCTAGCCGCGGGCAGCAGCGCTACCGCCGACCTGCGCGAAACAGCGCCGGGTGGCCCCGGGATCCCGTCCGCGTACGTGCTGGACCTCGGGCTGCCGCAAGGTTCACCGGGCACCGTCGGCAGCTTCCTCATCGCCAGCGCCGAAGACCTGGTGGGAACCCTAGTCAACGGCGCGACGCTGCTGTTCAACTCGGCGACCGGAAAATTCAACCCGGCTCCGCTGCCATTCCTGTTCGCCTACAACGTCACCGGGATACCCACCACCGGAACCTCGGGCGGCCAAGTGCGCACGTTGTCATCGCTGACGATACCTGCCCAGACCCAGCCGTATCTTCCGCTGGTGTTCGCCTCCGTTGAGGTCGCGGGCACCGTGAACACGAAGGTGGATTTGGTGGCCCGGCTAGGCGGCGCACCAAACACACAGGGAGGCGCCGAGATCGGCCGCGGATTCGGCACGCTGGGCGCGGCGCCCCCGGCGCCTGTGATCATCCCCGAGTTCGGGGCTTTGCTCAACGGGGGCTCGGTCGGTCAAGTCGGCGCCGGAACGTCCGCCACCGTGTATTTGAACGCCGAGCAGCAAGCGGCGACAACTGACGAATACTCCACCGGCCGCTGCGTGTTCACCGTGGTAGGGGCGCCGCTGTCGTCATGACCAGTCCAGCGCCGAATTGGACGACACCGGACCCGTCCGTACACTACCCGCCAGGCAGCTCGCTGCGCGCGCCCGTTCACTGCGCAGCAGATTGAGGCGATCGGCCAGCAGCTCATAGAGGGATTCCTGCGCTGGGTTGTCCAAGCGTTGATCGGCGTGGTCACCGGCCAAAACCTCAGCGGTGTGCTCGCGCAGCTGTCGTCGTGGTCGAACACCTTGCAGTCCGACATCAACGACGCCGCAACCGATGTGCAGCAGGCCATCGACAACGTGGTCCAGTTGTTCGGCGGCTCCGGCACCAACAACCCGGTGTCGCAGATCCTGTCGCAAGGCAAAGACGCGATCAACCAGCTGGTCAACTCGCTGCAAGGCTTGTTGACCGGAAACCCGTTCGGGGACTTCGCTAACGCGCTGCAGGCCATCCCCGGATTGAACATCGCCGGCCAGCTGCGCCCCGCAACCGGTGTTGTGCTCGCGGGCGCGCACATCGTCGACATCAACCCCGAACTGCTGTGGGCGCCCGGCTTCGACACCGCGGCGTCGGTGTCGGCGCGCGCCCCGCAGATCACCTGGGACGGCACCACCGGGCGCACCAACCCCGGTTCGCTGCTGATCCAACCCGACGGCGCATACCTCTACCGATGTCGGCAACCCGATCCCGGTCACGCCCGGCGAGCAGCTCGCCATGTCGATCTGGGCGAAGTGGGCCGGTCTCGTCTACACCGGAACCAACCCAATCCGGCTGGAGGTGCTGCAGTACAAGTTCGCCGGTATGCAGGTGCCGCAACGCGTGTCATCGGTCGTGCTGGCCGAGTTCACCAACCCGCCAGCGAGCCAGTCGGTGTGGCAGCAGCTTTCGCAAACCTTCACCGTCCCGATTGACGGCAGCGTTGACACGGTCTTTCTGCGCCCTGGTGGACGCGATTGCGACTGCGGGGCAGGTGTGGTTCGACGACGGCTCGGTGAAGAAGGTCAACACGATCCCCTCGAGTCTGCTGTCCGGCGTTCCCGCGTCCGCCATCCAGGGATTCAGGGCATCGAAGACATCGGCTCGACGATCCAAAACATGTGGGACAACCTCGCCACCACACTGGCGAACGCGCTCAATCTGTCGGGGGTGTCGAGCAGCGGCAACCCGCTGTCGACGGTGACGCAGGCGGTGCAGAGCGCCGCGCACGTCACCGTCAACGCGATGACGTTGGCGCAGAACGCCACCAACACGCTCGGCATTCAGGACAACCGGGCGGTCTCGGCCGGCCTTGAGGAAACCGTCGAGTCCAACATGAGCCTGCAATCGCTGGGCTCGGTTCGGCTCCCTCGACGGTGACGGCGACAATCCGCGTCGGCCGGCGGCTTTCTGCGCGCCAGCCAGGCGAAAACCCTCGGCTTTCACCAGTGGTGGGGCTACTACTCCGGCACCGTCACAGCGTTCTACCTGAACTTCGCCAAGATGGACAGCTCCGGCAACATCACGCCGCTGTTCAGCTCCGGCGACCTGCACACCAACCTGTCGAAGACCGGGCAGTGGAACGTCTACACCTTCCCCTACGCAGACGAAATCCCGGTCAACCCAGGCGATGTCATCCTGGTCGAATACCAGGTCGTCGGCTCCGGCACCGTGTACATCGCCGGGCTGGGCCAATCTTGGCAAACCGACCACCCGAGCGCGAACACGAAACAGACCGGCTTCACCCGCAACACCGGATCCAGCGGGCCCACCGCGCTATCGAGCGGCATCACCTACACCGGCAACACCCCATACGTCGGGCTCGGGGTGAGCAACGTACCGCCGAACTACCAGCCACCCGTAACGAGCACCTACGCCGCGGCCGGCCAATACACCTTCACGCTGCCGCCTTGGATGGTTGCGGGCAACAAGCTCGACCTTGTCGGCGTCGGCGGCGGCGGCGCCGGCCAGGGCGCGGAAGTCTTCATCGGAGGGCAGGGCGGTTCGGCCGGCAGCTGGAACGTGGGAACCCTGGTTGTCGGAACCGATATTGCGCCCGGCGGCACGATCACCGTCACCGTGGGTGCCGGTGGGCCGCAGCAGATTCAATGGTTCACCGCCGGACTTCCAGGCACCGCGACCACATTCCAGTGGACCGACCCTGGGGCACCAGCACACACTGACCTGTCCCGGCGGCGCAGGGGGATCGGGCTTCCTCCCAACCAGTCAATACGGCGCCTCACCCGGAAACGAAACCTACAACGGCGTCATCTATTACGGCGGGGGCACGGTGTTCGACAGCTTCGCCGGCAGCGCGCCCGGGGGTGGTGGCGGCGGTGCGGCGCCGTATTTGTTCGGCGGCGCGGGCGCTGATGGCCAAGCATGGATTAGGGCGTACCAGTCATGACGCTGCCGTTCGGGGACAGTGTTTGGTCTGCACCGCCCTCGTCGACGGGCTGGTGGCCGGTGATCGACGCAGCAGTCACCGTCCCGGCCATGTCGGCGATCGCGAAGATGCCCGCGCCCAGCATTCAGGACTCCATCATGATGGTGGTTCCGGAATGCAGGCCGTCGCAACGATGCCCGCACCCACGGTGGAGGTCATCGTGCCGGCCCCGGCGATGGCCGCCACCGCAACCATGCCTGCGCCGGCCCTCTCAACGAGCGGCACGATCACACCACCCGCGATGTCGGCGGCCGCCTCCATGCCCGCACCGGCGGTATCGAGCGGCGTCAACCTCGCCGCCCCAGCGATGGCCGCGGCCGCCTCCATGCCGGCGCCCACCGCGACCGTCTCGTCGTTCACGCCGTTCGCCGAAGAGAACGTCAACCGCACGAATCAGCCTGTGCCCGCTGGCACAAGCGGTTGCTGGGTCACGCTGATCGGCGGCGGCGGTGCAGGCGGGTCTGGCAGCGACGACAATGGCTTCTACGGTGGTGGCGGAGGCGGCGGCGGAGGCCGCGTAGACCGCGTGTTCATACCTGTTGCATCGCTCGGCGCGACGTATTCGGTCACTCGCGGCGCAGGCGGGGTGGCAGGTTCATCCCCGACCGCTGGCGGCGCGTCCACATTCTCATCTGGCAGCGTCTCGCTATCCGCTGGCGGTGGCCAACCCGGAGCTAACGGCGTCGGCAGTACCCCGAATCCGCCTGGCGGTGCTGGCGGCACAAGCTCAGCCTCCGGCATAACCGCTTCCACACATACCGGCAAAGCGGGTGGTAACGGGTACGTAAGCTACGGCTTCCCCGGCGTCAGCGATACCACCGACAACGTTGGCGCTGGCGGCGGTGGTGGGGCCCTCGTCAGCTCTGGAGGCGGAGCTGGCGCTGGCGGCGATTCCACGACGCGCACCGGCGGCGCAGGTGGAAATAACTCGGACGGCTCCGCGCCAATCGATGCCGCTGCCGGAAACGGCGGCGCAGGGGGCGGCGGCGGCTCAGGAAACGGATACGTCGGCGGCAACGGCGGACTCTACGGCGGTGGCGGGGGTGGCGGCGGTCAAAGCGCGAACGGAGGCAACGGCGGAGCCGGATACACGCTCATCGAATGGAACTAGCCCGCTGACAGCGGCTCTCAAACGAAAACCCCTCCCGCACAACACGTCCGCAGAAAGGAGGCTTCATCAGCATGGCCGTAACCGCTCACTTCTACAACAGCTTCTTCACTGCGCTGGCGCAGGGAAAGATCAACCCGACATCGGACACACTCTGCTGGCGCTCGTCGGCTCCGGCTACACCCAACAAGCCGCCGACCAGTTCTGGTCGACGCCGCAGGCGTATGAGATCAGCGGCCCCGGCTACACCGCCGGGGGTGTGGTGATCGGGTCGATCGCAATCACCCCAGCAGGTTGGGATTTCACCGGCGCCAACGCGCAATGGTCCAACGCCACATTCTCCGCGTACAAGGCAGTGCTCTACGACGCCAAAACCGGCTCAGCCGCAACCGATCCGCTGATCGGCTGGGTCGACTTCGGGGTGCAGTCCCCGTCCAACGGCGTGTTCGCGGTGAACTGGTCGGCAGACGGCATCGGCGTCATCACACCCGCCTGACATGAGCGCAACCGGCTGGCTGACCGCCTTCGCGACCGGCGGCCTCGCCTCAGCTGCCATCGGCGCCATCCTCGAATACGTCGGCCACGCCATCCATCACGGCCACAAGGACAACAAATGAGCACCCGCGCTCACCCTCTCTACAGCCTGTCGGTGCTCGACAAATACCGCACCCAACCGCTGCCGCCCGGCTATCCCGAGCACCGGCGCACCCTCTACGCCCCGGTCGACGTGCACGGCGCATTGTGCTATCTGCTCAACAGCGCCCAGCACTCCCTGGTTGTCGCCATGTACGGATTTGACGACCCGCAGCTCGCAGAAATACTGCGCAGCAAGCTCGTTCAAGAGCACTGCTACGTGCAGCTCACCCTGGACAGCTCGCAGGCCGGCGGCGTCCACGAACGCCAGCTGCTCGCCCAGCAGGACTATCCGGCGTCGTCGATCGCTATCGGACGAAGCGAACACGGCCGCATCATGCACATGAAAATGGTTGTGGTCGACAACCTTTGGGTGGTTCAGGGCTCAACCAACTGGAGCGACGCGGGCGAACGCTTGCAGGACAACGAAATGAGCGTCACCGCCGACCCCTACGTCGCCGCCGAGGCCCGGGGCCGCATCGACGCCATCCACGCCAACATGCTCGGCAAACAGAAAGGTTCCTGATGCCCGCACCCAAGAAAGCAACCGCGGTCAAACAGGTGGCCGCCAAACACCGCCCCACTATTGCGCTTCCGCTGTTCGGCACGGTGCCGGTGCCGGAGCTCGACCAGCTGGCCTACTACGGCGGTGTGGCTGCGCTGGCAGCGCTCGAGCTGATCGAGTGGCCGATCGCCGCCATCGTCGCCGCCGGGCACGTCCTGGCCCACAACCGCCACAACAAAGCGCTCGCCGAGCTCGGCGAAGCACTCGAGCAAGCATAGGAGACCGCCGTGAAATACAAGCTCGGATTGAAGCCCGTCCACACCCATCCGCGAATCCGGCTGTGCGACTACTACACCAGCGACCTGCCAAGCGTTGATTCGCTGAAGTTCCCGCTCGGGCACGCCGGTCTGGTCAAGCCGCGAATGTACCTCAACGACCGGATCGGTGACTGCGCAATCGCGGGCAGCATCGAGGAGATCCGCCTGGCGAACGCGCTGCGCGGCGTCACCGTCAATTTCACCGACGACACCGCGGTGCAGAACTACTCGGAGATCACCGGATACAACCCCGCCGATCCCGGCAGCGACCAAGGCACCGACGTCCACGAACTCTACGAATTCCGGCAGAACACTGGCATCGTGGACGCGGACGGCAACCGGCACAAGATCGTCGCCTACGCCGGGCTGACACCGGGGGACTGGGACGAAATGCTGATCGCGTTGAGCCTGTTTGAAGGGTGTGGGAATCCTAGTTCCCGACTACGCGGAAGCCCAGTTCGAATCCGGGCAAGCGTGGCATCTCATCCCCGGCCGTCACCGGGTCGAAGGCGGACATTACATTCCGGTGTGGGGCGCCTCCGACCGCCACACCGCGCAGCTGCCCACATGGGGCGGTGACGGCGCCATCACCGCGCCGTTCTTCAGCGCCTTCAACACCGTCGCTGTCGTCGCGCTCACCGAGGAAATGTTCACCGGCGGCAAGAGCCCCGCGGGTGTCGACTTCGACAAGCTGTCCAGTGATCTTCGCAAGCTGGACACCGGACCCGTGCTAGCCCCGACGCCGCGACGGCGTCCGCGCAAAGACAGCGACGAGCTGGCGCCGCGTCCTGGACCGTGATCCGAACTGGCGCGACCGTGCTCGCCGCGCATCTGTTGTTGCTCAGCGCGATGTCCCCGCAATCGAAGGCTGACGCTGCCACTGTTGTGGCGGTGGCCCGTACCGCGATCGGCAGACCCTACCAGTGGGGCGCGGCGGGTCCGGATGCGTTCGACTGCTCCGGGCTGGTCGTGTGGGCGTACGCGCAAGTCGGCATCACGCTGCCGCATTCGAGTCAGGCGCTCGCGGTCGGCGGCCAGCCGGTCGACCGCCCCGACCTGCAGCCCGGCGACGTGGTCACCTTCTACCCCGACGCCAGCCACGCCGCGATCTACAGCGGCGACGGCAACATCATCCAAGCCGCCACCTACGGGGTGCCAGTAGAAGAAGTGCCGATAGTCCAAGGCGGCCCGTTCCACAACGCACGCAGATACGTCTAAGGAGGAAAAACAGGTGACGCTGTACGGAGTGGATTTATCCAATAACAACTGGGGTGGCCAGCCAGCGGCGGCCATCGTTTCGGCCCTCAACGAGATCATCTCCGAAGGTTTCACGTGGATCGAGCACAAAGTATCGGAAGGAAACTACTACCGAGACCCGTACTGGCCCACCGTGTGGCAGTGGGCGCAGCAGACCGGAAACCTGGTTGTCGGCTACCACTATGTCACCACCGACGACCCGGCGCAGCAGGCGCAAACCTATCTGGCCAACGACCCGAGTAACGGGGCGGCGCCGTGCATGCTCGACTTCGAAGCCAACTCCGGTGACATCACCAACTTTTGGGCCGTGTGGAACGCGTTCGTCGCGGCGGGTGTCAACATGCGGCTGTCCTATATACCGCACTGGTATTGGCAACAGATCGGCTCCCCCGACCTGTCCGGTGTGGTCGGGCTGGTGTCGTCGGCCTACTACGAAGAGGGCAACTACGCCAGCACCGAATACGCCGACGCGGGCGGCGACAACGGCCAAGGCTGGACCGGCTACGGCGGCGCCACCCCCGTCATTTGGCAATTCACCGACGCCGCGCTGGTTGCGGGAATGTCCGTGGACGCCAACGCGTTTCGTGGCTCTGTTGATGATCTGAGATCACTACTAGGTATAGGAGGACTATTTATGGCGTTGACCGACGCTGAGCAGCAAGAGCTGCTGCAAAAGGTACGAGAGGTCTGGGACCAGCTGCGCGGACCAGGCGGGCAGGGCTGGCCGCAGCTCGGCCAGAACGCGCAAGGCCAAAACCTCACGCCGGTCGACGCGCTCGCGTCGGTCAAGAACTCTATCGAAGGGAAGCAATGATGAGTGACGCCAACAGCTTGCAGGCCGACGTCTCTGGGGTGAAAGTCGATGGGACACCGATGCCGTGGCGCAACGTGCTGGCGCGGCATCCTCGCAACATCGGCGATATCGTCAACGACCCGGCGCGCGGCCCCTGGAACTCTACCCACAACGGTCAGAGCTATCAGGGCACCTATGACGCGTTCGAGCAGCAGGTCACCGTCGCCGAGCAGATCGCGTGGACGCACGTCTTCTCCGACGGCATCGAACGCGACTCCGGGGACGTGCTGATCGAGTTGATGGAATTCGCGATCCAGTGGCGCAAAGCCAACGGTCTTCCGACGAGCGCGAAATGACCGGGTGGGCGGACCTGCAGGCCGGCATCTCCGGTGTTGTGAAGGTCCGGCACGCTGTGCTCACCGTGGGCGGCACGTGGGAGTCGGCGCCGGGCACCCAGTACCCGTCGATGGTGGTCGCCGGGCTAAACACCTACGTCGATGACGGGTTGTGCTACGAGGTTGCGGTGCCCTACCCGGCGTCGTTCGGCCCGGTGGGCGGTTCGGCCTCGTCGCCGAGCTACCAGCAGTCGGTCGCTGACGGCTACAACTGGATCGCGGAATGGCTCGCCGCCAACCCGTTGCAGACGTTCGTCCTCGGAGGCTACAGCCAAGGCGCCGAGGTGGTGTCACGCGTCGCGATCGACATCATGGACGGCCCTCTCGCGCAGTACGCCCCGAATTTCGTGGGCGGCTACACGTTCGGAAACCCGTGCCGCGGAGCCGGTTTCTACGCCCCAGGTATCGCCGACCCAGGGGGGCACGGCATCTCGTCGCTGAACATGACCGAGCTGCCGATGCGCGACGGGCAGGTCGTGTGGGCCGACTACGTGCATAGCCCGGCCAATGGCGACGCCGGCCTCGACATGTACGCGAGCGTCCCCAACGGCCAAGTCGGGCAGGACATGACCGACGTCTACACCGTGGCCACCGGCCTGCAGTTCAACGACCTCGGCGCACTGACCACCGACATTGTCAACGCACTGGTCATGGCCGTCAAAGATCTCGGTCTGATCCCGGCGTTCACCGGCGGCATCGCCGGGCTGGCGGCCGCCGGACTGGGCGCGCTCGAGGGACTGCTGATCGGGTTGATCAGCGGGCCGCAGGCCAACGCCACCGGCACCCAGGCCGCCGTCGAGGCCGCGCTGCAGGGCATCGACTTCCTGGCTGCGCCCGGCGGCCCAACCGCACCGCACATCAGCTACGTCGGCGAGATCGGCGGCTACTCAAACCTTGTCGCCAACGCCGTGGGTTTCCTGCACAACATCGCAACACTCACAGCGCGGCGGCCTAAACCCCGAAAGGTCATCGAAGATGAGTATCAAACTCCCGTTTAAGCCGTCCAAGGCAGCGCAGGCCGCGGTCGCGGTCCTGGCCGCCACTGGCTCTGTCGGTACCTACGCGCTGCATGAGTTCGCCGGCATCCTTCCCGAGACGTGGGCCGGCGCGATCAGCAGCGGCTTGGCGGTGATTGCCGCTGTGGCGGGCTTCATCAAGACCGCAGAGCCGCTGATCGACGACCTCGACCAGTTCGCCTCCTGATGGGCGAGCCGACCACCCTGATCGGGCTGGCCGGGCTCGTCGTCATCACGGTCGGCGGCTGGGGAAAAGCATGGATCGACAGTCGCAACCATGCACGCGCAGTCGGCGGCATCCGCGACCAGCTCGTCAACGGTCACGACTCGAACCTGCGGGAAGATCTGGACGAGTTCCGGGCCGAGGTCCGCGCCGGTTTCGATGACGTGCGCCGCGATATGCGCGGCATCCGCCAGGACATCGGCGGTGTCCGCGGCGAGCTGCGTGACGAGCGCGAAGCACGGCTCGACCTCGAGCGGCGCATCGAAACGGCGAAACGCCGCCACCCCGAACAGATGTGACGTGACCTCATGCAGGCGCGGTCGCCGCTGACTGAGCAGATCACCACCGCGCTGGCGCAACTACGCGCCGCGCGGGATCAGGGCGAGATCGAGCGCGAGCTCACGTGGCAGTCCATGCTGGACCGGCTGCTCGATCGTTATAGCCAGGGATCCCGGTGAGGCCATCCGACAAGGCGTGGATCGCGCTCGGCGTCGCACTGGTGGCCGGCGTCGGCGCGTGGGACGCACTGTGCCCGCGCGGCGAAACGCTGTCTGACGCTAGCCGCCGTTACACCCAAACCCATCCGCTGCTCACCTATGGGGTGATCGGCACAGTGGTGGGGCATCTGGCCGGCTGGCTGCATCCAGCTGTGGACCCAATACATCTCACCGGGGCAGGGATTAGATGGATTACCCGGCGCTTCCACCGGAGATCAACTCGGCCCGCATGTACACCGGTGCGGGAGCGGCGCCGCTCCAGACCGCGGCGCTGGCCTGGCAGCGGCTGGCCGGCGATCTGGACGCCGCTGCCGTAGCGTACCGATCGGTCATCTCAGGGCTCGCCGACGCGTGGCACGGGCCGTCGTCTGCCGCGATGGCGCGAGCAGCCGCCACGTACATCGCGTGGCTGGAAGCGTCCGCGGCGCAATGCAGCCGCATCGGCGCGCAAGCCAACGCCGCGGCGCAAGCCTACCAGGCCGCGCTCGCCGCGACCGTACCGCCGCCCGTTATCGCCGCTAACAGGGCGCAGCTGGCCGCGCTGGTGGCGACGAACCTGCTCGGCCAGAACACACCGGCCATCATGGAGACCGAGGCGCAGTACGTCGAGATGTGGGCACAAGACGTGGCCGCGATGGCGCGGTACCAGGCGCAGTCATTGGCTGCGACGGCGCCGATTACGCCGTTCGCGCCGGCGCCGCAAACCACCAACCCGGGGCGCCGGCGATCCAACCCGCGGCCACCACCGGCGGCGTTGAGTCCATTGAATCCATCCTCGAACAACTGCTCAACAGCCTCGGACTCAACCCTAACGGTGTGCCTGTCCTGGGCCTCGACGGCGGCACCATCCTCGGCCAGTACATCGAGCAGTCGCTGGGCGGCGGCTACCCGGTCAACCTCGCGCAGCTGTTCGTCGATTTCATCGGCTACACCGAGGTGGCCGCCGAAAGCCAACTCATCGCTACGGCAGCCGCGTCCAGCGGCGACGGTCACGGCGGCGGCGCACCGCAGACGTTCAGCGTCAGCGGCGCGACACCGTACGTGTCGACCCACGTGACCGCCAACATGGGCGGCGCGGGGCGGCTTGGCCGCTTCTCGGCGCCCACCTGGACCACACAGCCCTGGAACCTTGAAGGCCGGGCGCCAACCGTCTCGGTGGCGACTCCGACCACACAGCGCTACCAGACCGGAATCCTGTGCCGCCCGCAGTCCCGGTCACCACCGCCGGCCGCAGCGCACAACGCAAGATCCGCGAAGACCCCGAATACGGGCATGTGTCGAAAGTGGTGCCGACGCGACACCCCTCAGCTGGATAGGCCACGCGGCGGCGACTACCTCGCGCTTCGCTGAGGAATATCTGATCAGGCGATATCCTCTTCGACACGGACGTAGGCTCCTTCCTTCAGACTTGCTCGTCTTCGACGGAACCTACGTCCGAACTCTTTTACACCGCCGCAAGGCCTCCTGCAGGGCGCGCCGGGGCTACGTCGGCGCGGCATCAGAGGCCGTTGAGGATTCTGTACTCGTCGGCTGCCCGTTGATCGCGGCCGACATAGACGATGTCACTCAGGTCGCATAACGCCACCCACCACAGGCCGGTTCGCTCGCAGTCGTCTTTGCCGAGCTCGAGACGCCACTGGCCGTCATAGTCGGGGCCGTTGTCCTCGACGCGTCGCACGCACGTCCACTGGAATCGCTGCCCGACGATCGCCGCCGCTGCTGGCGTGAGATCGTCGGTCCGCTGCGGGTTGAAGGTCGCCTCAATAACGTCGCCCGCTTCGATCGCGCTGGGGTCCATGACTTTTGGTGCCTCCTCCACTGTACAGACAGCTGTACACAAAGGCGATAACGGGCACAGCGGGCTACTAGCTAGGGTGCCGTAAATCTGGTTGAGCGCATGAACGAGGCGGCTGTGCGGTTTTAGATCGCATCATAGTACGCCTGCCAGGCTGGTGTGACCATCATTTTCGCGCGCGCCGCAAGCTTCATGGGCCCTCCTTCTATGCGTTCGGATCAGGATACGGCCCGGTTTGCATAGCTCACGACGTGATGACCACGCCGGGCACTTCCTGGCAGGCACGGGCGACCACGTGGCGCCACCACCGCGCCGGCAAATGTGCCGTATCTGGCCGGGCAGCATGCATGCATGTCCTCGTCGCGCCTGTACACGTATACAGCGGGGTCGCGCGCCGCGTTGAGCACGTCGACCAGCTCGTCGACCGCTTTTGCGGTCATCGCCTCGATCTGTTCGGGGTGCGGCGCGCCGCCGGGGGGCTACTCCCCCAGGTCGCGCTGGGCGCGCTGGCAAACGGCCAGGCGGCCGCCGGCCACGGTCGGCGCGGCGAGCTGCCCGTCGTGCACGAGCCGCCGCACTGCGTCGACGACGGGCCGGTGGCTGGCGCGGTAGTCGTCGAACGCGGCATTCTGTTGCCGGCACCGCTCCCGGAACGGACGTTTAACCTTGTCCTCAAGGGTCCGGTTAGTAAGGTTGGGCATCAAAACACCTTTGCTAGCAAAGTCGTTCCCCTGGAACTTCGGGAGACCACGGAAACATGAGCATCGCGTCAACGGCATCCGCGCCGAACGTTGCCGCTAGCGCGGCATACTTCTCCGCCTGCTCGACCGCCATCATCGCCCAGATCTCTTCTCGCGTAAAATCCCACCGGCCCACTCAGCCATCCTCCCCGTACATGCGGCACGCGCCGTGATCAGTATTGAGGGCAGTAGGCGTCGATGGCGGCGCGCACGTAGACTTCCGCGTCCCGCCACGTCAGCGACGGATTATTGCGCATGGCGAGCTCCTGCGTTTCCCGCGCGGTGTGGCCCGCCGCGAGATATTCGCAGCCTTGCCGGGCATCAGCGGCCGCCACCGAGTCGTCCAGGATGACCAGGCCGCCCGCACGCGCTTCGCTGAGGAATATCTGATCGGGAGTACGGCTGGGCGGCGCTTGCGCAGTAGGCACCAGTGGCGCTGCGACGGGTGTGGATGTTTGCGTGACCGTCACTGTCGTCGGCGGCGCCGTCACTGTCGTCGGCGGTGAGGTTACTGTCGTCGGCGGTGAGGTTACTGTCGTCGGCGGCGCAGGCGGTGCTTGCGCCTCCGTCGCTGGTGTTGACTCGGGCGTCGCCGCATCAGTCGCTGGAGAGTGACCTTTTGACATCAACGCGATCGCGACGATCCATCCCGCTGCGACAACGACGACCGCCATCAGGCCCACGAAAATCTTGACGGTGCCCCATGCGTAGGCGCGGTACTCGTCCTCCCACGCGTCGTCGTCCCACGGGTCATCGCCGGATTGCTCGGTGAAATCAGTCGCAGTCACGTCGGCGTCGCTGTAGGCCAGCGGCGGCCGATCGACGACCGCCGTCTCGATCAGCTCAGTCCGCAGGCATTCCTGCGCGGCGACCGTGGGGGCGTTTCCGGCCCCATTGACACCGTCAATGCTGTCTCGTGTTTCCGCAGGTCGCGTGATGTCGGTTCGTGTCTCCATGTCAGCTCATTCCTTGCCGTTTTCGCAGCTAGAAGCCGGTTTTCATCGGAATAACGAAGGGGTTCGAATATCCGTCCCATAATCCAGCACCTAGCCTTTTGGTTACGGTGTCACGTATTGGCGGCACCGGTAGGTGATCGGGTCGCAGATCAGCTGGTTGGTAGTCCACCCGCCGTACGTGCCGGGCACATCCCACGTGTTTAGTCCCGGACCATTCCATTGGGGCGGGGGTTCGTTTCGGTCGTGTAGTTGTGTGCTGCAAGCTGGTGCAGCAGCTCCACCGCGCCTCGCCGAGACAAACGCACCGGATCCGCGCCGTAGGTGCGCTGCCTGATCTCGCCGTCGATCTCCCAATTGGCTTTGCTGACAGTCACCACCGCGCGCCGCAACGCGGCGCGAGCCCGCGCAGGCATCGACCGCAAATCGCCGGATACCGAAGGCTCATCGGAGGAAGCGACCGTGAACACGCGCGCCACCGTGCGCAATGCCACCGAATCCGGGCTCGAAGCGTCAACATCGCGCATCGGCTCCGTTCCAGAGGCTTCGATCGGAGCGTCAGCACGCAAAACCACATGCACAGACCCAGGTGCAACACCTTCGACAAGCAGGTTCCGGTTGAGGCTGCGCAGGCCCAGTTTGTCCCGGACGATCGCCTTCGTCGCATCGTTGATCCCCGAAACCAGCCGGGCTAGCTGGTCCGCGCGAGCACTGTGGTCCCTGATGCCCTCACCGGTCAGATGCAAGTCCAGCTCAGCCTGCTCGGGTGAAAGCTCCTCATTCCACACCGCCAACATTGACGGCCGGTCGGCGATCGCCCCGCCGGCGTACATGTTGTTTAGCAGCAGCCCAGCCTCGCGCGGGGGAAAGCCGGCGAGGATTTCGCGGATTGACTGACGCAGCAGCTCCTCATCAGTCATCGAAGCCAGCTCAGTCATCGACAACCTCCACGAAGCCTTTGGTCCTCACGGTGGCGGCACCGCTGCGATCGATGACACTGGACCAAAGCCTTCTCCAGTATTCCACGTTGGCCAGCGACTCCGAATTAACTAGGAAAGAGTCCGTCAAGCCCAGGCAAGGCTGCAACCTAGGTGTGAGACCCAGCGGCCCTCCCGCGCCGATGCGGCCTGTCACGTCAGCCAACGTCCACAACGGTAGCGCGGTTTGGCTAAGAGCGTGTGACATCAGCCGTGCGGGCAGAAGGAAAGCCAGGTCAGCATCGCGTGGAGGATCGGCCTTGTGGGTGACGAATCCGCCGGCGAGCCATATCCGGCAGTGTTTGAACAACCGTCGCATCATTGCGACATGGAGGCGAAGAGCCTCGAAAATCAGGCTACGGCGCTCGCGAGTCTGTTCGGGAGCCTCCAAGACGAACCGCTGGTGAATCTCATTAAGCGTCGCCGGATACGGGTTGGGGCTGGGGGGAAGCAGGCCTAGCTCGTCTGTTCGAGGGCGACTGGAATTGCGAAGGCCCGGTGGTCGGCCGCATCGACGACAGCGCGGCAGCGCGTGGGCCGACGGCGACGCAGACACCAGGCCACCCAAGGCTAGCGTCGCAGCTATCACGGTCAGGATGATGCGCTCCATGCTGTCGCTCCCTCCTTCTTTCCCCTTTGATCTCTGTCCCAGGTTTTACGGTTTGGTGACTTTCACGATCACCGGCGCGTCTGCGGTGATGAGCGTGCCCGGCGGCGGATCAACATCGACGACTGTCCAGTTGGCGGCGCGGCAGCACTAGCTGATATTTAGGGTTCGCGGGCACCAACTGGATATTGGTCAATCCGATCTGCTCGAGCTGTTCACGCGCGATCTCGGCGTTCTGGTTGATGACGTCGGGAATTTCCACCTGGGCCGCCGCCGTCGCCGAGCTGCTGGTAGTCGACTTCGTTACCGTGACCGTGACAGGCGGCGCGGTGGACGTTGAGGTGCAGGCTGCCGGGCAAACGGCAACGAGCGCCGCGACCCCGGCTAGTGTCACGTGACGAAACAGCGCCGTTGTCATTACGAGGCCACCTTGCGTGCGGCGGCTTCGGCGACGGCACGGATGTCTCGCGCTGACACGGCGGTGTAGCGTTGCGTGGTCGCCACCGACGCGTGACCGAGCGCTTCCTGCACGGCGCGCAGATTACCGGTCCCGGCGTAGCCGCGGGTCGCGAATCGGTGCCGCAGTTTGTGCATCGTCCAGCCGGGCGGCATCAGTCGGCTGATGACGGTGCCGACCTGTTTGGGGCTGATGTGCCCGTCGATCTGGCCAGGAAACAGATAGCCCGCCTTCTTGCAGTAGGAACGGATCTCGGCGACGAGCCGATCGGTGAGCGGTACCACGCGCTGCTTGCCACCTTTGCCGCGAACGAGCAGCGACCAGCCGTGCACATCCTGGATCAAGTCGTTGGAATGGGCGACCGCGACCTCGCCGCGCCGCAGCCCGGCCTCGCCGGCCAACAGGGCCATCAACCTTTCCCGCGGCGGTGCGGCAGCGAGCAAATCGTGCCACACCTCATCGGGGGCGGGTCGAGGGGCTGGCGCGGGTGCGGCGATCTTCGGCAGCATCGCGGCGGGATTCTCGTCGGCGATGCCGGATTTCATCGCCCAGTCGTAGAAGCCGATCAGTGACGTGCGCACAGCTCGGCGATGCTCTGCTGACCAGGGCCGCTCGGAGCACAGCCGCACGATGTCGTTGAGCGTCAGGTCACGGGGATGTCCTGTGCGCGAACGCCGTGCGATCGAGCGCACCAGGTCGCTGCGCAGTCGCACCGTCGATTCGCGGCGGCCGGCGACGCGCATCCAGGTCTCCCAACCAGATAGCGCCTCTTCCCACGGTGCTGGAAGCGGCGTCTCCCGCTTACGCACACGCAAACTATAAATCGACAACTGTAGAGTTGTAGCAATATCGTTGCGCAAATCACTACTCGAAAGTACGTTAGTCGGCGCACTTTCGGGTCTACGCTGCTCGCGGGGCACCACTGGACTCACCTGTTGGTTGGGAGCCCCGCCCGCGGAGCTCCGGGATGCCAGGGCGTGCACGGCAACCGTGGCGCCTACCCTCAACATCCATGACGGTGTCGCGGCTGCGGCCCTATGCGACCACGGTGTTCGCCGAGATGTCGGCGCTGGCTGCGCGCCTCGGCGCGGTGAACCTGGGCCAAGGTTTCCCTGACGAGGACGGGCCACCGGCCATGCTGAAAGCCGCGCAGGACGCTATCTCCGCCGGCGCTAATCAGTACCCGCCCGGAACGGGGATCGCGGCGCTGCGGCACGCGATTGCCGCGCAGCGCAAACGACATTTCGGCATCGACTACGACCCGGACACCGAGGTGCTGGTGACGGTCGGGGCGACCGAAGCCATCGCGGCAGCGGTGCTCGGGCTGGTCGAACCTCTCGAGGAAGTGATCCTGATCGAGCCGTTCTACGACTCGTACTCGCCGGTGGTGGCCCTGGCCGGCGCGCGACGGGTAACCGTGCCGCTGGTGCCCGACGGGCGGGGGTTCGCCCTGGACGCCGACGCGCTGCGGCGTGCGGTGACGCCCCGCACCCGTGCGCTGATCGTCAACTCTCCGCACAATCCGACCGGGATGGTGCTCAGTACCACCGAGTTGGCGGCCATTGCCGAAATTGCGGTGGCCGCGGATCTGCTGGTGATCACCGACGAGGTATACGAGCACCTGGTCTATGACGGGCATCGCCACCTGCCGCTGGCCGGCTACCCGGGCATGGCCGAACGGACCATCACGATTTCCAGCGCGTCCAAGATGTTCAACTGCACCGGCTGGAAGATCGGATGGGCTTGCGGTCCGGCGGAACTCATCAGCGGTGTGCGGGCCGCCAAGCAGTACCTGAGCTATGTAGGCGGCGCACCTTTTCAGCCGGCGGTGGCCTTGGCGCTGAACACCGAAGAGTCCTGGGTGGCTGCGCTACGAACGTCGCTGCAGGAGCGCCGCGACCGGCTGGCGGCCGGGTTGACCCAGATCGGCTTCGAGGTCCATGACAGTTCCGGGACCTACTTTCTGTGCGCGGACCCGCGCCCGCTCGGCTACGACGACAGCACGGCGTTTTGCGCGGCTCTGCCCGAGCAGGTCGGTGTCGCCGCAATCCCGATGTCGGCGTTCTGCGATCCCGCGGGTCGGCATCCAGAAGTGTGGAATCATCTGGTGCGGTTCACCTTCTGCAAACGTGAGGACACCCTCGATGAGGCGATCAGGCGATTGACGATGCTGCGGGGCGAGGGATAAGTGTCGATGACGTCATCCCGTTTGTGCACCGCGGACCGGCACAGGGCTGATGTCAGCCAGCGCGTCGAGGATCGCCTCCGGAGTTGCTTCGATCACGACTTCGCGGGATTCCCTGATTGCCACGGCCCGCACGACAGCGGGCCGGCGGCTGGCCGGAGGTCGTTTTCAGCCGAGCGTACCGTGGTCACGTGACTGCTATCCGCGACACCTATACCGTTGGCGACTATCTGCTCGATCGTCTCGCGGAGCTCGGGGTTTCCGAAGTCTTCGGGGTTCCCGGCGACTACAATCTGGAATTCCTCGATCACATCGTCGCCCACCCGGACATCCGCTGGGTAGGCAACACCAATGAACTGAACGCCGGTTATGCGGCCGACGGCTACGGGCGGCTGCGTGGAATGTCAGCCGTGGTCACAACATTCGGCGTGGGTGAGCTGTCTGCAGCAAATGCGATAGCGGGCAGCTACGCCGAGCATGTGCCTGTGGTGCATATCGTCGGAGGTCCGTCTAAAGACGCTCAGGGCGCGCGCCGAGCGCTGCATCATTCGCTCGGCGACGGTGATTTCGAGCATTTCCTGCGGATAAGTCGCGAAATAACTTGTGCCCAAGCTAATCTCATGCCAGCCACGGCAACCAGGGAGATCGACCGGGTGCTATGCGAGGTGCGCGAGCAAAAACGACCGGGATACCTGCTGATGGCCACGGATGTGGCGCGCTTCCCGGTCGAGCCGCCCAGTGCGCCACTGCCCCGTTACACCGGGGGCACCAGCCCACGGGCGTTGTCGTTGTTCATCGACGCCGCAACCGAGCTCATCGCCGACCACCAGCTGACGGTTCTGGCCGACTTCTTGGTTCATCGGCTGCAAGCGGTCAAACAGCTCGAAGCGCTGCTGGCGGCTGACGAGGTGCCCCACGCCACGCTGATGTGGGGTAAGAGTCTGGTCGATGAGAGCTCGCCTAACTTTTTGGGAATCTACGCCGGGGCGTCCAGTGCCGAACCAGTGCGCCGGGCGATCGAGCAGGCACCGGTGCTAGTGACGGCGGGGGTGGTATTCACCGACATGGTCAGCGGTTTCTTCACCCAGCGCATCGATCCGGCCCGCACAATCGATGTCGGGCAGTATCAGAGCACCGTGGCGGGTCAGGTGTTCGCGCCATTGGAGATGGACGCGGCGCTCGATGCCCTGGCCACGATCCTGGCCCGGCGCCGGAAGGTGTCGCCGCCTGTCGCGTCGAAATCTGATGCCCCACCCCCGCAGAAGCCCTCCCGCAATCAGCGTCTTACCCAGCAGATACTGTGGGACAGGGTTTCCGAGGCATTGACTCCCGGCAACGTGGTACTCGCCGATCAGGGGACTTCGTTCTATGGTATGGCGGCTCACCGGCTTCCCCGGGGTGTCACCTTCCTCGGCCAACCGCTATGGGGATCAATCGGTTACACCCTGCCCGCTGCGCTTGGAGCAGCGCTCGCGCATCCGGACCGCAGAACGGTGCTGCTGATCGGCGACGGGGCGGCACAGCTGACGGTGCAGGAGCTCGGCGTCTTCTCTCGCGAAGGGCTGTCCCCGGTGATCGTGGTGGTCAACAACGACGGTTACACCATCGAACGGATGATCCACGGACAGAGTGCCCCCTACAACGACATTGTGCGCTGGAATTGGCCGGAAATACCCAACGCCCTGGGGGTAAAGAATCATCTGGTTTTCCGCGCGCACACTTACGGGGAGCTCGATGATGCGTGCGCTGCCGCAGCCGAGTATCAGGACCGCATGGTGCTGATCGAAGCCATCGTCCCGCGCCTGGACATCCCCGATTTGCTCGCGGAGTTGACCCAGCCCACTGCACCGGACGGTGGCAGGCGCCGCTGAGTTTGCACGTCGGTGTGCCGGTCGCTGGTTGCGCGAAGCGCTGAGGAGGGAGCACCCGGTGCAGTGGCCGCGAACATCTGACTCGACCTCACTGATCGATACGCATTATGTTCACGAATTCGCCAACGAACAGCGGCGGATACACGCCCACACCCTCATCCCGAGTCATCCACTGCGTCACCGTGGCGGGATGCTCGATCCAGCGGAGCGCCTCGCTCTCGCCATTGGTCTCCTGCAGGATCAGGACTTCGTGTATATCGTCGAAAGCTCGAAAAACCCACGTCTTGCAGATACCTGCGGCTTTGAATGCGCTCAGTGCGGAATGGATTTCTGAGGTCAGAGCACAAACGTCGTCGACGGATGCGATCGCAGCCACCATGACACCGGGCGCGGTCGGAGCAGACGATGGTGTGGAATCGAAGCGGTCGATGATTTCGCCGGCGAAGACAGCCGGGATATCTTCGACACCAACCGCATCGAACCAGTCGAAGAAGACCCGCGATCGAAGCAGTTCCACGATCGGCTCTCGGCTGCGCACGCCGATCATCACCAACACCCGCCCGTAGTCATGCGTCGATTTGTAGACCAGCACGTGGTGGGCACCGATACCGGCAAGACCGGACTTGCGGCGCTGCAGCAACGGCCACACCCGGTCGGGATTGGGGACACGGTAATCGGACGCGAGCACCATCGAGTGAGTTTCGCCGGTTTTCACCGCAGCTGGTCTTTCATCACTTTTCCCGCCGCGTTGAGCGGTAGCCGATCAACGAACTGGATGGAGCGCGGCACCTTGAATCCGGCCATCCGTTGTCGACACCAGCCGATCAACTCATTTTCGGGCACAGGGGTTTTCACCACCACGAACGCCTTGCCCACTTCGCCGAGCCGTTCGTCGGGAACGCCGATCACCGCCGCCTGCACGACCGCGGGGTGTTCCAGCAGAAAGCCCTCGATCTCCGCCGGGTAGGCGTTGAAGCCGCCGACAATGAACATGTCCTTCTTACGTCCGCTGATCCGAAGCCGTCCGGCCGCGTCCAGGCTGCCCAGGTCGCCGGTGTGCAACCAGCCATCCTCGTCAATCGCTTCGGCGGTGGCTTTGGAGTCGTCGAGATAGCCCTGCATCACGCTGTAACCGCGGACCAGCACCTCGCCGTCCCCGGCGATACGCACCTCGATTCCGTCGCAGGCAGTACCCGCAGTGGTCGCGATGTCCTCGAAGGAGTCTCCCGGCCGCGACGCCGTGACGGTCCCCGCTTCGGTCAAGCCGTAACCGGTCATGATGGACTGAAAGGGTAGTTCGCTGCGTATCCGGCGGACAAGTTCGACCGGGATGTCCGCGGCTCCGGTCACCGCTGCCCGCAATGACGACAGATCGTGGCCACTTTGGGCCGCAAGCAATGATTGATACAGTGTAGGAGGGCCGGGCAGCATGGTAACCCGTTCGCGTTCAATGAGTTCCAGTACCTGATCTATCTGGAAGACCGCGACTGGAATAATGGTGGCGCCACGGATCAACGACGCGATGCAGCCCGCCTTGTAGCCAAAGGTGTGGAAGAACGGGTTGACAATCAGATAGCGGTCACCTTCGCGCAAGTCCGCCAGCTCGCACCAGTCCGTGTAATTCCGCAGCGTCTGCAGGTGGTTCATCATGACGCCCTTGGGACGACCGGTGGTGCCCGAGGTGTAAAGAATATCGGCGATGTCCTCTCCGCTGACCGGTCGCTCATATGGCGAGCCGGCGGCCAGGAAATCCGACTTCAGGTCGTATGCGGGCACGTCGGCGGGCACCGTGAAATTGCGTCCGAGGAAACCCTTTTCCACCAGCACCGCCTTCACGCCACTGCGGTGGATGATGTCGGCAGCCTCAGCTGCCTGGAACCGGGTGTTGACTGGGACCAGCACACCACCGGCCGTCAGGACACCGAAGGCGGCGATAATCCATTCGGCAGAGTTAGGCGCCCAGATCGCCACCCGGTCACCTTTGGCTATTCCCGCTTTGACAAACGCGCCGGCCGCGCAACGAATCCGATCGACAAGTTCGGTGAAGGTCAGCCGCAGCGGGCCGTCGACGACCGCTTCAGCGTCGCCGAAGCGATCCGCTGCACTCAAGACCATCTCGGGGATGGTCTGCCATGATCGATTCGCGGTCACACCGCCATCAGTCTGGCGAGATTGCCGCCCATGATCTTGGCCTGATCCCCGAGCGCCAGGTGTTGCAGTGCGTCGGCGAAGTGACGCGGCTGTGCCAAGCCTTCAGGGTGCGGGTAGTCCGAGCCGAACAACACCCGATCCACACCGATCAGGTCAATCAGGTCAGCCACGCCGTCCTCGTAAAAGGGGCTGATGTGGATGCGGTTTTTAATCTCCTCGACAGGGTTGCCCAAAAAACTCTCCGGAGTCTTTTTGTACACGTCAGCCATCTGATCCAACAGCGGCGCCAGCCATCGGGACCCGTTCTCGATAACGGCAACCTTCAGCTTGGGAAACCGGAACAATGCGCCGTGGATCACCCACGACGCCACCGCATCCTGCACCGGCCGCCACTCATTGAGCATGGCGAACGCATTGGTCTGGAACGGCAGCATCTCTTTGTCAGTGCCGTCCCATTCCGCGGTGTAGCGGGCATAACCGCTATCTGACGAATGCATGGCCACCAGTACGTCATGGTCGACCACCCGCTGCCAGAAGGGGTCGAACTCCGGCAGCGCAAACGACCGCGGACCGCGGTACCCGGGCACTGGAGCCGGACGCACCAGGATGGCGCGCGCTCCGCGTTCAACCACCCAATCCAGCTCCTCGATTGCCTTCTCCACGATCGGCAGGCTGATCACCGGCACGGTGAAGATGCGGTCCTTGTAGTTGAAACCCCAGACCTCATCCAGCCATTGATTAAGCGCATGCACCACCACATGGATCAGCAGGGGGTCGTCGCGCAGACGCTCCTCGACCAGGCTCGCCAGCGTCGGGAACATCAGCGAGCGGTCGACACCCAGCTCGTTCATCAGTTCCAGCCGCGGGCCCGGTTCGCGGAATGCCGGGATCGAACGCATCGGCTCACCGAAAATCTCCCGGCGACTCTTGCCCTCCGGATTGCCGTGCTTGAAATACTCTTCCATCGCTCCCGGCCGCGCCACCACCTCGAAGGTGGGATTGGGAATGTAATCACTGATCACCCCGCGCACCGCAATCTTGGTGCGGCCATTCACCTGCACGTACTGGATCGCGTCCCGGTACTGGGTGGGCAGGTACTTGGTCAGGGAATCCTGGGTCTCGTACAGATGGTTGTCGGCGTCGAACAGCGGATAGGTCAGTTCAGCAGCAGGCATAAAGATCCTCCATTGCAATTTATGAGAATCATATTCTCATTTAGTGCGTACTGCAATCCCCTCACGGACCAGCCGCTTTTGCACCTTGCCACTCGCCGTGCGCGGATAGTCATCGACCTCCAGCAGGATTTCCGGCCACTTCTGCCGTGCCACTCCCACCCCGGCGAAATGAGCGCGAACCTGGTCGAGGGTCGGCAGAGTGTGTCCCGGTCTGCGACGCAACACGGCGGCGACTCGTTCACCAAACCCGGCGTCGGGCGCACCGACCACCACCGCCTCGGCCACCCCCGGCAATGCCAACAGCACTTCTTCGACTTCAGCGGCACTGATATTTTCGCCGCCACGGATGATCACGTCGGCCTTGCGATCCGTGATGGTGAGGTACCCATCAGCGTCGATGACGCCGATATCGCCGGTGTGATACCAGCCGTCATCGTCGAACGCCGCCGCGGTCAGCGCGTCATCGGTATAGCCCAGGAACAGGTCTGGGCCGCGGCTGAGAACCTCGCCGTCGGGTGAGAGCCGAACCTCCACCCCCGGCCGGGGAACCCCGTCGGTAAACAGGCGCTTTTCCGCCGGAGCGTCGTGCGGCGTCAAGGTGATCGACGGGTGTTCGCTGCTGCCATAGGAGCGGAAGACATGAATACCGAGCTCATCGAGCCGGCGGGTGACTGCAGCCGGTACCGGTGCTCCGCCCAGACCGACGGCCCGAATGCTGCGCAGGTGGTCTTCGGCGAAGTCGGGATGGTCGAGCAGGCTGGTGAAGAAGTAGGGAGGACCACCTCCGATGGCCAAACCGTCAGTCCTCATCAGCTCGAGGACCCGGGCCGGATCCCAGGTGTCGCACAGGTTGATCGCCCCACCCTCGAGCACGGGCACCAACAAGGCGCTGAGCATTCCGATGAAGTGCCCCACCGGAGTCGCGGTGAGCTCCCGCCCCCGATTCGGCGGGTACCCGTCGTAGAGTTGCCGGGTCTCGCAGCCCAGCGTCTGGTGACTGTGAATGACGCCTTTGGGATCGGCCGTGGTGCCAGAGGTGAAGGCGATCAGCGCCGGGTGGCCGGGATCGGTGGGGATAGTGCCCGGCATGGGCTCGTCGGCGAGCAACCCTTCGAAATCGCGTCCGACCAGGCCGACGATGGGAATGTCCGCACACAGGTCGGGGTGATAGGTCATGCGGTCGAACCGTTCGGCGGTGATGAACACGCGCGGTTGCGCAGTGCGCAGAATGTGTGCCAGTTCTTTGCGGCCGTAGAAATGCACGATGGGAACCACGACCGCGCCCAGAAACGCCGACGCCCAGAATGTCGCAGCAGCTTCCATCCAGTTCGGCAGCTGGAATGCCACCACGTCACCCGGACCGACGCCGCGCGCAGACAATCCCGCAGCCAGCCGGCGCGCGATCCGCTCGACGTCGCCGAACGTTCCGGACCAGGGGCGCACTGCGGAGTGCACCCGAAACTGGCTGCTCGGGGCGGCGGCTAGGCCGCGGGCCAGCAACTGGCCAAGGGTGTCGTGGGTCCACCAGCCTGCTGCGGCATAGTGCATGGCCAGTTCCACCGGAATATCACGCATCGTGAGGCTCCGCCGGGCACAATGTCATGTCCTCGAGACAGTCTCAAGACAGTCTCAAGACAGTAAGGTGATGCTATTCTCCGCTGAGGAGAATGCCAATATCGCAGGAGCGGCGCGATGGTGGACTTGGAACTCGACCACGGGCTCGCGGTGCTCACCATTGACCGCCCGCATGCCCGCAATGCCATTGCGCTGGATACCATGGCACAGCTGGAGCAAGCCCTCGATGCCGCCGCGGGAGCGCACACTCTGGTCATCCGGGGCGCCGGTGACCGAGCATTCGTTTCGGGCGGCGACCTCAAGGAACTCAGCGCCATCAGAACAGCGGACGACGCCGCCGCGATGGCGTGGCGGATGCGGGCGATATGCGACCGGATCGCAAGCTTTCCCGCCCCGGTGATCGCCGCGCTGAATGGTCACGCACTCGGCGGGGGCGCCGAGGTCGCGGTGGCCGCCGACATCCGCCTGGCGGCCGACGACATCAAGATCGGTTTCAACCAGGTGGCCCTGGAGATCATGCCGGCGTGGGGCGGAGCCGAACGGCTGGCGGCTTTGGTCGGCAAGAACCGGGCACTGCTGCTAGCGGGCACCGGCACGGTGCTCGAGGCCACCGAGGCCCAACGCATCGGGCTGATCGACGAAATCCTGCCCCGCTCGTCCTTCGAGCAGGGGTGGCGGCAGATTGCCAAAAAGCTTGCCAAGCGCCCGGCGATGGAGATCAAGCGCGTCATCGGCGGGGTGTCCGCCGAGGAAGCGGTGAAAGCCTTTGCGCAGCTATGGGTTGACGATGCGCACTGGCGGGCCGCAGACCGGGCGCTGAACCCCAGTAGCAATCCGCGATAAAGAGCGGAGGACCGAGGTGGTTATGAGTACGCGACTGTTGTTGCCGGGCATGGTATTAGCGGCGGCCACGGTAATTTTTCCGGTGGCGCCCGCACATGCTGACGACCCGGTCATGCACCACGTCAAATACACCGTCAGCGTGGCAAAGCCTATCTATGCGGACATCTACTACTTGGATCAGGAGCCCGCGATCTTTGCCGATTACAGCCACAACCCCTATCAGTTCGTTCCGAACGTGAAAGTCGACATCGCCCCGGGCAAACCGTGGACCTACGAGCTCAACCTGGCCAAACCCGATCAGTGGGCATTGGTCACGGCCAGCACCGGCACCGAGCCGGGCACACCGATGTTTCACTGCGATCTCACGGTGGACGGCAAAGTCGTGGTATCGAATGACGGACCCAAAGGAGTACTTTGCTCGATACGTCATTGGTGATTGCGTATCTACGGCAGCGGGTCGCCTTCCAGCCGACGCAGGTAGTGTTCGACCAGCGCCACCGTTTCGGCGTGTCCGGTAGACATGCCAAGAGCCTGCTCGAGCACCAGAACCCGTGAGACACTTGTCATCAGGACCGTCCACACTACCGGCGGCACGTCCTTGCCGGCAGCGCCGTAGCGACCGAGTGCTGCAGACACTGCCTTACATTGCTCGTCGCGGAAACGTTCTGCGTAGTAAGCTATTTCGGCTCTCATCTCTTTGCGATGATTCGCAAGAGCCATGAATTCCATTGTGATGCGTGTGAATCCGGGATCTGTACCAAGTCGCCACAGCGCCCACAACGGTTGCGGCGACTCCAGTGCCCGAGCCTGCGCCCGAAGACCCGCTTCCGCCTGGCGCCGGAAAAGCGCCAGGAACAGGTCGTCCATGGTACGGAAGTAGTAGTGCACCAGCTGGGGCTTCAGTCCCGCCTTGCTGGCCAGGCGGCGCGACGTCACCGCGGCATAGCCTGCTTCGAGCATCAACTGCTCGGCCGCCTCGAGCAGTAGGGTTCGATTCTTCGCGTCCGGTGCACCGATCCTGCGGGCCGACGTCATCGCTTGACTCCGTTCGCTCATAGACATGCCGATCGTATGCCGGACGGCGCTGTCGCCTTGACCACGACCTTAGCGCCATGCTAAGCAAGTGCTCAGCACGTTATCGATATCCGGCTCAGGCGACTCAACCTCGCTGCCGATAAGCAAACCGCAGCCCGGGAGGCGCGCACACACCATGAGCAACTTCGACACGGTGGATTTCTTCACCGACGCGTCGCTGATTCCTGATCCGCACCCCTACTTCGATTACCTGCGGAGCAAAAACCCGGTGTTGCAGCTTCCGCACTACGGTGTTTTTGCCGTCACCGGCTATGAGGAAGCCACCGCCGTCTACAAGGACACCGACACCTTCTCCAACTGCGTCGCACTGGGCGGGCCGTTCCCACCGCTGCCCTTCCAACCCCACGGCGATGACATCAGCGCCCAAATCGAAGCACACCGCGACCAGTTTCCGATGTTCGAGCACATGGTCACCATGGACCCACCGGATCATACCCGGGCACGCTCGTTGTTGAGTCGGCTGCTGACCCCGAGCCGACTGAAGGAAAACGAGGATTTCATGTGGCGCCTGGCTGATCGTCAGCTCGAAGAATTCCTCGACAACGGTGAGTGCGAGTTCATCAGCGAATACTCAAAACCGTTCGCCACTTTGGTGATCGCCGATTTACTCGGTGTGCCTGAAGACGACCACAAGCAGTTCCGCACCGTCCTTGGTGCCGATCGTCCGGGCGCGCGGGTGGGTGCACTTAACCACGAATCGGTGGGTGTCAATCCACTGGAATGGCTCGATGACAAGTTCTGCTCCTATATCGAGGACCGTCGGCGCACACCGCGTGACGATGTGCTGACTGCGCTGGCGACGGCGAGATACCCGGATGGATCCACACCCGAGGTCATCGAGGTAGTGCGTTCAGCAACCTTCCTTTTCGCGGCCGGACAGGAAACGACCGCAAAGCTGCTCTCCGCTGCTCTGCAAGTGCTCGGCGACCGGCCCGACATCCAGCACCAGCTGCGGAAGGATCGCAGCCTGATTCCCGCCTTCATCGAGGAATCCCTGCGGATGGAGAGCCCGGTCAAAAGCGACTCGCGGCTGGCCCGCAGGGCCACCACGGTGGGCGGTGTCGACATTCCCGCCGGTGCGATCGTGATGGTGTTACCGGGAGCGGTCAACCGCGATCCCCGCCGGTTCGAGAACCCGCATGAGTTCCGCCTCGACCGCAAGAACGTCCGCGAGCACATGGCATTCGCCCGCGGGGTGCATACCTGCCCCGGCGGGCCGCTGGCCCGAGTGGAGGGGCGGGTCTCGATCGAGCGAATCCTGGACCGGATGAGCGACATCCGGATCAACGAAGCCAAACACGGCCCGGCGGATAACCGCCGCTACACCTACGAGCCCACGTACATCTTGCGGGGACTCAGCGAATTGCATCTCACTTTCACCACAGCCAGTTAAGCTCGCCTTACCGGCGAGTTTGCCGATCCGGGCGGTTCTCCTTCCACACCCATGAGCGGTATGAAACCGCAGCCCCGCACATCGTCAGCAGGTATCCAGCGTGACCGAACGCAGCTATCGGCTGAACAGCCATCTCAGATCTGGGCAATCACGCTCGAAGCGAGCAGTTCCAGCGTCTCATCCGACGCTCGGTCATGGGTGAAAAGCACCACCTGCCGAAAACCAAGCGCGTGAAGTTCATTGAGCCGATCCACGATGACCTGCGGGGTGCCGATAAGACCGCCTTCGTGTAAACCGAAACCCGGTGCACCGAAGCGTCTTTCGGCGATCTGACGGACCTTTGGCAGCGACGACTCGTCTGGGGCAAGCGCCATGACGGCTTCGATCGACAGGACAATGCTGGTCGGGTCGCGGCCTATATCGCCGCAAATCGACTGCAGAATAGAGATTTTGCGTTCAAGTTCGTTTAGCCCGTAAGTGGGCACGTTCCACACATCGGCGTAGCGCGCCACCAAGGGCAGAGTGTACTTTTCGCCCACGCCCCCAACGACGATAGGAGGCCGGGGCTGCTGCGCCGGGCCCGGCACGATCGGCATGTTGCGCACCGTGTAATGCTTGCCCGCGAAATCGATGACCCCTTTGCTGAAAGCCTGGCTCAAGATCTCCAGCGTCTCGGCCAGGCGCTCGCTTCGTTCGGCGAAGTTTCCCCAGGGCAAACCCGTTCGAGTGTGCTCGTCTTCGATGGAGCCGCTACCGATGCCGAGCTGCAGGCGGCCCGCCGCGATCTGGTCGAGGGTGGTCGCCATTTTGGCCAGCACGACTGGGTGGCGAAACTGGTTGCATAACACCATATGCCCCACCCGCAAGCGCTCGGTGCTGCTCAACAGCGCGGTCGCCAGCGTCCATGCTTCGAGCGAGGCGACGCCGGGGGCTCCGGGGCCATACAGGTGGTCGTAAAGCCACAGTGACCCGATGCCCAGTTCCTCGCAGCGCCGAGCCCGGTGCAGGACATCGTCATAGGAAAAGCCTATCTGGGGCACGTACACGCCGATGTCCAGATCCTTCACGTGCGCAACTCCAATCGTCGGTGGCTGATCCTGATTGCACCCGCGCAGGTGGCCTCGAACGCGACCGACCGTCGGTGCCATACACGTCCACGGTTAACTCGGCTGCGTGGGGCGTCGGGACGGCAAAGTGCGCAGCCACCCGTCTAACCCACCCGGAAACGGACCATCTCGCCTGATACGAACGACCTGGATCGCGCTCATGACGACGTCACCGGATCACCTTCGAGCCGCCGGAGGTAGCGCTCCACGAGCGCGACGATTTCGGCGTGACCGGCCGAGATACCGAGAGCTTCTTCCATGAACAGCACACCGGGCACGCCCGTCATCAGGAAGGCCACCGCGGCCGGCGGGAATCGCTGTGTGTCAACCCCGTAGCCTTTCAGGACGCGGGCCAATGTCCGTGTCTGCTCGTTGCGGAACCGCTCAGCGTAATGGGCGAGCTCCGTCCTGAGCTCCGCGCGGTGGTTGGCCAACGCGAAGAGTTCCATGGTGAAAACACTGAACGGCGGATTGTTGAACATCCGCCACAGCGCCCATAACGGCTGCGGCGAACTCAACGCTTTGGCGTTCGCCTTGAAGCTCTGCTCGGCGCGGCGACGGAACACTGCCAGCAGCAGATCGTCCATGCTGCGAAAGTAATAGTGCACGAGCTGAGATCGCAGACCCGCCTTCTCCGCCACCCGCCGCCCGGTGACGGCTGCCCAGCCCTCCTCGAGCATCAGCTGCTCGGCGGCGTCCAGCAGCGTGGCGCGGGTCTTCGCGTCCGGTGCCCCGAATCTGCGGGCCGATACCATCGTTACCCGCACTCGTGGGCAGCCCGGCCGGGCTTGAACAACATCGCCGGTGTCGGCCTCCTGAGTCTTGACCATGCGCAGCCCGCATGTTAAGCATGTGCTCAACCGTGTTGGGCGGGCGCTTAAATCCTACGTCGGCGGGAATATCACGCCTACCCGCAGGCCTGGTGCCGCGGATCCGAGGATTCAGAAAGGCGGGGTAATCAGTGGTGGGAATCCGGTGAATTGATGGCGACTCCGCAATGACTTTTCAGGCTTGCGCCGGGCCGGTGCAACCGCTGGCCCGGCCCGATTAACAGGGGCCAGCGGTGTTCTCGATGCGCTTCGACATGCGTGCCCCAGACTCGGGCGCGCCGGCGACACAGCTGTATGCGACCGCTATCGACATGTGCGCCTGGGCCGAGACACGTGGTTGCTCCGGCGTCGTGCTCTGTGAGCACCACGGCTCCCCGGACGGTTATCTGCCGACGCCACTGATCCTCGCTTCGGCTATCGCGGCACGCACCGAGCAGCTGGCGCTGACCTCGGTGGTAATCCTGCCGCTATATGACCCGGTTCGGCTCGCCGAAGAGATGGCGGTGCTCGATATCATCAGCCGGGGCCGGGTCTCGTACATATTCGGGTTGGGGTATCGGCCTGAAGAGTACCAACACTTCGGCGTGGATATGGGTGCGCGCGGGCGCATCGCCGACGAGAATCTGGCGATGCTGCGCCGGTTGCTCAGCGGTGAGACGGTCCTGCACCATGGGCGGCAGATCACGGTGACGCCGGCGCCGTGCACCGGCGGTGGCCCGATGATCATGTGGGGCGGTGGCAGTCTGGCAGCCGCCCGGCGTGCCGGAAAATATGGGCTGTCCTTTCTCGCGCAAGCCAACGTTCCCGGCTGCCGGGAAGCCTATGAGGCGGCCTGCCGCGCGCACGGGCACCAGCCGGGTATGACGTTGTTGCCGGACCGCGAGACCGCATCGGTGTGTTTTGTCGCCGATGACGTCGATCACGCCTGGGCAGAACTCGGCCCCTACCTGCTGCATGACGCGCGCGCTTACGCCGACTGGAACCCGGGAAACGACACCTCGGCCGGAATCGCGGACGTGCATACCATCGAGGAGTTGCGCGCGCTATCACGCACATATCGCATCTTCACCGTGCCGGAGGCCATCGCCCACGTCCGCGGTGGCGGCATGCTCACCCTGGCACCGCTGTGCGGCGGACTTCCACCCGATATCGCCTGGCCGTACCTGAAGCGCGTCACCGAGGCCGTCGTTCCGGCGCTGGCCCTCGATCCCGCCGGCGACGGGATGCACAACGATCCCACCGAACCCGGGCAGACCCGCGAGAAACAAGAGGCTTAGCAATGACCGACGCCAGCGTTGTCGACGTGTATTACGACCCATTCGATTTCGAAATCGATGATGATCCTTATCCGGTGTGGAAACGACTTCGCGACGAGGCGCCGCTGTACTACAACGAGAAATTCAACTTTTTCGCGCTGAGCCGCTACGCGGATGTGGCTCCCGCCCTTAACGACTGGGAGCGCTTCCGCTCCGGCCGGGGCACCACCGCTGACATCATGCTCAGCGGTTTCGAAATCCCGCCGGGCATCATTTTATGGGAAGATCCCCCAATTCATGATCTGCACCGTCGGCTGCTGTCGCGGGTGTTTACTCCCCGGCGGATGGAAGCGGTCGAGGGGCTGGCGCGCCAGTATTGCGTGCGAGCACTGGACCCCCACGTTGGTTCTGGCCGTTTCGATTTCATCGAAGACCTTGGGGCGCAGATGCCGATGCGGGTGATCGGGTACCTGGTGGGTATCCCCGAGGCCGACCAGGAGATGATCCGCAAACGCACCGATAGTCTCCTGACCTTGACAGAAGGCAAGCCCGCCTTCGACGCCACCAGTTTCGAGCAGTCCTACGAGATCTTCGCCGACTACATCGATTGGCGGGCCGATCATCCATCCGATGATCTGATGACCGAGCTGCTCAACGCCGAAGTGGAAGAACCGGACGGTACCCGGCGACGCCTGACGCGAACCGAGGTCCTGACCTACACCAGCACCATCGCCGGCGCAGGTAACGAGACGACCACGCGGCTGATCGGTTTCATTGGCCAACTGTTCTCCGATCATCCCGATCAGCGCCGCGAGATCGCGGCTGACCGTTCGCTGATTCCCCAGGCGATCGAAGAGGTGCTGCGGTATGAGGCGCCATCGCCGGTACAGGCCCGGTATGTCGCCACCGACGTCGAGTACTACGGGCGCACCGTCCCGGAGGGCTCCATCATGTTGTTGTTGAACGGATCCGCCAACCGCGATGAGCGGCGTTTCGCCGACGCCGAGCGCTTCGATATCCATCACACCGGCTCGCATCTAAGCTTCGGGCACGGTCTGCATTTCTGCCTGGGTTCGGCCCTGGCGCGCATGGAAGCCCGGGTCGCGCTTGACGAAGTGCTCAATCGCTGGCCCGATTGGCAGGTGGATTATGACAACGCGGTTCGCGCCCACACGGCCAGTGTGCGCGGTTGGGCGCGATTACCGGTGATCACCGGCTGACCGCGCGGCCATGACCGCCAAGACTATTGTCATCACCGGCGCCAGTGACGGGATCGGTGCTGCGGCGGCGCGCCGCTTGCGGCGAGCCGGGGAACATGTGGTGGTGATCGGCCGATCGGAGACCAAGACCCACGCGGTGGCCGCAGAACTGGATGCCGACTGTTTCGTGGCCGACTTCGCCGACCTGGCCCAGGTGCGAGCATTGGCCGAGAAGTTGCGTACGCGCTACCCACGGATCGATGTGTTGGCCAACAACGCCGGCGGCATGACACGCACGATCCGGATCACCAACGACGGGTATGAGCACACCTACCAGGTCAACTACCTGGCCCCGTTTCTGCTCACCACGCAGTTGATGGAGGTCCTGGTCGAGTCGCGCGCGTCGATCGTCAACACCACCAGTTCGTCGCAAAAGCTGCTGGGCAAGGTCAGCATCGACGACCTTCACAACACGCACCGCCATCGCCCCAGCACCGCATACGCCCTCACCAAGCTGGCAATCATCTTGTTCACCAAGGAATTACATCGTCGATACCATGGTGTGGGGGTGTCCGCGGTGACGTTTCACCCCGGCTATGTCGACTCCAACTTCGGTCCTGCATCGGGGTCACGGGTCTTGGCTTTCATGCGGCACCTGCCCACCACGCGTCTGGTTGCGACCGCAGACGAAGGAGCTGATCAACTGGTCTGGCTGGCTTCGGGCACCCCCGGTTTTGACTGGCAACCAGGCGAATACTACTCACGGCACAAGATCGCCAAACCGCACCGTGCAGCAGCGGATTCAGAGCTCGCCCGCGAGCTGTGGGACCGTAGCCTAGCCGTGGTCGCAGGTTAGGTGTCGCCGCGCGTCCAGAACGTTCGGCCGTCCTGCGCTATACAGACCAGAAACAGCCCGTCGGGCGCCTGCGCGACGTAGTTCTGGTACTGGGTGCAGTCCGCGTTCTCTTCCTTGATTCCCGCCATCGGCGGTGAGCGGAACCACCTGGGCTGATATCGACGCGGCGAGCCGCAGAACACCAGCCGACCCCAATCGGTGACCCCGAACACGTAATAGGTGGTATTGTCGCACGGCGCGCCGAGGACGACGCCCGGCGCGATACCCGGAGTACAGCTGGGGTAGTCGCAGACGGTCGGCCCCGCGGTGGCCGGTGGTGCGGTCAACACACCAGCGCCGACGAATGCTGCGTACGCTGCCACAGTGATGCGCACGCCAATACTGTGGCACAACCGAAAACAAAATTCTCCTATTTGGAGAAGATCACCTGTCCCGAGGGCCGCTGCGCCCTCCTGGCTCACCGGTGCCATCCTCGCTGTGCCCTCGGTCTAGTCAGTGTTTACGCAGCTTAGAGCCATCCATGGTGGAGATTCGCCAATCTGGCCAGCGCCCATCTAGTGATAATGTGGTTCTCCGTGCACGACCCGCACCGATGAGGAGGTCACCATGCCGCCGCGGCAGCGTCCACCGGAGGCGCGTGAGGCCGACCGTGGTGACAGCTCCCGGACGGGGGCCAACTCCCGCACCGAGCGACCGTGCCCGCCGAACGGTTCCGACGCCGACGGACTCACTGCAGTCGCGGAAGCGGAGGCAGAGGCCGCGCGGGCGGAAGCGCGCGCTCAAGCAGCCCGGGCACGTGCGCTGCGGCTACGTCGCCAGGCCGAGGCAGCGTCGGGCAATCAGCCCGACATGCCCGACAACGCAGACGCGGAAGGCAGCGAGCCCGCCGCCGAGACGCCCGCTAGGCCGCAGCTGCAGCTGCATTCCACTGACCCGGGTTCTGCGCGGCTCCGCGCCAACCGCATCACCGCCAGGCTGCATGCTCCGGGGCGAAAAACAGTGCTTGTCGGCGTCGCGATGGCGCTGATCTGCCTCGCGCTCGGGGCGAGCGGCTACATGGCCTGGCAGCATCAGACCGCCGTGCACCAACGACGGCTCGCTGCGGAGTTCGCTGCCGCCGCCCGCCAAGGCGCTGTGACGCTGATGTCGATTGACGCCAACCACGCCAAGGAGGACTTCCAGCGCATCATTGACAACTCCACCGGCCAGCTCAAAGACCAACTGGAGGTGACCTCGGCGTACCTGGTCGCAGGTGTGACGAATTCGAAGATCAGCACCAAAGCCAGCGTGGACGCAGTTGCCGTCGAGTCCATGACCGACAATTCCGCAGTCGTCCTGGTGGCTGCAAAGTCCGAGATCACTAATCCCGACAAGACGAAACAGCCACCGCCCCCGTGGCGGCTGAGCCTGAACATCACCCGCGACGGCGGCCAGCTCAAGATGTCGAAAGTCGAATTCGTGCCGTGACGGTCGACCAAGAATCGCCGGTGCACAGCGCTGAGCCGCGGCAGGACAGCACGGAAACTCCACGCGGCCGGAAAGAGCCCACCCGTTTCGTCAGCGTGATCGTGCGCTGGGCCCGACGCTGTCTGGCCGCCTGGCGCCCGATTGTGCTGACGGCGGCGGTGGTCGCCGCGCTGGGACTTGCAGCCGGGGTGTATTTCTTCCAGTACCGTCCGGATCAGCGGGTCGACGACGCGGTAGCCCGCCAGGCGATTCGAGCGGCTTCAGACGGTGCTGTGGCAACACTGTCGTACTCCCCCGAACACCTGGACCGTGATTTCGCCAAGGCGAAGACACACCTCACCGGCGATTTCCTGGCCTACTACAGCAAGTTCACCGAACAGGTTGTCGCGCCGACGGCCCGAGACAAGCACATCGCCACAACCGCCAAAGTGGTTCGGGCGGCGGTTTCGGAGTTACACCCGGATTCGGCCGTCGTGTTGGTGTTCCTCGACCAGACCACCACAACCAAAGACAAGCCGGAACCACTGGTGACTGCCAGTAGCGTCCGGGTGACGTTGACGAAGGTCAATGGTTCTTGGCTCATCGCGAAATTCGACCCCCTGCTATGAGCGCTGCGGTCTTTGTTTTGAATCCGCACCCGGTCGCGGCGGCCGGTGTTATTCTCATCGCGCGAGAGTGCCGCTACCGGATGCGGGCAACCGCATCGGCACGGTCGGATCGACGTGCGCCGAGGAGCTCGTGATGCGTTCGACGGGAACGGTCGCCACCGCAATGGTGTTGGTTGGCACTGTCTTCGGCGTCTTCGGCATGGCGTCGACGGCCCGGGCGACCACCAAGGAGGACGTGGCGCTCAACGGCACGTACCGCGCCACATCCATCGGCGATTGGGCCAAGACCAATGACCAATTCCACAACGAAGCAACAGTCACCAGCATATGGACGATCAGTTCCTCATGCACAACATTCGAGGAATGCACCGGCACGGTGACCAGCGACCAGGGTTGGAGCGCTCCGATATATACGCATGACGGAGCCCTCTGGTATGTGAAACGCGATGTGCCCAACTGGGAAACGTGCCCGGACGGCACCAGTTACACCGGGAAGCAGACGTTCTACTTCATTCCGGTGAACTCCAACGCTGAAGCGCAGATCGGCTCGCCGACGCTCGCGGGTAAGGACAAGACGGTTGGACCGAGCGGTGCCTGCGGGCAAAACAAGTGGCTCACCGTCGAGCTCCCGTTCCGTCTAGACAAGATCGGGTGATCGGCCGCTCGTAGCTCCCCCGGATCCAGCTGGGCGCCGGCGCTCCCAATCGGGTTCAGGCGGGCAGCATCAGGTCTTGCCATCTTTTGGCCGACCCCGGGTGCGCCAGGTCTGACTGCTGGTATAAGCGGCCATCGGGGCCGACGTATCGCCCAGTGCGCGGGTCGTACTGGGCGATCGCAACCAACGGTCCGGATGCCTTGGTCCCGAACGAGCTTGGAGCCGCCTGCGGCCGTGCACCAGTGACCGTGTCGGGTGCCGTGGCAACCGGCGGCGGTGCGGGCACCGGTGGCGGTGACGGAATCTCACCTGGGGCGGGTACGTCGAGTGGCGCGATGGACGCAAGGTCGGCCGACAGCGGTGACATGGTGGCCGCCGGTGGCGGTGTGGACGACGGCGCCGGCGGTGCGGCGTGCCCCGGTCCCGGCGGCCCGTATTCTCCTCTGGGCCCCGGCGGTGTTCCCCGTGGGACCGCCCCCGGCGGCAGCGGCGTTCCCTCCTTCGGGGCGAAGATCCTGTCACCGAAGGTGACCCGGTCATCGGGCGGGATGCCCTGGGCGAGCAGGTTTGGATCCAACGGGTAGGGGCCCAGCGTGTGCTGCCTCATCGCCAGCGGCTCGTATGGCTTGTCGCTATTGCAGATTTCGACCGTGGGAGCGCGTTTGCCGGGATGGCCCATGCACGGATAGTTGCGGGCGCCGCGAACGGCGATCGGCGAATCCTGCGGCAGTTTGCAGTACAGCCCGTCGGGTGTATCGATATCACTTTCGTCGGCCGGGGATCGCCATTGGCTGGGCGGCAGGAAGCCGACCGTGCAGATCGGCGGGTCGTCGATCGTGAGGGCGAAGTCACCTTCAGCCAAACCGTCCGAATGATTGGGCGGATTGGCTGTTTGCAGTGCGGCAACAATCGGTGGCAGCAGCACCAGCAACTGCTCCAACGAGGGGTGATATGTCACGCCGATCTGGCCGATGGTGGTGAGGTTGGCCAGCAGCACCGGCAGCGTCGGTTTGACCTGCTCGAGCAGCCGCGACGCCTCGTTGGCGGCTTCGGGTCCGTTCTGCAACAGGGTGCGCACCCGCGAATCGTCGGTCACCAGCACATCCGAGATCCCGGCGAGGCTGCGCGCCCAGGTTCTGATCGCGTCGGTGGTGCGTGCTTGTGAATCCAGCAGCGGGCCGGTGTCGTCGACGAGGCCACGGGTCCGGTTGGCGACACTGTTGGCGTCGCGGGAGACGGTGGCCGACGAGTCGAACAGTGATCCCAGGTCGAAACCGGACCCGTTGAAGCCGTGGAACGACTCATCAAGCAATCGGTTGAGTTTGTTCCCGGGAATGCTGTTGATCAAGGCGCTGACCTGATCGAGCATGGGCCCGACCGGTTGCGGGATCGTGGCGTCGCGCATGGGTATGACCGAACCGTCGCGCAGGTAAGGCGGGCCGTCGGTTCGCGGCCGCAAGTCGACGTACTGTTCGCCGACCGCCGAGATACTGCGCACCTCTGCTCGCAAGTCCGCCGGAATCTTGGGTGAGGTGGCCAGGGACAGCGTGGCTTTCGTGCCGTGGGGTGTCAGCCCCACCGCAGTGACTTTCCCCACCGGCACACCCCGGTAGGTTACGTTGGAAAACCGGTACAGGCCCCCTGAGGCCGGTAGCTCAAGGGTCACTGTCATGCGCCCGATGCCCAGCAAGGTCGGTACCTGGATATAGACGAGGGCCATCGCGATCACACCAACGATCCCCACGAACGTGAAGATCGCCAGCTGAATCCGGACAAAGCGGCTCAGCATCAGCCACCCCCTCCGTTGAGAGGGGCCGCCGGTGGCGGACCGGGCGGCGGGCCGTGATCGGCTGGTGGCGAAGGCGTTTCAGCCAGACCCGCACCGGGCAGCGGCGGTACTGCTCCGGCCGGCGGCGGACCAGGTAGCGACGGCGCAGCCCCGGGCGGCGGCGGCTGGGCACTCGCGGGTGGCGGCCCGGGGAGCTGCGGTGTCACGCCCGCATGCAGCGGATCCAGTGTGTAGTTCAACCAATACGGGTCTCCGGGTGCCGGCGGCTCCTCGGCACGTATTTGCCCCCAGTGGGTCCCCAAGAGCAGCCCTCGCTTGAGCCGCGGAATTGTCAGGTCCAAATGCGCAAACAGGTTGAAGTAGTCGCCGCGAACCCCGCGGTCGATGAAACTCTGGGGGAATGGAAATGTCGGCAAGTACGCCAGTTCGGCGTCGATATCCGGCCCGAGATCAGCCAGCGCACGGATAGTCGGCTCCAGATTCTTCAGGTTCCGCACCAAGTCGGCCTGGGTGTCGTTGACAAGCTTGGTGGCGGTGTCGCTGAAGACGCGAAGTTTGTCCAGGGCCGTCGTCAGGCGCGGCCGCTCTCTAATCAGCACGTCCAACGCGGGTGGGATCTTGCGCAGCGCCTGCGCGAGGACGTCGCGCTGTCCGGCGAATGTGGCCGAAAGCCGGTTCAGCGCTTGGATGGACGCGACGATGTTGTCGCGCTGCTGGTCGAGGGTGCCCACGAACGTGTCCAGGCGGGTAATCAGGTCACGCACGGCACCCTCCCGCCCGGACAAGGCGGCGTTGAAGTTGTGGATGATTTCGCCGATCTGGCCCAGTCCTCCGCCGTTGATCACGACCGCCAGCGACGACAGCGTTTGCTCTGTTGACGGATAAGTCGATGAGCGGTTCAGCGGGATGGTGGCACCCGGTCGCAGCCGTCCGCGCGCGGGCTGGCCCAGCGGCGGATTCAGCTCCAGATGCATCGACCCCAACAGGCTGGTCTGGCCGACGCTGGCCACCGCATTAGCGGGGACAACGACGTTATGCTTCACCGAAATCTCGACGTCGGCGTGCCAGCCTTTCACCCTCATCGGGCCGACGCTGCCGACCACGACGTCATCCATCAGGACCGGTGAATTCGATTCCAGCGTGCCGACGTTCGCGATCTCGACATGGTAGATGTCAGCTCCGGGCCCGCGTCCGACCGCGCCGGGCAACGGTAGCGAGTTCAGACCGTGGAAAGCGCATCCACTCGTGCCGAGCACGACGCAGGCGCCGATGGCCAGCGCCCGCCGAACGGCGGCCCGGGCGGTCATGGTTGCGGTCCTTCGGCCGGCAGCAGCATGCCCGGCAAACTCGGCGGCGGCGCGGGCGTGGTCGGCGGCGGCGGCAGCGGCATCGCTGCGCCCGGTATCCGCGCCGGCGGCACCGCCCCCGGCGGTCCCACCGGATCACCCGGCAGTCCGGTATATGCCGACACCGCGGGCGGCATCTCGGGCGGTCCGGGTTTGGGGCCCTCACCACCGGGCGCCAGCCGCGGCTCGGTGTAGATGATGTTTTCCGGGTGGGCCGACGGCTGCAGAAACGGGCTGATGGGGAACGGCAGATTGTTGAAGTTGAGCAGCCGCAACCCGGGACCGAGGAACAGGGCGCACAGTTTGCCCGTTTCGACCGCGGTCACGTTTTCGACGGTGGCGACTTGCGTGCAGCCGGGAATGGGCAGCGGCACCATTAAACCCGAGGCCACTGGATTGGCGAAATCTATTATCCCGAAGCCGCCCACGACGGTCCCGGTATCGGGGTTGTAGTCGCTGTAGAAGTTCGCGAGCGCATTCGGTGCGACGTGCAGAACGTTTTCCAATGCCATGTGCTGATCGGCCAGCGTCTGGGTGACATTGGCCAACCGCTGGATCTGCTCGCTGGTCCGGTCGCGGGTGCCGGCGATGAATCGCTGCACTTCGCCGACGGCCGTGGACAGCTCGTTCAGCGCCGCGTCCAGCTCGGATCGGCTGTCATTGACCACGCTGGTGAGGGTGGCCAGCCGGTCGTTGAACCGCACGATCTCAACGTTGCTGTCGCGCAGCGCGGTGACAAAGGTTTGCAGGTTTTTGATGATGTCGACGACGTTGCCACTGCCCTCGGCGAGAATCCTTCCCACCCCGGACAGTTGGGCCAGCGTCTGCCGGAGTTTGTCGCCGTTGCCTTCGAGTGCGTTTGCGGCCGTGTCGATGAACCGCGCCACCGAGGGCGTCGACACCTGACTGTTGGGCCCCAGATCCGTTGCCAACCGCATCAACTGGGTTTTCACTTCATCCCACTCGACGGGCACGGCCGTGCGTTCCACCGGTATCACCGCGCCGTCGGGCATGATGGGGCCGCTCGACCGATAGGCGGGAGTAAGCTGGACATAACGCGCCGCCACCAGATTCTGGGCGACGATCACTGCTTTCGCGTCCGCCGGAATGGGCACGCCGCGTTCGACCTCGAGGGTCACCTTGGCCTGCGTACCCTGCGGCTGAATCGACTTGATCGTGCCGACCTTGACACCGGAGACCCGCACCTCATCGCCGGGGTAGATCGCGGTCGCTGTGGTGAAGTAGGCGGTGATGGTCTGCGGGCGCAAAAACACGTCCCGGATGGTCAATACCGCGCCGGCAACGACGAGGCCCGCCAACGTGATCGCCAGCACGGCCGCCAGCCTGGTGCGCGGGATCATTGTGATCCTCCGATCCTTCCGCCCAACGTACAGCCAGGACACGGCGGAATAGCGTTGTACGGCCAGGGGACCAATTCCCGTGGTACCGGCGAGGGGAAGCCGGGTCCGCGAGCTGTGTCGAAGGTGCGGAAACCCCACAGGTAGTCCAGGAACGGCTGAAAAAGTTGCGGGATGAGGAAGTTGGGCACGAATGCTTGGTAGTAGAAGCCGCTGGCGACGGCCTCGCCCACCGTGATCTCATATTTCGCAAGTGCCGGCAGCGCTTGGCCGATATTGTCGCGGTTCTTCTCCAGCATCGCGATCACCGAATTCAGCTTCTCCAGCGTCGGCGCGAGTTTGCTTTCGTTGTCGTGCACCAACCCCGACAGCTGCTTAGCCACTGCCGACGTGCTGGCCAGCAGCGCGACGATCTCCTGGCGGCGCGCCACCAGGACCTGCAGCAGGTCGTCGGAGTTGAGGATCAGCTTGTTGACTTGCTGGCTGCGTTCGGAGAGAACTCCGCTGACATCGGCTGCGCTTTTGAACAAGTCGCCCAGCGTCTTGTTGCGGCCGTTGAGGGTTCGCGATAACCGTGTCAGCGCGTCAAAGGTCGGCCCCAGTTGCGGTGCGATCTGGTTGAGCGTCGCCGACAGCGTGTCCAGCGACTGGTTGAGCGTCGCGGTGTTGGTATCGGCGGCGTAGGTGGTGAAATCGCTGACCGCCTCGGTCAGGGAATACGGCGAGGAGGTCCGTGAGATCGGAATGACCTCCATCGGATGCATGGTCCCGCCGCCGGCCGACTCCAAGGTCAGCACCCGCTCGCCCAACAGCGTGCCGGTGCGGATGTGCGCGGTGGTGTCAGAGCCGAGCTGCACTTTTCCGTTGAGGCTGAACGTCACCAAAGCGTCGCCGTTGCGAAGCGATACCTTCGACACCGTGCCAACCTTGATCCCCGAGACCGTGACGTCGTTGCCCGCCGCGAGTCCGCCGGCTTCGGTGAACAACGCCTGGTAGCGCACCGCTGTCGCCCACGAAATCAGTTGCTGGGGCGACAGTCCGACCAAGATGATCAACACGGCCAGCACAGCGCCGATGAACCCCGCCTTGATCAGACCAGCTCCGCGATACTTCAACATCAGGGTTCCTTGCACCTTCCGGCCTCTGACTTGAACCACGGCGCAACCACTGTCTTGCCTTGCAGATCCGTGCCCCGGATCCACAACCCGCAGACGTAGTAGGGGATGGTGGCGCCGAATACACCCAGCCGGACCAGTTTGCGGTAGTTCTTCGGCGCTTTTTGGACAGCGGCGTCGAGGCGGTCTTTATCCTGATCGAGCAGCGGGGCCAACCGGCTCAGCTGCTCGACCGTGCCCGCCAGCGGCGGCCGTGCGCTAGACAGCAGATCCGCCAGTGACGCTGCTCCCCGGCTCAGCGCGTCGATAGCAGCGCCGATAGAATCGCGGTCTTCCGATAACCCGCCGATAAGCCGCTCGAGGCGATCGATCGCACCCGAGAACTTCTCACCGTCCTTCGACAGTGTGGCCACTACGGCGTTCAGGTTGTCGATGAGTTGTTGTACGGTTTGGTCGTTGTCGGCCAACGCGTTCGAGAACGATGCTGTTTTGGCGAACAACGACTCGAGAGTTCCGCCCTGGCCCTGGAAGACCTGCAGCAGCGCTGATGAGAGCGCATTGACATCGTGCGCATTCAGGCCCTGGATCACAGGTTTCAGCCCGCCGAGCAACAGGTCGAGGTCGAGCGCCGGGGAGGTGTGGTCCACCGGAATCTGCCCCCCGGCCGACAGCCGCTTGGTTGATCCCGGGCCGTCGAGGAGTTCAAGGTAGCGATCCCCGACCAGGTTGAGGTAGCGAACTGCCGCCCTGGTGCCATCAGTGAGCACGATGCTGCGGTCGGCGTCGAATTTGACCACAACCTTTTTGTCGGGGCGCAGCGAGACACCGTTGACGGTTCCCACCCGGATGCCCGCGACCCGCACCGAATCTCCAGACTTAAGCCGCGAAACATCATTGAAAACCGCGGAATACCCGGTTGTCGCACCGGTGCGGTACTGGCCGAAGATGAAGAACAAAAACGCGGTCAGTACCGCCATCACGATGGCGAAGACTCCGAACTTGATCAGCGTCGCGCGCATTGAGCCCATCATCCGGGCTCTCCGATCTGGGCGGAGTTGCGCGGTGGACCAGCGATCGGACCGTAGAGCAGCTGTTTGAGAAGGTCAGAGTTGATCAGCAGCTGCTGGTTCCCGTATTCCCAAGGGTTCGCGCCGACATCGGCGACCACGTACGGCTCATAGGAGCCGAACGGAATCCTCGGCAGGTCCAGGCATTGTGGGCCGCCCGTCGCGGCGACTTTCGGTAAATGCGTCGGATACCGGTAGCGCTCGGCGCCCCACGTGAGGCTGGCCGATATCGCGATTCCTGGTTCATACAACGGGAAACCCTTCGCCAACACCCCGACCCCGGCAAGGCCGCAGTTCAGGGCCTTGTTGTACTGGTTGGTCAGATCGGTGGTGGGCACCAGCAGGTGCAGGACCTCGGTGAGCGGTTTGCGGTTGCTGCCCACCACGTCGTTTCCGATGTCGGCCAAACCGATCGCGCTGACCAGCAACGCATCCAGGTTGCGTTGCTCATCGACGATGGTCTTGCTGATCTTGGTCGCATTGGCGGCAGTTTTGACCAGATCCGGTGCCGCGTCGGCGTACGCATTGAACACCGGCGGTGACATCGCGATGTCGCGGTTGAGGGCGGGAAGGCTGGGATCCACCGTGGCCAGAAAAGAATCCAGGTCGCTTAGCGCCTGGCCCAGTTTGGCGCCCCGGCCGCTGAACGCTTTCGCCAACGCGCCCAGGGTCTCGTTCAGTTTTTCCGGCTCGATCTTGGACAGTACGGATGTCAACTGCTGAAAAACAGTGTTGATTTCAACCATGACGTGTTTGGTGTCGAGCACCTCTCCGGCGCGCAGATGCTGCGGTGAGGGCTCGGCCGGCGGCACCAGGTCGACAAACTTGGCTCCGAAAACCGTCGACGATGTGATGTCGACCAGCACATTTGCCGGAATGAAACGCAGCTGCGACGGATAGATCGCCAGGCGAAGAGCTGCTTGGCCGTTGGGTAGCGGCTCGATCGAGGCAACCTTGCCCACCTGCACACCGCGCATCTTCACCTTGGCGTCCGGGTTCATCACCAGGCCGGCGCGCGGCGACAGCACAGTCACCGGCACGGTGGAGGTGAAGCCGCCGCGAAAGAGGGTCGCGGCCACGGCGAAAATCCCGGCGATCACGGCGATCGTTGCCAGACCCGCCAGAGGACGCAGGTAGGCTGGAGCGCCTCTGCGCGGGCTGACAGCCGCCGGCCGCTGCTGGCCCCCGACTGGCCTTGGATTCAGCCCGATCGTTCCAGTCACCCAGCCTCCTCACCCGGACAGGTTGAAGTTGCCGTTGGCGCCATAGATGGACAGCGAGACTAGCAAGGTCACCGATACCACCACGACCAGCGAGGTGCGCACCGCGTTACCTACCGCGACACCGACACCACTGGGTCCACCCGAGGCGAAATAACCGTAGTAGGTATGGATCAGCAGAATCGTCAGTGCCATCAGGACGGCCTGCAGAAACGACCACAACAAATCGATCGGATTGAGGAAGGTGTTGAAGTAGTGGTCGTAGAGGCCGGCGGATTGCCCGAACAAAAACACCGTCACCCCCCGGCTCGCCACGAATGACAAGATGACCGCGATGGAATAGAGGGGGGTGATTGCGATCATCCCCGCCACCAGGCGGGTGGACACCAGATACGAAATCGGGCGAATTGCCATGGACTCCAGCGCGTCGATTTCCTCGTTGATCCGCATGGCGCCCAACTGGGCGGTCACGCCGGCGCCGAAGGTGGCTGCCAGGCCGATGCCGGCGACCACCGGGGCGGAGATACGCACGTTGATAAAAGCCGCCAAAAACCCGGTCAACGCCTCGATACCGATATTGCCCAGCGAGCTGTAGCCCTGGACCGCCAACGTCCCGCCGGCAGCCAGCGTCAAGAAGCCGACGATCACCACGGTTCCGCCGATCATCGCCAACGTGCCTGCGCCCATGCTGATTTCGGCGATCAGCCGCACCACTTCCCGCCGATAGTGGGCGGTGGCGAACGGCGCCCCGGCCAGCGCCTTGCCGTAAAACAGGGTGTGGTCGCCGATGCGGTTCAGCGTGGTCAGCACGGTGGTGAACGGCCGCTCAAGTTCGCGGGTCAGTCGCGGATAGGTGGCTCGAAGCGTCACGGACAGTCCCCTATTTGGCCGTCATCTGGATACCGATAGCGGTGACCACTACGTTGACGACGAACAATGCCATGAACGCATACACCACGGTTTCGTTGACCGCGTTACCGACTGCTTTGGCGCCCCCGCCCGTGATCGTCAACCCCCGATAACAGGCGACTAATCCGGCGATCAGGCCGAACAGTGCCGCCTTGACGCAGGAAATGATCACCTCGGGCACTCCGGTCAGCAAGGTGATACCGGCGGCGAACGCGCCGGGGTTGACATCTTGGACGAACACCGAGAAGGTGTAGCCGCCCAAAATCCCGATGATGACCACCAGACTGTTCAGCAGCAGCGCGACCAGCCCCGCTGCCAGCATGCGCGGGGTCACCAACCGCTGTACTGGGTTGATGCCCAGCACCTCCATGGCGTCGATCTCTTCGCGAATGGTTCGTGAGCCCATGTCCGCGCACATCGCGGTGGCACCGGCACCGGCCACGATCAAGACGGTCACCAGGGGGCCGACCTGGGTAACCGCGCCGAACGCAGCACCTGCCCCGGACAGGTCGGCCGCACCCAGTTCGCGCAACAAAATGTTGAGTGTGAAGCTGACCAGCACGGTGAACGGGATGGCCACCAACAATGTTGGCGCCAGGGAGACCCGAGCGACGAACCAGGCCTGCTCGAGGAATTCCCGCCAATAAAACGGCCGGCGAAATGCGAACTTGACTGCGTCCGCGGCCATTGCGAACAGACCACCGACGGCTTGCATCGGCGCCGCGAGATCGCGCCCGAACGTCACACCCGGAGACCACCGGTCCGGCCCGTTAGTCGCCATCGCCACCTGGCCTTCCCAGCAGCTTCACAGTCGACACACCTCCGACCCGCGGGTCTTTCGAACCGGTTGCGCGGAGCTTATCCGCACCGCGGACCGGTACGGCACCGAATGCATCAGATGCGACCGCACATCGACGTATTGCCTACCGCGTCCCCGGTGCTCGCACAAGGGTTTTTCCGGCGGCCAAAACATTTCGCCGCAAACCTGCTCGTCGTTACCGGCGACGGAAGCGAGGTAAGGCATCGAAATCCCCTGTCCTAGGTGACCGCACCGGCTGTCTTGAGTTCGATGATGCGGTCCCAGTCCAGCCCGAGTTCAGCCAGGATTTCATCGGTGTGCTCGGCGAATTTCGGCGCCGGCCCGCTCTGTGGCGCGGTGACTTCGAATTGCACGGGGTTGGCGACCAGTTCGAGTTCACCGGCCTGCACGATGTATTCGTTCGCCCGGATCTGTGGATCGTGAGCCGCCTGCAACGTGTCCTGCACCGGCGCCCACTGCCCTGCCAGCGTCGCGAAACGCTCCGTCCACTCGGCGAGTGTCCGCTTCCCGATGACTTCGCTGAGAATCGCCACCGCCTCGCCGGTATTGGCGGCGAGCTGCTCGTCGCTGGCAAACCGGGGATCGTCGGCGAGTTCCGGCCGCTCGATGTGGCGGCACACGTCGGCCCAGTACTTTCCGGGCTGCATCATCACAAAAGAGATGTACCGGCCGTCCGAGGTGGCGTACACCCCCACCAGGGGATTGACGGGCGACCCGTGCACGCCCGGTGGGGGCGCCTCCAACCGCCGGCCAAGGTGCACCGTCAACGCCACCGTGTGCCCCATCGACCACAGACCACTGCCGAGCAACGAGACGTCCACGATCGAGGGTTCACCGGTGCGTTCGCGTTTGAGCAGCGCAGCCGCGATACCACCGGCGAGGTTGGTGCCGGAGATGGTGTCGCCGTACGCCGGCCCGGGCGGCCCGATCATGCCTTCCATCCCGGGCGGGGTGATGGTGGCGGCGGTTCCGGCCCGGCACCAAAAGGCGGTCATGTCGTAGCCACCTTTGCCCGCCTCTGCCCCGCGCGGCCCGAACGCGCTGCCGCGCGCGTAGATGATCTTCGGGTTCACCCCGCGAATATCGTCGACGTCGATACCGAACTTTTGCCGATGTCCCGGCAGGAAACTCGTCAAAAAGACATCCGAGCGGCGCGCCAGCTCATAGAGCACTTCCTTGCCTTGGGGCACCGAGATGTCCAGGCCGATGCTGCGCTTGCCGCGGTTGGCGTGCTCGATGTTGGGGTTGGGGTCCCCTTCGACGCGCAAGTTGCCGGTCTGCCGCAGCCCGCGCTGCGGATCGCCGGTGACCGCGTGCTCGACTTTGATGACATCGGCGCCCCACTCGGCCAGCACCGCGCCCGCCGACGGGACGAACCCGTACATCGCAACTTCCACCACGCGGATGCCGTCCAGTGGTCTCATCGGGCCGTCCCGGACATAGGCTCAGACACCGGCACAGCAAACGTCTTGCGCTCCAAGAACTCCTCGAGCCCGGCCACGCCCATCTCCCGGCCCACACCCGATTGCTTGAAACCGCCGAACGGGCAGTCCGGCGCGAAGTAGTTGCCGCCGTTGATAGAAAACGATCCGGTGCGGATCCGGCGCGCCACCGCCAAGGCCCGATCCTGATCGCGGCTGAAGACCGCACCGGCGAGACCGTAGATCGAGTTATTGGCGATGCGCACGGCATCGTCGTCATTGTCGAAGGCGATGACGACGAGCACGGGCCCGAAGATCTCCTCTTGTGCGATTTCGCTGTTCGGATCGACGTTGGTGAGCAGGGTCGGTGCATAGAAGAAGCCGGGGTCCACTTTCTTGCCGCCGGTGACCAAGGTCGCCCCGGCGGCTATCGCGCGCTGGACCATACCGTCGACCTTGTCGCGCTGACGCTCGCTGATCAGCGGTCCCATCAAGGTTTTCGGGTCGGCTGGGTCGCCGTGGCGCACCTTGGCGAAATTGGCCGCGATCAGTTCCACGATTTCGTCATGCTTCGTTTTGGGAACCAGCAACCGCGATGTCAGCGCGCAGCCCTGGCCGGCATGGGTGACCATCGAAAACGCCGCAAACATACTGGCGGCGGTGAAGTCGGCGTCGTCGAGCAGGATGACCGCCGATTTGCCGCCGAGCTCGAGGAAGACCCGCTTGACGGTGTCGCTGGCCGCGGCCATGATCCGCCGGCCGGTCGCGGTGGACCCGGTGAAGGTGATGACGTCGACATCAGGACTGGTGGTCAGCGCTTCTCCAACGGCTGGATCCGACGAACTCAGTACGTTGACCACGCCCGGCGGGATGTCGGTGTGGTTGGCGATCAGCTCCCCCAGCGCCAATGTCACCAGCGGGGTGTCCGGTGCACCTTTGAGCACCACGGTACAGCCGGCAGCCAGCGCCGGGGACAGCTTGGCCAGCGCGAGCTGGTTCGGGTAGTTGTAGGCGATGATCGCCCCGACCACTCCGGCGGCTTCCTTTTCGACCCACCGGTGATGGCGCATGCCGCGGGATTCGGCCTCTCCGAGATCCTCGGTCATCGGATAGGTGCGCAGCAGGTCGGCGTAGTAGCGCACGATTGCGATCGGCTCATCCAGTTGCGGCCCGTGGGTGAGCGCCCGGGTGGCACCGACCTCGGCGATGGTGAGCTCGCGCAGCTCATCGGCGTGGTCGAGCAAAGCCTGGTGCAGCTGACCCAGGCAGCGTATTCGCAGCTCGATGTCGGTGGGCCAGGCCGTGGTGTCGAAGGCGCGCCGCGCCGCCGCAATTGCCGCCCGGGCCTCGGTGACCCCGGCATCCGGGGCGTACCCCAACAACACACCGCTGGCAGGATTAATCGACGGGAACCTCCGATCGGCGGCGACCAGCCGGCCGTCGATCAGCAGCCGCCGCCCGACCTGGGCGATGTCCCCCCCGGTTGACTGCGCCTCCCCCGCGAGGACCGCCGCCGTATCCTGCTGTTGCATTCCGGCCTCCTCGACGCACGTTGGATAATTTCATTCTCGTTCTCGGCGAATCTTACATTCGGGCAACGAGAATTCAAGCAAACACAAGAAATGAGACTGCCATGCTCATATCCATCGACACGACCTGGCGCCAACGCGTCTGTGCAGGCCGGGCGGCCTTTCCCGGCTCCTTGCGGGCTGCTCCGATGTGAGAGTATGGTTCTCATAATTGGAAGGGAGATTCTTTGTGGTTGAGACGGTAGTGCAGGCAAAGCCGTGAGAACCGCGGTCGTCACCGGGGGCAGCTCCGGCATCGGCCGCGCCGTCGCGCGTCGGCTGCACGCCGACGGTCACCGCGTCGCCACCATCGACCTCAAGCCGGCTGAGACGGAGTTCGCCTACACCGCCGATGTGACCGACCGATCCCAGGTGGACGCGGCGCTCTCGGCGATCCGCGCGCAGCTGGGACCGGTGACGATACTTGTCAACGCCGCCGGCCTGGACGGGTTCAAAAGGTTCGCCCACATCACCTTCGAGGACTGGCAGCGGATCATCGACGTCAACCTCAACGGCGTCTTCCACACGATTCAGGCGGTGCTGCCTGACATGGTGGAAGCTGGCTGGGGCCGGATCGTCAACATCTCATCGTCGAGCACGCACTCCGGTGTCCCCTATATGGCGCACTACGTGGCGGCGAAATCGGCGGTCAACGGGCTCACCAAATCGCTGGCGCTCGAGTACGGTCCCAGCGGCATCACGGTGAACGCGGTGCCGCCGGGTTTCATCGACACCCCGATGCTGCGCGCGGCCGCCGAACGCGGCTATCTCGGCGATATTGAGAAGAACATCCAGGCGACCCCGGTCCGGCGGATCGGCAAACCCGAAGACATCGCCGCCGCGTGTGCCTTCCTGGTGTCCGAGGAGGCGGGCTACATCACCGGCCAGATCCTGGGCGTCAACGGCGGCCGGAATACCTAAGTTCCGGGCAATTGGCGAGCACGTGAAAGGAAAACCCGTGGGACGTGTTGAAGGCAAGGTCGCATTCGTTACCGGGGCCGGCCGGGGCCAAGGCCGCAGCCACGCGGTGCGGTTGGCCGAAGAGGGCGCTGACATTATCGCCGTCGACATTTGCCGGGACATCGAGTCGATCGGATACCCGATGGCGCGGCCGGAAGATCTCGACGAGACCGCGCGGCTGATCGAAAAGACCGGCCGGAACGTGGTAACTGCGCAGGCCGACGTGCGCGAGGCCACGCAACTGCGCGCAGCGCTGGATAACGGTCTGGCCGAGTTCGGCAAGCTCGACATCGTCGTCGCGCAAGCCGGCGTAGCCGGCATGTTCGGCCAGCCGCCGCTGCAGGCCTGGTGCGATGTGATGGACACCAATCTGATCGGCACTCTCAACGCCATCCAGGTGGCGCTGCCGCACCTGGATGAGGGCGCCTCGATCATCGCTACCGCTTCCACCGCCGCCCTGATGGACGTCGCCAAGAAGGACAATCCCGGAGCGGACCCCGGCGGCATGGCCTACCTGTATTCCAAGCGGCTGATCGCCGAATATGTCCACGTGCTGGCCACCGAGCTGGCACCGCGCGGGATCCGCGCGAACGTGATTCACCCGACCAACACCAACACCCCGATGCTGCAGAGCCAGCCGATGTACCGGTCCTTCCGACCAGACCTGGAGCATCCGACCCGGGCAGACGCCGAGCCAGTTTTTGCGGTACAACAGGCGATGACAATTCCCTATGTTGAGCCGGAGGACATCAGCAACGCCGTGTTGTGGCTGGCCTCTGATGAGGCGAGATACGTCACGGGCATGCAGCTGCGCGTTGACGCGGGCGGCTACCTGAAATGGTACGACTACCACATCTGAGCTAGAGCTGTGGCGAAAACTGTTGAGGCACAGGCTACTTGACCCCACAACAGGGAGGACGCTCGTGAAGGTTTGGGTCGATCCCGAGCGCTGCCAGGGACACACACTGTGTTCGATGATCGCTCCGGAGGCATTCGAGCTGGACGATATCGACGGCCACTCGACGGCTGTGTTCGAGGAGGTGCCCCCGGAACTGGAAGACAAGGTGCGTGAAGCCGCCCAGTCTTGTCCGGAATGCGCGATCTTTATCGACGTCGACCAACAGAGCACTACTGGCCAGGAAAAATCGAGGGAGACAACGTCGTGACCGTTGCAGATCGGACGTACGCCGACGCGCACGATGACCGTCGGCAACCCCGCTACCACTTCGACCGGCACACGCCCGAGTATCGGGAACAGTTCGAGGCGATTACCGAGGAAATGCTCGCCAAGTGCCCGATCGCGTGGACCGAGACCTATGGGGGACATTGGGTCGCCGCCGGCAATCGCGAGGTCTTCGAGCTCGCCCGATGCCCTTATGTCTCAAACGATCACGACCTCACCGGAAAACGTCCGGCATACCAGGGCATTAGCATTCCCCCGGCACGCCGGGCGAGCGGCATCCGGGGCGGCATGCTGGAGATGGACGATCCCGAGCACCGGATTTATCGCAACGTCCTCAACCCGTATCTGTCTCCGGCCGCTGTGAAGCGCTGGATTCCGTTCATCGACGAGGTGGTCCGCGCTAGCCTTGACGAAAAGATCGAAGAGGGCCATATCGACTTCGTCGATGACCTCGCTAACATCGTGCCGGCAGTGCTCACGCTGGCGATGATGGGGATTCCACTGAAGAAGTGGAAGATGTACAGCGAGCCGGTGCACGCCGCGGTGTACACACCCGAACACTCTCCCGATGCCGAGCGGGTGGCCGAGCAACACCGGAAGATGGGCGTCGACTTATTCGACAACCTGGTGGAAATCCGTGAGAATCCGCGCCCCGGCATGATCCACGCGCTTCTTCAGCTCCGGATTGACGGCCAGCCGCCACCCGACCTCGAACTTTTCGGGATGCTTGGGCTGATCATCGGCGGCGGGTTCGACACCACGACCGCGTTAACCGCGCACGCGCTGGAGTGGCTGTCGCAGAATCCCGACCAGCGTGAGCTGCTCAGCCGCGAGCGCGACACCGTACTGGACTCCGCGACCGAGGAGTTCCTGCGTTACTTCACCCCGGCACCCGGTGACGGACGCACGTTCTCGCAGGATTGTGAGCTCTTCGGCACGCGGTTCAAAGAGGGTGAACGACTGTGGATCTCGTGGGCGATGGCCAACCGGGATCCCTCGGTGTTTCCCGATCCGAACCGGATCATATTGGACCGCAAGGGAAATCGACACTTCAGCTTCGGTCTGGGTGTTCATCGCTGCGCTGGATCCAACGTCGCGCGGGTCGTGTTCAAGTCGATGCTGACTGCGGTACTGGACCGCATGCCCGACTACCGCTGCGACCCCGCGGGCACTGTGCACTACGACACCATCGGCGTCATCCAGGGCATGCGCCACCTGCCGGCCACTTTCACCCCGGCTCGCAGGCTCGGCGCGGGCCTGGACGAAACCCTTGAGAAACTCCAGCGCATCTGCGACCGGGAGGAACTCGCCCGGCCCATCACCGAGCGCAAAGAAGCCGCGGTCATCGACTGACCACGAACCATCCCTGAACTCGGTCGGCGAATTCGATCAGACGCGGCGTTACCCAAGACAGCCAACCACACCGTTGCACACAAGCCCGCTCCACAGGCAAGTGAGCTGCTGGTCGATCACCGGGTTTGTGCGCACGCCCGCACTCGGCCGCCCGTTGCCGAAGCGCTGCACCGGACACCAGCCCGGCGCTCGGCGGTCGAATCGAGTCAGCCCCTGGGTAGTCCAAGCACGCGTTGGGCAATGATGTTGCGCTGGATCTCCGAGGTGCCGCCGGCAATGGTGCCGGCGAAACTGCGGGCGTAGCGCTCGAACCAGCTGGCGAAGTAGTGATCCAGGTTCATCGGCGCATAGGGGCCGGTCAACGCGGGGTGGATCAGCCCGTCGGATCCGGCTGCGGACAGTGCATTTTCACAGGCTTGGCGTTCGGCTTCGGAGCCCAGCAGCTTAAGCACCGAGAGGGCGGGCACATCATCTTCGCCACGGGCTGCGCGCGCCAGGGCCACCGAGCCGAGCAGGCGCAGGGCATGATGGTCCATCACCAAGGTGGCGTACTGGTCGCGCTCGAGCTGCGTGCCGGGGTGAAAATCCGTGATCAGGTTGTGCAGTCGGTCCGCGAAACCCAGCCACATCATGGTGCGTTCGTGCCCGAGTGACCCGTTGGCTACCCGCCAGCCCTGGTTGAGTTGGCCGACCAGGTTTTCGGCCGGCACCCGCACATCGGTGAAGAACACCTCGTTAAAATCCAGATCGTCACGGCCACAGATCGACGGGAACGGCCGGCGCACCACACCCGGGGTGTCGGTGGGGATCAGCAATGCGCTGATACCCTTGTGTTTTGGCGCATCGGGGTCGGTGCGCACAAATGTCAGCAGCACATCGGCATGATGGGCCCCTGAGGTCCACACCTTCTGTCCGTTGACCATGAAATGATCGCCCCGCAAAACGGCACGGGTGCGCAGCGACGCGAGATCGGAGCCGGCGCTCGGCTCGCTCATCCCCAGCGAAGCGGTGATCTCGGCGCGCAGGATCGGCACTGCCCACCGGCGTTTCTGTTCGTCAGTGCCGAACGTCAACAACGACGCCGCAACAATGTTCACGCCTTGCGGGTTGAAGCTGTGATAGATCCGTCGCCGGCACAGCTCCTCAAGGTGCACAAATTGCTGCAGCACAGTGGCGTTGCGCCCGCCGAATTCCGGGGGTTGACCGGGCAAGAGCCAACCGTTGTCGAACAGCAGCCGCTGCCAGCGGCGGGCCCAGTCCGGCATATGCGACACCGAGCGCGGCCGCTCCACCGTTTCGCTTGCGGGCGGCAGATGTTGCTCGAGAAAAGCCACGAACTCGGCGCGGAACGCCTCGACATCGGGGTCAAAAGTCAGCTGCACGGTATTCCTCCGCGATCCTCGCCCGATGCTCGGCGGCGCCGCCGAGCATGAGCTCGCCCACCTTGGCGCGTTTCAGCGCAAACTGCAGGTCGTTCTCCCAGGTGAATCCCATCGCGCCGAACAACTGCAGACCGTGGCGAAATACCAGCGCCTGGCATTCCCCCGCGGATGCTTTGGCCATCGCCGCCGCCAGCCGCCGCCGCGGGTCGTCGGCGGCGATCGTCAACGCGGCGAAATACGCCAAGGCCCGCGCCCGTTCGATTGCGACATGCATATCCACGGCCTTGTGCTGTACAGCTTGAAAAGAGCCGATCGGAACGCCGAATTGATGGCGGGTGCGCACATGGTCGAGGACCAGATCGAGGATGCGCTGACAGGCACCGACCATCGTGAGGGCCATCCCGGTCAGCGCCACATGATGAGCGCGCTCGGCGTCCACGTGCACTCGGGCATCATGGGGTACCCGGATCCCCGGGAACGACACGTCGGCGATGTGCAGCACCGGGTCGAACACCGGGAGCCGCCGCTTCGGCAATTCCTGGCCGTCGACCACGAACACCCCGGCCGGGGTCACCACGGCCAACCGGTCGGCACGATCCCCGTCGAGGACGTAACGCGCCGTGCCCTCCAGCACCCACCCCTCCGCCGCGCGGTGCGCCGCCACCCCGCTGTACACGGCGGTTCCCGACTGGTTCGGGTCGAACCGGTCCGTCGCCAGCGGCGCGAACTGGCTCATCGTCGCCAAGAACGGGGTGGGATCGGTGGCACGGCCCAGCTCTTCCAACACGATCGCCAACTCCACCGCACCGGCCGGGTCATTCAACTCCGTCCAGCCCAAATCGACATACGACTTCCAGAGCGGGCTGGTGTCAACGCCGTCCTCTGCCACGCTGCGCACCAGCGTTGGCGGGCACTGTTTGGCCACAACATCACGCACCGTGTGCTGCCAGAGCCGCTGATCGGCATTGAATTCCAAAAGCATCCGGGCCGCCTCCTCACCGTCACCACCATGGTGAGAATAGCATTCTCTAATTAGCACAGTCACAATCTCGCATAGTGGGCGGTGCGCTGCGCCCGACTGCGCCAGCAGACCAAGGCTGCGGGGCAGCGCCGGGCCTCCAACCGGGGGCGTTGTGACGATGAGGTTTATCGGCTTGGCCAACATGGGCTTTCCCACGACCCACACCTGGCACCGGCAGACTCCCGCGTCATCGCACGCGCAGCCGGCCAGCAAGCGCGTCGCAGCCCTCGGGTGTTGTGGTGGGCCAGTTCCGCCAGTGCCCGGGTCCGGGTGCTGCGCACGCCGATCGGAGAATGATATTATCCGTCTTGAAGAACTACGCTCACATACTGGACCGGCAATACCGGCCACTACCAGGGATAACGGCTAATCGAAATGCTTACCGGAAAGCCGTTGATAGGCGCTGACGGAAAATGTTAGATTACCTAGCGGACGAGCAGCAGGCTCGACACCGAGGTCGGAGCCGCGGACGGTGGTTAAGGTGATACAACACCCGGACGGAACCCGAACGCCCGTCATTGACGCCAGCGTCCACATCTTTTTCGCGTCCAATACGGACTTGCGCAGTTTCTTGCGGGAGCCCTTCAAAAGCCGCGGTTTCCCCGACTACGAGATGGACTGGTATGGCGCGCCGGGCGGCGAATATGCCCCGGGCACCGACGGGCCGGATCGGGGCTACCCCGGCTCGGACCCGGATTTCGTCGGCCATTACCTGTTCTCCGAGCGGGGTATTGACGTGGCGGTCTTGCACCCGATGGGACGCGGCATCATGCCCGATCGGCACCTGGGCACCGCGCTGCACGCCGCGCATAACGAGATGATGGTGTCACGGTGGTTGGAACATAGCGAGTTCGGTGAACGCTTCCGCGGCACTATCCGAGTCAACCCCGACGACATCCCCGGGGCGCTGCGCGAGATCGAGACATATAAAGACCACCCGCGGGTGGTGCAGATCGGTGTCCCGCTGCAGTCGCGCGAACTCTACGGCAAGCCGCAGTTCTGGCCGCTGTGGGAAGCGGCAGCCGCAGCCAACCTTCCGGTGGCGGTGCACATCGAGACAGGTGAGGGTATCGGTTTTCCGCCCACACCGTCCGGACACACCCGAACGTACGAGCAATACGTCAGTTTCATGGCGCTGAATTACCTCTACCACTTGATGAACATGATCGCCGAGGGCGTGTTCGAGCGGTTCAGTGTGAAGTTCGTCTGGGCCGACGGCGCCGCGGACTTCGTCACCCCGTTCATCTGGCGGATGGATGTGTTCGGTCGGCCCCACCTGGAACAGACCCCGTGGGCGCCCCGGATACCCAGCGACTACCTGCCCGGACACGTCTACTTCGTGCAGGGCAGCCTCGACGGTCCCGGGGACGCGGAGTTCGCCGGCGAATGGCTGAGCTTCACGGGCAAAGACGACATGGTGATGTTTGGCTCCAGCTACCCGCACTGGCACTGCGGGGACGTCACGGCACTGCCCAGGGCACTGACCAGCGAGCAGCGGGAGAAGCTGAGCTGGCGCAACGCGGCAAACCTCTACGGCATAGACATCCCGGTCAGCTTGGGCGCACAGTAGAAGTGAGCAAGGAGAACCACAATGACGCTGACACAGACGCAAGAGCGGGTTCCCGCCGCCGAGCGCATCGCCGTCCGGTGCGTCGACTCGGATGTCCACCCGGTGCCTAAACGCGGCGAGCTGACCCAGTACATTCCCGAGCCGTGGCGGAGCAAGTTCTTCCTCAACCACAAGGTCGGCGAGCTCATCTACTACGATGCTCCGGACTATGCGCACACCTTCGCGATGCGCGCCGACACCTTTCCACCCGACGGCGAATTCCCCGGCAGCGACCCGGATATGGCATTCCGCCAGTTGATCATGGCAGCCGGCTCGGATATCGCGATCCTGGAGCCCGGTGGCCGCACCCCCCGGCTACCCGAAGCTCACCAGGCGTTCTCCTGCGCACTTAATGACTGGCAGGCCAACCACTGGCTGGACAGCCACAACAACTGGCATCAGCGTTGGCGCGGTTCGATCTGCGTGGCGGTCGAAGACCCGCAGGGCGCCGCCCGCGAGATCGAACGATGGGCCGGCCACCCGTATATGGCGCAAATCCTGCTCAAGGCCGAGCCGCGGCCGTCGTGGGGGCACCCCATGTACGACCCGGTGTGGGCAGCCGCCACTAAACACGACATCGTGGTCAGCTGTCACCTATCCCGCAGCAATTACGAGATGCTGCCAATGCCGCCGGTGGGCTTCCCCAGCTATAACCACGACTTCATGGTGACCTACTCGCTGCTGGCCGCCAACCAGGTGATGAGCCTGATCTTCGACGGCGTCTTCGACCGCTTCCCGACGCTGCGGATCGTGCTCGTCGAGCACGCGTTCACCTGGATTCTGCCCCTGATGTGGCGGATGGACGCGATCTACGAGGCCCGTAAGTCGTGGGTGGAGATCAAGCGCAAGCCAAGCGAGTACGTCAAGGAGCACATCAAGTTCACCACCCAGCCGCTGGATTACCCCGAGGACAAGACCGAGCTCACCCGAGCGCTGGAGTGGATGGAGTGCGACAAGATCTTGCTGTATTCCTCCGACTACCCGCACTGGACCTTCGATGACCCACGCTGGCTGGTCAAACACCTGCCCAAGGCCGCCCGCGAGGCAGTGATGTTCCGTAACGGTATCGCGACCTATCATCTGCCGGAGACTGTCCCGGTGCTTGAGGGCCAAACCCGGGTGTTCTGAATGCCACCAGAAACCATGCGGCCCCGGCTGGCCCAGGGCCGCGAGCATGTTGTCGCGACAGTGGACGAGATTCCGCCCGGCACACACAAACTGGTGCCGATTGGGCGACACGGTGTGGGCGTCTACAACATCAACGGCACGTTCTACGCCATCGCGAATTATTGCCCGCACCAGGGTGGGCCGCTGTGTTCCGGGCGTCTGCGGGGACGGACGGTCGTCGACGAGAGCGTTCCAGGGGATGCGGTGATGGTCCGGGATCTGGAGTACATCTACTGTCCCTGGCACCAATGGGGTTTCGAGCTGGCGACGGGAACAACCGCGGTTAAGCCGGAGTGGAGCATTCGCACCTACCCGGTACGGGTGGTCGGTAAAGACGTCCTGGTGACGGCCTGAGGTTGGGAGGAAGGCACGTGCCTGTTGTCGAGGTCAATGGCGGGAACGTCGTCTACGAAATCCTTGGTGAATCAGGCGATCTGATCGTCCTGACCCCGGGTGGCCGGTTCAGCAAGGATGTGCCGGGCCTGCGCCCTTTGGCGGAAGCACTGGTCGGCGGCGGCTACCGGGTGCTGTTGTGGGACCGGCCCAATTGCGGCGCCTCGGACGTGCAGTTCTACGGGCAAAGCGAGTCACACATGCGCGCCGAGACCCTGCACGGCCTGCTGACGGTGCTCGGCGCGGGGCCGTGCATCATCGCGGGAGGCTCAGGCGGGGCCCGCGACTCGATGCTCACGACGATGCTCTACCCCGAACTGGTCACCAAGCTGGTGGTGTGGAACATCGTCGGCGGCGTGTACGGCATGTACCAGCTTGGCGCCTTCTACGTGTTGCCGAGCATTCAGGCGGTGCGCTGGTCGGGTATTGAGGGGCTGCTCAAGGTGCCGGAATGGCGTGAGCGAATCGAGCAGAACCCCAACAACAAGCAGCGGATACTCAGCCTGGACGCCGACGCGTTCCTCAAGGTGATGCTGCGCTGGCTGAATGCGTTCGTCCCCAAGCCGGGGCAGACGATTCCCGGTGTCGATGACGAAATGTTTGACCGCATCAGGGTTCCCACCTTGATCATCCGGGGCGGTGAGAACGATTGGGACCACCCCAAGCGGACATCCCTGGAGGTGAGTTGCCTGATCAAGGGATCGCATCTCATCGATCCGCCCTGGCCGGAGGACGCATGGGAACGTGCGGCCGAAGCACGCGCCGCGGGAAAGGTGGACCACTTCAACATGTTCGACACCTGGGTGCTGGCAGCGCCCCCCATCCTGGAATTTTTGGAACGCTGATGCGGTCAGCGGGTCAGGATGCGGACCTCACAGTTGAGCGAGGCCTCGAGAGCGGTGTGAATGCGGCTTTCCGGAATCCGCTCGAGGTCGGATTTGCGCAGCGTCACGTAGACGACGTCGAAGCCTTCGTCGCCCGGGGTCCGGGTGATTTCGCCGGTAAGCCCGAATCCGGCCAGCACGCCGCGGGCGTCGTCGTCGGTTCCCCTGCTGATATAGGTGACGACCCCGGCCACCGGAGTGGTGCCGAACGCCTTGGCGCACAGGTCAAGTGCGGTCTGCTTGAGGGTGTCGGCGTCGTCACCGGCGATGAGCAATTGCACCTCGCGACGGGCGACCGGCATGGCGGCCAGGTTGCGCTCGATCACGTCGGCACCGGCCTCGCCAGCGAGTTTGAGGAGTGTGGCCATGCCCTGGCTTAGCTGCGTCCGCGTAAGCGCACCGGACGGGTCGACTCTGACCCGCACCACAGCAGTCCGCATGCATGCCAGCCTAACCGCGGTGATCGAGGACTGATGGAAACCACCGCCGCACCACAGCTCACTGTCGCCGCCTGGCCCGGCTGCGCGCCACGCCTGTTGCCCGAGCAACCCGGGCACGAGAGGGAGGACTGCGCGGCGTATCGGAACCGTGGGGGCTACCGACCGCTGGCGGACGCCGACGAGTTGCTCGCGGAAGTCCAACACAGTGGGCTGCTGGGCCGCGGGGGCGCGGCCTTCCCACTGGCGGTGAAGCTGCGCGCAGTGCGCGACAACGGCCGTGCTGTCGGCGGCGCCGTCGTCATCGCCAACGGCGAGGAGGGCGAGCCGGCCTCGATCAAGGATCGCTGGCTGCTGCGCAACCGGCCCCATCTGGTGCTCGACGGGCTGCGGCTGGCGGCGGCAATGGTGGGGGCAAAGCGGGTGTACGTCTACGTCTCCGACCCCGACGCGGCCCGCAGCGCTGAAACAGCACTCGCCGAGGCTGACTCCGATGCATTCGGCGAGGTTGCGGTCCGGGTGCACAAGGTCGATCCCGGATATGTCGCCGGCGAAGAGACCGCCGCCGTCCGCGCACTCAACGGCGGCCCGGTCAAGCCCACCGACAAGCCGCCGCGCCCGTTCGAGTCGGGGGTCGGCGGACGCCCCACCCTGGTCAGCAATGTGGAGACCCTGGCCAATCTGCCCTACCTCCATCAACACGGCGCGGCGGCATTCCGGTCGCTGGGCACCGCCGACTCGCCGGGCAGCTGTCTGGTGACGCTCACCGGAGCCGGACGCTCCCCGGGTCTATACGAGATCCCGCACGGCCTGCCGTTCACACAACTGCTGACGCTGCACGGGGTCTCGTCTGACTCGGTGCAGGGCGTGCTGATGAGCGGCTATTTCGCCGGCCTGCTCAATCGGGATGTCCTGGACGCCACCTTGGATCACGAGACGATGCGCCGATTCGGCAGTGCACTGGGCTGCGGTGCGATCTCGGTGCTTACCGACGAGTGTCCGGTTGCGGTCGCGGCGTCGGTGCTGGCGTATTTCGATCGGGAAAACGCCGGGCAGTGCGGATCGTGCTTCAACGGAACAGCGGCGATGTCGGCGGTCGGCGGGGCGTTGCGCGACGGAGTCGCGACGACAGCAGACCTCGACCGGCTGAGACGCTGGTCGGTAGTACTGCGCGGCCGCGGCGCCTGCGCGACCCTGGACGCGGCCACCAATGCGGCGGCAAGCCTGCTCAACCAGTTTCCGCGCAGTGTCCAACACCATCTCGACCGCAGCTGCCGGTCATGCCGTGACGGCGCGTTCCGCGCCGAGCGGCCCTTCGAGGTCGAGGCGGTGATGCGGGCATGAGCGAAGGCATGCGAATCCGGCTGGACCGTACGGTCTGTGACGGCTTCGGCATCTGTGCCAAGCACGCACCCGGGTATTTCTCGCTTGACGACTGGGGTTATGCATCGCTGACCGGGGACGGCACCGTGGCCGAACCGGACCGCGACGCGGTTATGAACGCGCTGCTGGACTGTCCGGTGCACGCTATCACCGAGATCGGTGAGCGCAGCCCGCATCTCGCGTCACCGCCGTCGGGCACCGCGGACGGCGCTCCCGCGGAAAACCTCAAAATCGAGGCGAATGAAGCCGAGTGGGGTTTCACCCGGTGAGCAGCGAGACCGGACGTCCGCTGCCGCTGGTGACCGCCGAGAACGAGTTCTTCTGGTCCTCGGGCGCCGACGGCAGACTGCGACTGCAAGAATGTCAGGACTGCCGGGCGCTGATTCATCCGCCAGCGCCGCTCTGCCGCTATTGCCGCTCCCACAACCTGGGGGTGCGGACGGTGTCAGGCAGGGCGACACTGGCCGGGTTCACTGTGAATCACCGGTTCAGCTTGCCGGGGCTGCCCGCACCCTATGTGGTGGCGCAGGTGGCGATCGCCGAAGATCCCCGGGTCCGGTTGACCACCAACATCATCGAGTGCGACCCCGATCAGCTTCAGCTCGGTCAGCAGGTGGAAGTCGTTTTCGAACGCGCCGACGACGTGTGGCTGCCCCTGTTTCGCCCGGTCGCCGACCCGACGCCCGCAGCGCTGCCGATCGACGAGATCCCCCCGGAACGTTTCGGTGAGTATGTGCGCCCCATGCTCACTCGAGAGAAGTTCGAAGACAAGGTGGCGCTCACCGGAATCGGCATGTCGCAGATCGGGCGTCGGCTGATGGTGCCGCCGCTGTCACTGACCGTGCAGGCCTGCGAGGCGGCGATCGCCGATGCCGGCCTGACGATCGACGACATCGACGGCCTCTCAACGTATCCCGGCGGAGGCAATCTCGGAGGTTTCGGTGAGGGCGGGGTCACCGCGCTGGAAGCGGCGCTGGGCATCCGGCCCACCTGGCACAACGGCGGCATCGAGACCTTCGGCCCGGGCGGTTCGGTGATCGCCGCGATGCTTGCGGTCGCCGGCGGCCTGGCCCGTCACGTGCTGTGCTTCCGGACACTGTGGGAGGCCACCTACAACGAGCTGGTGAGGCAGGGCAGGTTCGCTCCGCCCACCGGCCGCACCACCAGCTGGCTGATCCCGTTCGGCGCCACCTCGGCTGCTCATACGTTGGCGCAGAACGCGCAGCGGCACATGCATCGATACGGGACGACGAAAGAGACGCTGGGCTGGATCGCGTTGAACCAGCGCGCCAATGCCGAACTCAACCCGACGGCCATCTACCGCACCCCGATGACCATGGACGACTACCTGAACGCGCGCCCGATCACCACGCCGTTCGGACTGTATGACTGTGACGTGCCGTGCGACGGGGCGATCGCGGTCATCGTCTCCGCTCGCGACGCTGCCCGCGACCTGGCCAAACCCCCGGTGCTGGTGGAGGCGGTGGGAACACAGATCATCGAGCGCATCGACTGGGACCAAAGCACACTGACCCACGAACCGCAGGTATTGGGCCAATCCGCGCACCTGTGGTCGCGCACCCCGCTGAGGCCCGAGGACGTCGATGTCGCCGAGCTGTACGACGGGTTCACCATGAACTGCCTGTCCTGGATCGAAGCGCTGGGCTTCTGCGGGATCGGTGAGGCCAAAGATTTTCTCGACGGCGGTAAGAACATCGCCCGCGACGGGCTGCTGCCGCTCAACACGCACGGTGGCCAGCTCTCCCATGGCCGCACCCACGGCATGGGGCTTTTGCATGAAGCCGTCAGCCAGTTGCGCGGCGAGGCCGGTGAGCGCCAGGTCGCCGATGCCAGTGTCGCAGTGGTCAGCAGCGGCGGGCTCACCCCCAGTGGCGTGCTCCTGCTGCGGGCCGACACATGAGTGTGGCCGCCCCCCGGCCCCGGGTTGTCAATGTCGACGGTGTGCCGATGTCCGCGTTGGTCGCCGCGGTGCCGCACCCGCGCGCGGTGGTGCTAGCGCTGCATGGCGGGGGCACGACGTCGCAGTATTTCGACTGCCCGGGTCACCCGCCGTTGTCGCTGCTGCGCACGGGTGCGGCCCTGGGGTTCACGGTGATCGCGCTTGACCGGCCCGGCTACGGCAGTTCTGCCCTCTACCCGGAGGCGATGGCGCATCCCGGGCAACGGGTCGATCTTGCCTACGGGGCAGTGGAGCGGATTCTTGGCGAACAGCCGCGCGGGGCGGGGTTGTTCGTCGTGGCTCACTCAAACGGGTGCGAACTGGCGCTGCGGATGGCGACCGATGGCCGGCGCCCTCGCCGATCAGAACGTGTGTTGGGCATCGAGCTGGCCGGGACCGGCAGGCACTACTGCGAGCCGGTCCACGACATCCTGGCGGCGGCGCGCCTTGACCACCGGCCCCCGGGACTGCGCGAGCTGTTGTGGTATCCGCCTCAGCTGTACCCGGCGAACGTCCTCACCGGCATCACCAACGCATCCCCGGGCGCGCCGTATGAGCAAACAATGGTCAGCGACTGGCCTCGCCACGACTTTCCGGCACTGGCTGCAAAGGTACGGGTTCCGGTGCAGTTCAGTTATGCCGAACACGAAAAGGTGTGGCGGTCCGATCCGCCGGCACTGGCCGAGATTGCCGCGATGTTCTCGGCGTCGCCTCGTTTTGTCATCAACAGGCAACTGGGAGCGGGCCACAATCTCAGCCTCGGTCACGCGGCTGCCGCCTATCACTTGAAGGTGTTTTCGTTCGTCGAGGAATGTCTCTTGGCCCGCCAGCACCCCGCTGCCGTCGGGCTTACCACCGATGTGGAGGACGGTTGATGCGTGTCGGATTCATCGGGCTGGGCAGTCAGGGCGGCCCTATGGCGCGGCGAATCATCGACGCCGGCTATCCGATGACACTGTGGGCGCGCCGGCCGGCGTCAGTCGAACCGTTCGCCAACACCGCAGCCAGGGTTGCCCGATCACCGGCCGAACTCGCCGCGGCCAGCGACTTGATCTGCCTTTGTGTCGTCGGCGACGCCGATGTCGAGGACGTTGTCGGCGGTGAGCACGGCGTGCTCGCCGGCGTCAAACCGGGAAGTGTGATCGCCGTCCACAGCACAGTACATCCCAATACGTGTTTAGAGCTAGCGGAAAAAGCTGGTGCACAGGATGTCTCAGTTGTCGATGCTCCGGTGAGCGGCGGTGGTCCCGCAGCTGCGGAAGGCCGCCTGCTGGTGATGGCAGGTGGCGATCCCGGCGTGGTCGAACGGTGCCGGCCAGTGTTCGAAAGCTACGCCGACGCCGTCATCCATCTCGGCGGGCTGGGCAGCGGACAAACTACCAAGCTGCTCAACAACCTGTTGTTCACCGCTAACCTGGGCGCGGCCGCGACGACGTTGTCACTGGGACAGGCGCTGGGTGTCTCCGCGGGTGGTCTCACCGAGGTCCTTTCGCGCGGTAGCGGAAACAGTTTCGCGCTCAATGCGCTTGGCGGAACCGGTGGTCTCGAACGCCTTGCTGGTTACGCGGGCTCGCTGCTGCGTAAAGATGTTCGGCTGATCGCCGACCTTGCCGAACACGCAGCAGCCGCACCGGCGGTCGTGCTCGACGCGGCCGACGCAGCACTGGTGCTGATGGGCCATCCCCGGTGAAGGTCGGATTCATCGGAATGGGCCGAATGGGCCGGCCCATGGTCGCGCGGCTAGTCGGCGCCGGCCACGATGTCCGGGTGTTCGGGCGGTCCCCCGAAAAGCTTCGTGACATCGCGGACATGGGTGCCTATCCGGCGTCCGGCTTGGCCGGTGTCGGTATGCGCGCCGACGTCGTCGTGGTGTGCGTTTTCAGTGACGAGCAACTGCGGCAGGTCGCTCTAGGCAGCGACCTGCTGGCCAGCATGCCGCCCGGCTCAGCGCTGGCGGTGCACACCACCGCAAGTCCGCGCACGCTCGAGGCCATCGCCGACCGTGCGGCGCCGTATCAGGTCGACGTCGTCGACGCCCCGGTGAGTGGAGGTCCGCACGACGCGGCGTCGGGCAGGTTGACCCTATTCGTGGGCGGTGACGACGGCCCGGTGGCGCGCTTGCGGAAAGTGCTGGGCTGCTACGGCGATCCGGTGCTTCACGTGGGGCCGCTCGGTGTCGGACAGAAGGTCAAGCTGATCAACAACGCGCTCTTTGCCGCCCACATCGGGCTGCTCGCAGAATCCGTGCGGCTGGGTGCCCGGCTTGGTGTGCCCGAGTCGGCGTTGCTGGCTGCGCTGCCTCACGGCAGCGCCGGAAGCCGGGTGCTCGACATTGTTGCGGCGCGGGGGTCGGTCGCGTCGTTTGTCCAAACAGCAGCCGAATTCCTCGGTAAGGATGTGGCCGTTGTCCGCGCGTTCACTGCTGAACTTGGTACCGATCTCGGCGCCCTGGACAGCGTCATCGCCGAGATGCCCTAGCGCATCGGGGAGATCACCGAACGCAGTCCGGTCAACCGCCGCGAGGGTGAGCGCACAACCGAACAACCGTGTCAGGTTGATCCGCGCCGCGGTGCGCACCCGACGAGCGAATCAACCACCCGCCGGGGCAGGCTCAAATCCACTGACGATGACGGCGTTGCAGTCAGCAGCGGCCTGCCGCAGTTTTGCCGCTTTTTGGTAGCCCTCGGACTCATACCATGTGCGGGCTGCGTCCACCGACTCGAATTCGAGCACGACCGTCTGGTCGCCATGCCAGTCGCCCTCGATGACCTGCGGCGCGGTATCCACCGCAAGAATGTTCACACCGCCCATCGCTGCACCCGCCGCCCGGGCGTAAGCCTTCATTCCTTCCGGATCTTTGATGGCTTCGGTCAAAATGATGTATCCCTTAGGCATTCGATCTCCGATCGGGCTCAGGTCTCGCTGATGGCTTGCTCGGGACAGTTTTCGATAGCGTCTCTGGCCGCGGCCTCGCGGTCGGCGGGAACCTCGGACAGATATACCTCCGAATAGCCGTCGTCGGTCAGCCTGAATACTTCCGGGCAAACGGAAACGCACACACCGTGACCGCGGCAGAGCTGGTCATCAACTGTGACTTTCATGCCGGGTCGAACTCCAGGTGCAGTTCGGTCAGGCCGCGCAGGATGTAGGTCGGGACATAGTTATAGCGGCGGTCATCGGCTGAACCGTGCATACGCTCAGAGATTCTGATCTCGCTCGTCCGATCCAGCAATCGTTCGATTGCCACCCGGCTTTCGGCGCGCGCCAGCGGTGCTCCCGGACAACTGTGGATCCCGCGTCCGAACGCCAAATGCTGGCGGGCGTTCTTGCGGGCGGGATCGAATGTGTCCGGATCCTCGAATCGGCGCGGATCGCGGTTGGCGGCGCCTTGCAGCACCATCACAGTGGAACCGGCCGCGATATCGACGCCGCCCACGACAGTCGGCACACGCGATAGCCGAAAATCGCCTTTGACCGGGCTTTCTATCCGCAACGTCTCTTCGATGAAGTTAGGAATGCAGCTGCGATCTTTGCGGAGCAGCTGCTGAATATCCGGGCGCTCGCCGAGCACCTGCAGCGCGGCACCGAGCAGGCGCACCGTGGTCTCCTGCCCCGCCGAGAAGACGTTGGTGGCGACGCGGGCGACATCGGTGACATCCGGTGTCGAACCGTCAGGGAACGTTGCGGTCGCCAGGCCGGTTAGCACATCATCGCGCGGTTCGCGGCGCCGATCCTCGATGTAGTTGGCAAAGCGCCCGTAAATGAATTCCAGGGGACTGTGTGCCAGGGACTCACCCTCGGTACTGCCGAGGCCGCCACCGACGTTGCGGTGCAAGTTTTTAACGAAGTCGTCGCGATCATCGTCGGGGACACCGAGCAGATCGGCTATCACGAAAAGTGTGAAAGGAGCGGCAAACCCCTTGATGAACTCGCCCTCGCCGCCGGCCAGGAAAGTATCCAGCACGCGATCGGCCAGCATCCACATCGCGTCCTCATTCTCTTTGAGGCGCTTGGGAGTGATCAACCGCATCAGCAGCGCGCGGTGATTGGTGTGGGTCGGCGGGTCAAGCGTCGGCAGCTGATCGCTGAAAGGCAGCTCATCACGATGCTGCTCGATGAGGTCCGTCACATCATCGCCCTCGAGGGGAACCGGGAACCCCGGGAACGGACCGGTCACCGAGATGCACGACGAGAACGTCGAGGCATCGTTGAACACCTCTACCGCCTCGTCCCAGCCGGTCACCATCGTCACACCGTGGTGCGGTTCACGCAGCACCGGGCACTGCCGCCGCAAGGCCTCGAAGTACGGGTAGGGGTTCTCCACTAGCCGGTCGTCGCGGAAGAAGTCCAACTCGGTGAGATCGTTCACTATCCATTGCTCCATTCAGCAATCTCCACTGATGAGAATTGTCCTCTCATCAATGAATATTAGGTTTCCATACCTGCTTGTCGCCGTCAACGACGGCTGACCGCGATGCGTTGATGCCCGCGCAACGCGCGCATCCGGGCACGCTCGACGACGACGGCGAGCTTGCTGCTGCCCACGGGCGTGGGCCGACGGGCACTGGTCTTTCGGGGTGATGATCACGACGTCGCGCGTCGCGGCCTGATGACCGCGCCTGCCGGCACCGATGACGCACTGACGGTGATCGGGGTTCTTGCCGACACGCCGCCACGGACTGTGTCCGTGAAGTTCCACCCCGCTGTCACGGCACGGGCGCACGGCGGTGATGCGAAGATGCCGGCAGCATTTGGCCGGCAACTCAGCTGGCTGGAACCAGATCAGCGGCCACCGAAGGGGATGCCATGATCCCGGTGCGAAAAGTTTCGGTGGACCCGACCGGGGTCTCGGACATCGCGGCAGCCGCGAGGGCCTGAGCCTTGAAAGCTTGCGCGGCCGCGCTCAGCTGATGCCGCACCCACCCGACGCTGGCATCAAGCTCGGCCGGCCATGTCTCCCCCCACAGCGTCACTTCAGTGATCCCGTGGTCGAGCGCCTGTAGCACGCCGCGTCGCACCCGCGAGTCGCATCTGAATAGATCTGCGGCCACCGCCAACGTCTGCGGACGCGGCCACTGCTCGCCCGCCGCCAGCACGTGTTCGAGGTCACGTGTCTGGGCGCCCAAAATCTGCAACGGCCGCCCGTCGGGGTGCCCGGCGACAAGAACCGTCACGTCCCATCCGGCCATCGCCCGGTCGAACAGCCATCCACCGGCGAACCGCACCACGTCGGCGACAGTGGGCGCGACAACGTCGAGCCGGTATCTCATGTCCGGCTCGGCCGGGCAAAATCGCGAGCCAGCGACTCGGCGTACCCCTTGAACACCTCGGTCAGCGGTATCGAGGGATCGAGCAACCATGTGGTCTCCATTCCGTTAACGAAGGCGATAATTTCCACTGCCTTGGTGGCGGGGTCCATGTCCGCGCGATAGCGGCCCGACTCCTGGCCGCGCCGGATGAGCTCAGCGACAATGCCGACCGCGTCCCGATACCGGTTGAGCAGACGATCATGCAGCGGAGCATCCGGGAGAAGGTTCTCCACCAACAGCACGGTGAACGCACCCATGAGCTCGGGCGTCCGGTCGAACCGCTCGGGCACCCGCGCAATCTCGGCGATAAGGTCGCCCGCGCGGTTAGCGTGGGCGTCGTCGTCGGCATCGCGGATGTCGAGCACCGCGTGCAGCAGCTGCTCTTTGGACTCGAAATGATGCAGAAGGCCCGCGGGGCTGACCCCGGCTTCGCGTGCGATCTGGGCCAGCGTGGTGTTGCGCCAGCCCTTGCGGGTCAAAAGCCGCTGAGCGACCTCAAGGATACGCTGCTTGCGGTCCTCGCCCTTGGCGAGCAGCGTGTCATAGCGCCGCGAACTGGGTGCGCCGGGCACGGAACTCCTCTGCGGATAACCAACCTAGTGAACACACAGTAGGTTGGTTTGATCCCTGTGACAAGAGTCTCACCGAAGGTTTTCCCGGTCGCCCGTCACAGTCCCAGCGACTTGGCGATGATCACCTTCATCACCTCGCTCGTCCCCGCGTAGATCCGGGCGACCCGGGCATCGGTGTACAGCCGGGCGATCGGGTACTCCATCATGTAGCCGTAGCCGCCGAAAAGTTGCAGACAGCGGTCCACGACACGACCCTGCATTTCGGTGCAGAACAACTTCACCTTCGCCGCGTCGGCACCCGAGAGTTGACCGGCGACGAGCTCGATGATCGCACGGTCAAGCATGGCCTGGGCCGCTTCGACCTCTGCCGCCATTGCCGCCAGCTCGAACTTGGTGTTCTGAAAAGACGCGACGGTTGTCCCGAATGCCTTGCGCCCCTTGACATATTCGATGGTCGTGTCCACCGCTGCCCGAGCTTGTGCCACCGAACCGACGGCTACCGTCATCCGCTCCTGGGGCAGGTTGTGCGTGAGGTATTCGAAGGCCCGACCCTCCTCGCCCAGCCGGTTGGCCACCGGGACCCGAACATCGGTGAAGGACAGTTCGGCGGTGTCTTGTACTTTGCAGCCCATCTTGTCCAGGGCACGCCCCTTGACGAAGCCGGGCATACCGTCTTCGACCACCAGAAGCGTCAGCCCGTGCCGACGGTTGTCCGGATCGGTCGACGTTCGTGCCACCACGATGACCAGGTCGGCGAGCAGGCCGCCGGTGATGAAGGTCTTAGCGCCGTTCAGCACATAGTCGTCGCCGCGGCGCACCGCCGTCGTGCGGATCCCCGCAAGATCGGAGCCGGTGCCGGGCTCGGTCATCGCGATCGCGGTCAGCAGCGTGCCGGCAGCCAGCCCGGGAAACCAGCGTCGCCGTTGCGTGGCGTTGGTGTAGTGCAGAAAGTACGGCAGGATCACCTCGAGCTGGGTGCGGACGGTACCCAGCGTAACCAGGGCACGGGCAGCCTCCTCCTGCAGGACAACGTTGTAGCGGTAGTCGGGCAGCCCCGAACCACCGTATTCCTCGGGGATGGCCATGCCCAGCATCCCCAGCGAACCGAGCTTCTCGAAGATTTCACGCGGCATCCGGCCGGCCTTCTCCCACTCGGCGTAATGCGGCTCGATTTCCTTTTCGACGACATCTCGGACCAGCCGGCGGAACGCCTCGTGGTCCTCGGTGAACAGATCTCGCCGCACGGCCTCTCCTCTGACTCTCTATGAAACAAGTTCGACCAGCGTGGCGTTGGCGGTGCCGCCGCCCTCGCACATGGTCTGCAACCCGTAACGAATCCCGTTGTCGCGCATGTGATGCACCATGCGGGTCATCAGCACCGCACCGGACGCGCCGAGGGGATGTCCTAGTGCGATAGCGCCGCCAAGCGGATTGAGCCGCTGCGGGTCAGCGCCGGTTTCGGCGAGCCAGGCCAGCGGCACCGGCGCGAACGCCTCGTTCACCTCGAAGACGCCGACTTCGGCCAGCGAAACGCCGGCCTTGCGAAGGACCTTCTCGGTCGCCGGAATCGGGCCGGTAAGCATGAGCACCGGGTCTGCGCCGGTGACCGCGCCGGCGCGGTAGCGCACCATCGGCGTCAACCCAAGTTCGAGCGCCACGGCAGGTGTCGTCACCAGCAGGGCCGCAGCTCCGTCGGAGATCTGAGATGAGTTGCCCGCGTGGATCATCCCGTCCTCAACGAACGCGGGCTTTAATGCGGCCAGTTTCTCGACGCTGGTTCCGCGGCGAACGCCTTCGTCCGCGGCGACGCGTTGCCCGTCGACCCAGACCGGCACGATCTGGGTGTCGAAAGCGCCGCTGTCCTGTGCGGCCGCGGCACGCTCGTGGGAACGCACTGCGTACTCGTCGAGCTGGGTGCGGGAAAACCCCCACTTCGCGGCGATCAGCTCAGCGGAGACCCCCTGGTTAAACGAGAAATCATGATAGCGGGCGAGGACTTTCGGCCCGTAGGGCATACCCGTGGTCCGCGCGGCGCCCAGGGGCACCCGGCTCATGACCTCGACACCGCCGGCTATGACGAGGTCCTGCTGACCAGACATCACCGCGTGCACCGCGAAGTCGAGGGCTTGCTGGCTGGAGCCGCATGCCCGGTTGATGGTGGTGCCGGGCACCGTCTCGGGCCAGCCGGCCGCCAGCACCGCATAGCGGCCGATATTGCTCGATTGGTCACCGACTTGTGAGACGCAACCCCAGATCACGTCGTCGACGATCCCGGGACCGATGCCCGCGCGATCCACCAATTCGTTGAGCACGACCGCCGATAGGTCAGCGGCGTGCATGGTCGACAGCACGCCGTCGCGCTTGCCGACTGGGGTGCGCACCGCTTCGACGATTACCGCTTCACGCATCTGTCCGCTCCGATCTCGACACCGCCCAGCGTCCAGTAAACGACGGCTCTCGTTTCGCAGTGAACGCGGCATAGGCTTCGGCGACATCGGCGGTCGCGAAATTGACCGCCTGCGCGCGGGCCTCGTTTGCGAGTGCGCCGCGCAGTGTCCGGTCGGCGCCTTCGTTCAGCAGCGCCTTGCTCTGGGCCAGCGCGATTGGCGGTCCTGCGGCCAGCCGCGCGGCCAGTTCAGCGACAAAACTGTCGATTTCGTCGGCCGACACCACCCAGGTCACCAAGTTCAACGCCAAGGCTTCCTCGGCGTCGATGGTCTCGGCCAGCAGGGTGAGCCGTTTTGCTTGTTGCAAACCCACCAGCTTGGGAAGCAGCCATGAACCTCCAAGGTCCAAGGATAGTCCTCGCTTGGAGAAGACCTGGCAAAACGTCGATTCTGGGGTGGCCACCACCAGGTCACACCCCAGCGCGAGGTTCCAGCCGGCGCCGACTGCCACCCCGGTCACCTTCGCGATAGTGGGTATCGCCAGCTCGTGCAAGGCCAGCGCCACGTCGGTGAGCCTTCGCATCTTATCGACCGGATGAGCGTCGTCTGGGGAAGCGATGTCGGCGCCAGAGCAGAACGCACCGCCGGCTCCGGTAATCACCAGCACACGCACCCCACGGTCTTTGCCCGCCGCAGTGAGCGCTTCTGCCAACGCAATCCACAGTTCGCGGTTGATGGCGTTCTTGCGGGCCGGACGGTTGAGAGTCAGTGTCCGCACGCCGTTGCGGTCATCGGATAGCAGCACCGGCTCGTCGGACATCAGCGGCAGACCGGCCCGGCGACACCCTGAACGTGCAACGCAGCAATGTCGGCTGACGTCATACCCAACTCTGCGAGCACCGAGTCGGTGTGCTGCCTCAGCCCGGGCACAGCGCCCATCGGCGGCTGGTAGCCGCTGATCACCGATGGCGGCAGCAACGATGGGATCGGGCCGGCCGGGATATCGATCTGGCGCCAACGATTCCGGGCTGCCAGCTGAGAAGGGGTGAGCACCTCGCTGGGCCGGTTGTACCGAGCATTGTCGATCCCGGCAGCATCAGCGGTATTTTGCGCGCCCGATTCCGCCTGTGCGAGTGCATCGTAGGCACGTTGGTGCGATAGCGGGCCGCCGGGCCCGTAGCCCCCGATTTCGAGGCCGATCACTCGCGGGCGGCGCTGCGACAGCTCTGCCCGGGCAATGCACAAGTGCGCCGCAAGGCCATTGACGGCGTCGTCGTAGCGGACGAAGTCGCCGCCGTTCGGGTTTCCAATCTTGATGACCCGCGCACCGGAGTCGGCGAGCACACGTGTACACATCGGCGCGGACACCGCCTGCTCTAACGACGCCACGGTGAATCCGCCTGCGGCACCCCGGGATCGGCCATCACATCACCATGCCACCGTCCACGGCAAGCACCTGGCCCGTGATGTACGACGCGGCGTCAGAAGCGAGAAAGACAAATGCCCCGGCAATCTCCTCGGGCTCTGCCCAGCGCTGCAACGGGATGCGCGCCATCATGGCGGTCGCGAACTTTTCATTGGTGCGGATCGTCTCCGTCATGCGTGTCGCCGCCAGTGGCGCCACTGCATTGACCAAAATGTTCTTGCGCGCCATCTCACGCGCCAGCGACTTCGTGAAACCGATGATGCCCGCCTTAGCGGCCGAATAGTTGACTTGACCGAGTGTTCCGATGATCCCGGCGGACGACGTGACGTTGATGATACGGCCAGTGCCGTCAGTGGGAAGAAATGGCAGCGCGGCCTGTGCGCAATGAAAAGCACCCAGCACGTGAATGTCGAGCAGTCGGCGAAAGGTCTCGTCGGTCACCTCGGCGAACATCGCCGGTGCTGTCACTCCGGCGTTGTTGACCACGATGTGCAGCACGCCCTCCCCGAGTCCGGCGGCCTGCGCGGCTGCCGCGTCAGCAGCCGCACGATCACGCACATCCAGTGGAGTGCTGTCCGCCTTCCCGCCGCTGGCGCAAATACCTTCGGCGACCGCAGCTGCCGCGTCCCCGTTGATGTCGCTCACGAGCACTGCGGCACCCGCGGCTGCAAACGCCACCGCCACCGCTGCACCGATGCCCCCGCCCGCGCCGGTCACCAGCGCTGAGCGTCCGGTGAGATCGAACATCGCATTGTTGCGGGCCATCAGTAGCTCCTCGGCAGTTTCAGTGTGTGCGATCCCAGGTAGTTGAGGATCATCTCCTGGCTGACCGGGGCGATCTTCATCAGCCTGGCTTCGCGAAAGTAACGAGCCACGTGGTATTCCTCGGCATAGCCCATTCCGCCATGGGTTTGAAGCGCCCGGTCAGCTGCGGTGAAGCCGGCGTCGGCGCACAAGTACTTCGCAGTGTTCGCCTCGCGTCCACAGGGTTTCCCGTTGTCGTAGAGCCAGGTCGCCTTCCGCAACATCAGCTCGGCGGCGTCCAGCCGAGCTAGCGAGTCGGCGAGCGGAAACTGGATACCCTGGTTCATGCCGATCGGGCGGCCGAACACCTCACGCTCGCCGGCGTATTTGACCGCTCGATCCAGTGCAACCCGGCCGATGCCCAGGGCCTCGGCGGCGATCAGCATCCGTTCCGGGTTTAGCCCGTCGAGAATGTACTCGAATCCCTTGCCTTCCTCCCCGACACGATCCTCAACCGGCACCTTCAGGTTGTCGATGAAAAGCTCGTTAGAGGACACGGCGTTACGGCCCATCTTGCGAATAGGCCGGATGTCGACCCGGCTGCGATCCAGGTCGGTGAGAAACAGCGTCATCCCGTCGGTCTTCTTGGCACCTCTCTTCGCCAGTTGGTCGTAGGTCTCGGTGCGCGTCAACAGCAGGATCTTTTCGGACTCCAGGGCTTTGGAGATCCACACCTTACGGCCGTTGACGACATAATGATCGCCCTGCCGCTTGGCGAACGTGGTGATGCGTGAGGTGTCCAGCCCGGCACCGGGTTCGGTCACCCCGAAACACACATGCAGATCACCGGTGACGACGCGGGGCAGGGTGCGGCACTTGAGGTCTTCGGAGCCGTGCACCACCACGGGCTGCATACCGAAGATAGAAAGGTGAATCGAGCTGGCGGCGTTCATGCCTCCACCGGATTTGGCAACCTCCTCGGCCAGCAGGGTGGCTTCGGTGATGCCCAGTCCGTGACCACCGTACTCGACGGGGATCGTCATACCCAGCCAGCCGCCATCGGCGATGGCGCGGTAGAACTCGGTGGGAAACTCGTGTGCCTGGTCTTTTTGCATCCAGTAGTGGTCGTCGAACTTCTGCGCGAGCTCAGCAACCGACCGCCGGATCAGTTGCTGATCTTCGGTAAGTTCGAAATTCATTCCGCTGCTGGGCATGGAGATCCTTTACGTCCCAATCCGGGCAAGCACAGATCCACACGGTTGCTGCACTCAGCCGTGCGATTCTGCGTCTTTGAGGCGCGTTGAACCTAGCTGGTGGCCTGAGCTGCCTGGGTCAGCGCGTTCATCGTCCGCTCACCCGCCTTGTGGTGGCTAAGTGCCCGAATCGACACATCGTGGCCCTCGGCCGCTTTACGCAGCGCGCCGACTGTCGCCTGCTCCTTGGAGATGTGCGCGAACGGGTCGAACGAGTACCAGCGCATCGCGTTTTCGTGGGTGATCTTGTTGATCTCGTCGTCGGGAACGTTGTTGGCGCTCAGAACATCCCACAGCTCCTCGGGTGCGCCCGGCCACATCGAGTCACTGTGCGGGTAATCGGCCTCCCATGCGATGTTGTCGACGCCGATCTCATGGCGTAGCTTCACACCCACGGGATCGCTGATGAAACATGTCAGGAAATGCTCGCGGAACACCTCTGACGGCAGCTTGCCGCCGAAGTCCTGATGCGTCCACGTTGAATGCATTTCGAACGTCCGGTCCACCCGCTCCAGGAAGTAGGGAATCCATCCGGTTCCGCCTTCGCTCAAAGCGATCTTCAGGTCCGGGTACTCCTTGATCGGTTTAGACCACAGCAGATCCGCAGCCGCTTGCACAATGTTCATCGGCTGCAGGGTGATCATCACGTCCATCGGTGCGTCGGGCGCGGTAATCGCCAATTTGCCCGAGGATCCGATGTGTACGTTCAGCACGGTGTTGGTGTCACACAATGCCTTCCACAGCGGGTTCCAGTAGGGGTCGTGGAAGCTCGGGTAACCCATCGCTGCGGGGTTTTCGGTGAACGTCAGCGCGTGCACGCCTTTCTTCGAGACGCGCCGCACCTCCGCAGCGCACGCCTCAGCATCCCAGATCACCGGTAACGCCATTGGGATGAACCGGGCCGGGTACGCGCCGCACCAATCCTCGATGTGCCAGTCGTTATAGGCCTGCACGAGAGCGACCGAGAACTCCGGGTCGTCAGTGGCGAACAGGCGCCCGGCAAACCCCGGGAAGGATGGGAAGCAGATCGAGGCGAGGATGCCGCCCGCATTCATGTCCTTGACCCGCTCGTCGACGTTGTAGCAACCCGGCCGGATCTCGTCCAGACCCTGGGGTTCGAGTCCGTACTCTTCTTTGGGCCGGCCGGCTACCGCGTTAAGCGCCACGTTGGGGATGACCGTGTCGCGAAACTTCCACATGTCCGAGCCATCGGGGTTGTGGACCAGCCGGGGAGCATCGTCCAGGTACTTTTTGGGCAGATGGTTCTTGAACATGTCCGGCGGCTCGACGGTGTGGTCGTCGACGCTGATCAGAATCATGTCGTCTTTGTTCATGGCCGTTCCTTTCGATCCCGCCTACTGCGGTTGCGGCGAGCCGCATGTGCCCTTCCATGCAGTTCTCTACCTTCGGAAACTATCTTCTCAGTTCCCGAGAATCAACGTCTGAGGCCGGGTCGCTCGACGACGCCCACCGTGGCCTGCCCCGATTTCTCGCGACCAGTCCGAAGACCGCCATTGACCTCTTGGTCGAACCGTGCAAGTCTATTAGTTAGAAATGAGAATCTGATTCTCGATATACGAGAGGAGTCGGCTGGATGCGCTTGCAGCCGTTGCCGGCAGACCAGTGGGACGACGCCGTGCAGCGCTCGCTCGCCGACATGCTGCCGGCGGAGCGACGCAATCCCCGTGACGCTGGTAACGCGCTGGCGACACTGGCGCACCATCCCGCGCTGACCCGGGCATTCCTGCGCTTCAACACCCATCTGCTGTTCGCGTCGACCCTACCGGCGCGGCTGCGCGAACTGGCCATCCTGCGGGTCGCGCACCGGCGGGACTGCACCTACGAATGGGTGCACCATGTGGCGCTTGCTAAGGAGGCAGGCCTGTCGGAGGACGAGATCACCGCGGTTCGCCGCGGCGATGCCGCCAACAGACTTGAGGGCGCAGTGCTCACCGCGGTCGATGAGCTCGACGAGAAATCCCAGATCTCCGACCAGACCTGGGCCACGCTGGGTGAGCGCCTCAATGACCGCCAGCGGATGGACCTGGTTTTCACGGTCGGGTGCTACACCCTGCTGGCCATGGCGTTCAACACCTTCGGTGTCGAGATCGAAGACGATTCCGAGCAACTGAGATAGCAGGTAGCAAGAGAGGTAGATCGTGGCGCATTTTCCCAAACCAGCAGCCGGAAGCTGGACACAGCATTATCCCGAACTGGGCACCGCGCCGGTCGATTACACCGATTCCATCGACCCCGCATTCTTCGAAGCCGAACGCGAGGCGATCTTCAAGCGGACCTGGCTCAACGTCGGCCGCACCGAGCGGCTGCCCCGCGTTGGCAGCTACTTCACCAAGGAGCTGCCCTCGGCCGGCCCCGGCATGTCGGTGATCGTGGTCAAGACCAAGGACGGGTCAATCAAGGCATTCCACAACATCTGCCGTCACCGCGGCAACAAGCTGGTGTGGAATGACTATCCGCACGAGGAGACGTCAGGCACCTGTCGGCAATTCACCTGCAAGTACCACGCCTGGCGGTACAGCCTCGACGGCGAGTTGACCTTCATCCAGCAAGAAGATGAGTTCTTCGACGTCGACAAAAACCAATACGGGCTCAAGCCGGTTCGCTGCGACGTCTGGGAGGGGTTTATCTTCGTCAACCTCGATCCGGATGCGCAACCGCTGCGCGAGTACCTGGGCCCGCTGGCCAAAGGTCTCGAGGGCTACCCCTTCCACGAGATGACTGAGGTCTACCAATACAAGGCCGAGGTGGGAGCCAACTGGAAGCTGTTCATCGATGCATTCGCCGAGTTCTACCACGCGCCCGTACTGCACCAGGGGCAGTACACCAAAGAAGAAGCAGCCAAGATCATGAAGTACGGCTTCGAGGCGCTGCACTACGAGATCGCAAGCCCCCACGCGATGATCTCCGTGTGGGGAGGACAGTCCCCGCCCGCGGACCTGAACATGGTCAAGCCCATGGACCGGGTACTGCGCAGCGGGCTGTTCGGCCCCTGGGACCGGCCCGATGTCATCCAGAAGCTCGAGCAGCTGCCCCCCGGTATCAACCCCACCCGCGCATCCCAGTGGGGAATAGATTCGTTCCACTTCTTCCCGAACTTCATGCTGCTGATCTGGGCCCCGGGCTGGTATCTCACCTACCACTACTGGCCGACTGCCGTCGACAGGCACATCTTCGAAGGGACCATCTATTTCGTTCCACCGAAGAACGCCCGGGAACGACTGGCTCAGGAATTGGCAGCGGTGACCTTCAAGGAGTATGCGCTGCAAGATTCCAACACCTTGGAGGCGACCCAGACCATGATCGGCACCGGCGTCGTCAAAGAGTTCCCGCTTTGCGATCAGGAAATTTTGCTGCGCCACCTGCACAAAGTGGCGCACGATTATGTCAGGGAGTACCAAAATGGCCGAAAAGCCAGTATTGCCAGCTGAATTTGCAGACTTGGAGCCTTTTACTGACTGGGACTTGGCAACTGAGCCCGAACGCTACGCCAAGCGGCTGGCTTCCTCCATGGCCGAGATGCAAGCGTTTTATGACGCCGCGTTTCCCCGCTTGGAGGATGCGATCACCTACCTCAACAAATTTCCGCTCGATGACCTGCCCGACGATGCTCGCACCCTGCTTCATATGATGCAGTCATTGATTATGGTGTCGTTCCCGGTCGAGGCATGGAAACAGCCAAAGGTGCCCGACAGTGGCGCAACCTACCTGAACCTGGTCAGGGAGCCGGTGGTTTAAAAAGTGCTGACCCTCAAAGCCGCTGGGCTGCTTGACGTCGACGCCGGCAAGATCATCCAGCCGGGCGTCGTTCGCATTGACGGCGAACACATTGTCGGCGTCGGCGGCCCCGTCGAGGGTGAGGTGATCGACCTCGGCGACCAGACCCTGCTGCCCGGCCTGATGGACATGGAGGTCAACCTCCTGATGGGCGGGCGCGGCGAGAAGCCCGCACTGTCGCAGGTGCAAGACGACCCGCCCACCCGGGTACTGCGCGCAGTCGGCAATGCCCGCCGCACGTTACGTGCCGGGTTCACCACTGTGCGCAACCTTGGGCTTTTCGTGAAAACCGGCGGCTATCTGCTCGACGTCGCTCTGAGCAAAGCGATCGACGCGGGCTGGATCGAGGGCCCGCGGGTCGTGCCGGCCGGGCATGCGATCACCCCGACGGGCGGACACTTGGACCCGAGCATGTTTCAGCCGCTCGCACCGGGCGTGCTGCCGCTCACAGTGGAAGAAGGCATCGCCAACGGTGTCGACGAGGTCCGCCGGGCGGTGCGGTACCAGATCAAACACGGTGCGCAACTGATCAAGGTCTGTGCCTCCGGCGGGGTGATGTCATTGACTGGCCCTCCTGGGGCACAACACTATTCAGATGACGAGTTGCGTGCGATCGTCGACGAAGCGCATCGGCGTGGGCTCCGTGTCGCCGCGCACACGCATGGCGCCGACGCCGTTCGGCACGCGGTCGCAGCGGGCATCGACTGTATCGAGCACGGCTTTCTGGTCGATGACGATGCAATCGCCGCGATGGTCAAACACGGAACATTCCTGGTGACCACTCGGCGCCTGACCGACGCGATGGACGTCTCGAGCGCCCCGCCGGAACTCCAGGCCAAGGCTGCCGAAATGTTTCCGCGTGCGCGCAAATCGGTGGTAAGTGCGTACCAGGCCGGGGTCAAGATCGCTGTCGGCACCGACGCGCCCGCAATTCCGCACGGGCGCAACGCTGACGAGTTGGTCACCCTGGTCGAGCTCGGTATACCGCCGGCCGCGGTGCTCCGCGCCGCGACCGTCACCGCCGCCGAGCTCATCCTCGCCACCGACCGCGGCCGGCTGGCGGAGGGCATGCTTGCCGACGTGATTGCGGTGCCGGGAAATCCGTTGCAGGACATAACGGTGACTCAAAACGTCGGGTTCGTGATGAAGGGCGGCAAGGTTTATGTCAACAAGGACTGACGATCTGGTCGAAATCCAGCAGTTGCTTGCACGCTACGCGGTTACCATTACCCAGCAGGACATCGAGGGTCTGCTAAGCGTTTTCACACCTGACGGCACCTATAGCGCTTTCGGGGACACCTACCGTCTAGACAGGTTCCCGGAGCTCGTCGCTGCCGCACCGAAGGGCCTGTTCCTGACCGGGACCGCGTTAGTGGATCTCGACGGTGACACCGCGACCGGCACTCAGCCGCTGTGCTTCATCGAGCACGCGACCCACGATATGCGGATCGGTTACTACCGCGACGCATATGTCCGCACCCCCGAGGGCTGGCGGCTGAAAAGCCGGGCGATGACCTTCATTCGACGCAGTGGCGCGCACGATTCGGGCCGTCCGCACGCCGCCGGCCGCCCCACCCCATGAGTGTCGAGCGGTTCCGGGCGGAGCTGCGTGCGTGGCTCGACGACAATGATCTGACTCCAGGTCCAGATCATTCGCTGGAGGGCCAGCTACGGCAGCTTGCCCGGGTACATCGGGCGCTCTACGACGCCGGCTGGATGCGCTACGGCTGGCCGACCGAGGTAGGTGGATTGGGCGGGCCGGCGGTGCTGCGCGCGATCGTCGGAGAAGAGGTCGTCGGCCGCGGTCTCGCCGAGCCCGGCCCTTACTCGATGATCGAGGTGCTCGCGCCCACAATGATCGATTACGCGCCCACCGAACTCGCCGCCGAGATGATCCCGCGTCTGCTCAGTGGACGTGAGCAATGGTGTCAAGGCTTTTCCGAGCCGGGATCGGGCAGTGACCTGGCTTCGCTTTCCACCCGCGCGGTTGCTCAGGGCGATCACTGGATCATCAACGGGCAGAAAGTCTGGACTAGCTTCGCGCAGTATGCCACGCGGTGTGTGCTGCTCACCCGCACGGCGTCCGGACGCGATGGACTTACCGCCTTCTTCGTGGACATGGATTCGCCCGGTATCACAGTGCGGCCGCTGCGCACCATGCACGGTGTCGACGAGTTCTGCGAAGTGTACTTCGACGACGTAGCGGTCCCTGAAAGCCGGATCCTCGGTCGGCCCGGTGACGGCTGGCGCCTCGCGATGGACTTGCTGCCCTACGAGCGCTCCACCTGCTTTTGGCAGCGGATCGCCTATTTGTACTCACGGTTCGACCGACTCATCGCGCAGGCAGACTGTCCTGACGATCTCGAACTCGGATCGGCCTATTTGGCGCTACACATCCTGCGCTGCCGCTCCCGCGCCACGCTGCAGCGCCTGACCAACGGTGAACGGCTGGGACCGGAAACCTCGATCGACAAGGTGCTGCTGGCCACCGCCGAACAACGGCTCTTCGACACGGTGCGCGACCTGCTGCCAGGAATGGTTGAGCTCGACGACACGTCATGGCGGCCCGAATACCTCTACTCGCGGGCGGCAACTATCTACGGAGGGACGGCAGAGATCCAGCGCAATATCATCGCCCGCCGTCTCTTGGAGCTGGGCAACGAATGATCGTGGATACCGAATCCTTGCGCCTTCTGGAACAGGCGTTACGCAAAGCCATGAGCGCGGTGTCAGGCCACCAGCTCGATGCGGCTCTGACAGAACTGGGCTGGCTGGATATGGTCGAGGAAATGCCCGATGTGGCGATTCCGTTGGTGTTCCGCCTGCTTGGTGAGACCGGGGCTCATGCGCCGGTGCTCAACGACGTGGTCCTGCGTGCCGCCGGCCACGCCGGCGGCGGCACCGTAGCGCTGCCGTTTACCGGCGGCTGCTGGGTTGTCTGGGAGCGAACCGATAAGCCCACTTCGGCGCTGGACAGCGAGCTCCCCATCCACCGTGTTTCTGAGGGAAAACCGCTGCCTTTAACCGCAGGCCGGCAAGCACTGGGATGGTGGCTGGTAGGCACCAGCCGCGCGATGCTCTCGCTGGCGCGCCAGCATGCGCTCAACCGCGTCCAGTTCGGCCGTCCTATCGCCTCCTTCCAAGCGGTCCGGCATCGGCTGGCCGAAACCCTCGTTGCTGTTGAAGGCGCAGAGGCGACGTTGCACGCGGCCGCAGCCGAACAGGGCGAGTTCGGGTTCCTGCTGGCCAAGGCAGCCGCCGGCCAGGCGGCGCTGATGGCCGCACGCAACTGCCAGCAGGTGCTCGGCGGTATCGGCTTCACCGCAGAACATGAGCTGCATCGCCACGTGAAGCGGTCGCTGGTTCTCGACGGACTGCTCGGCGGCACAAGAGAATTGACGCGGGAAGCCGGAGCGCTATTGCGGACAGAGGGATGTGCGCCTCGACTGGCGAACCTCTGAACGGTGTGCCCGCTGTCGCACCACTACAGGCGTCGGTGGCCCGTGCGGCGAAACATGGTGCGCTTATCGCGCGGACACCTTTGCACCTGTGAGCGAATGCCCACAAATGCTCAGCGGGGCAATCCGAGGATTCGTTGGGCGACGATGTTGCGCTGGATTTCCGATGTACCGCCCGCGATGGTGCCAGCAAAGCTTCGGACGTAGCGATCGAACCAGCTACCGTAGTGGGCATCGAGGTTCAGCGGCGCGAACGGTCCCGTGACAGCGGGGTGGAGCAGACCGTCGAGTCCCGCGGCGGCCAGCGCGTGTTCGGAGGCGCGCTGTACCGCTTCCGATCCGAGCAGTTTGAGCACCGACAAACCCGGCACGTCCTCCTCCCCCCGATCGGCACGCGCGAGGGCCACAGACCCCAGCAGCCGCAACGCCTGAGCATCCATCGCCAAAGTGGCGTAGTGATCTCTGTTATGCGCTGTCTTCGGCCGGAAATCGATGAGTAGTTCACGCAGCCGATCGGCATATCCCATCCACAGCATGGTGCGTTCATGTCCCAACGAACCGGTCGCCACACGCCACCCTTGATTCAGCGGACCCACCAGGTTTTCCGCCGGCACCCGCACATCGGTGAAAAACACCTCATTGAAATCGATGTCATCGCGGCTACATGCCGACGCGAATGGACGGCGTACCACGCCCGGGGCGTCAGTCGGGATCAACAGCGCGCTGATTCCCTTATGTTTCGGGGAGTCCGGGTCGGTGCGTACGAATGTCAGCAACACATCGGCGTCATGGGCGCCCGACGTCCACACCTTTTGCCCGTTGACCACGAAATGCTCGCCTTCCGAATCAGAGCGCAGCACGGCCCGGGTGCGCAGCGACGCCAGATCTGAGCCCGCACCGGGTTCGCTCATCCCCAGCGACGCGGTCATCTCCGCCCGCAAGATCGGCGCCGCCCACCGACGCTTCTGTTCCTCGGAGCCGAACGAGAGCAGCGAGGCCGCCACGATGCCCACCCCTTGCGGATTGAAACTCAAATGGATCCGGCGCCGGGAGAGCTCGTCGGCGTGCACGTACTGCTGCAGGATGGTGGCATTCCGACCGCCGTACTCGGGCGGATTGCCGGGCAGCAGCCATCCGTGGTCGAACAGCAACCGCTGCCAGCATCGAGCCCATTCGGGGATATCTGAGCATGAGCGCGGTCGCTCAACCGCCATCGCCTCGTCGGGCAGGTGCTGATCAAGGAAAGCCGCGAATTCAGCGCGGAACTCCTCGACATCGGAGTCAAATGTCAGCTGCACGGTTCTCCTTGTCACTCAGCGTCCGGCGGGCGAACTCCCGCTCGACCTGCAGCGGCAGGTCCAGATGTCGAATGTGCTTCCATTAATACGTCTAAGAGAATAGTATTCTCGTGTCGGGAAAGTTACAATCTCCAACACGGCGACCGTGAGGGGGTCGAGCGCAGCGATGTCACGCCGTTCTCCGGTACAGTTCAATCATGTTCTCCCTTCACGGCAATCGTCCGAGCCGGTCGTGACCAGCCCCAGCGAGGAGCCGGCCTGGAAACAGCGTGCGGTCGAGCGCTCGATTAAGACGGCAAAACTGCGGGCAGCGCAGCGTGTTCAGCGCTTCCTCGACGCGGCCCAGGCCATCATCATTGAAAAAGGCAGCACGGACTTTACCGTTCAAGAAGTCGTCGACCGCTCCCGGCAGTCGCTGCGTAGCTTCTACCTGCAGTTCGATGGCAAACACGAGCTGCTGTTGGCCCTGTTCGAAGACGCCCTGAGCCGCTCCGCCGACCAGATCCGTGCCGCTACCGAAAGCCATTCCGATCCGCTCGAGCGGTTGAAGGTCGCCGTTCAGCTGCTCTTCGAGGCCTCACGACCAGACCCCAACGCGAAACGGCCGCTGTTCACTGACTTCGCGCCGCGTTTGCTGGTTTCGCACCCTGCCGAGGTCAAAGTTGCCCATGCCCCGCTTTTGGCGTTGCTCACCGAACTGATGGAAGGCGCCGCCGAAGCCGGACAGCTACGTCCCGGTATCAACCCGAAGCGGATGGCTGCCATGACGATGCAAACCGTGATGTTCATCGCACAATCCAGTGGCGGGACCGACGACGCAACGATTCATCCCATCACGGCGGATGAAGTGTGGGAATTCTGCTCGCGCGGGTTCGCCGGCGACGCCACCAGCGAGTAGACAACGCGGCTCGCGTATTTCAGTAGCTGGTCGCCACCTCCCCCGGGCGCCTGCCCGCACCCGTGTCGGTTGCCCATCCGAACACCCTCACCCCCGTCGACGGTGCCGCTCCTGTCACAGCCGCCCCGTAGTTCGCATATCGCACGGTACCGCGAACTCCGAGAACATTATTCTCTCAAATCTAGAACACGAATTAGCACAAACGAATTCGTCGTTGACACCCGCCGTGGCTGATGCCAGAGTTGAGCAGATGCTCAGCACCTCCGACTACGGCGTTCCGGCGAGAGGCGAGACACCGTGACACTCAGCGCTGCCAGCGACATCTACTACGACCCCTATGACGTCGAGATCAACACCGACCCTTACCCGGCCTTTCGGCGACTTCGTGAAGACGCGCCACTGTATTACAACGAGCAGCACGACTTTTTCGCACTGAGCCGGTTTATCGACGTCGACCGCGCGCTGGTCGACTACGAGACGTTCAGCTCAGCGCGCGGAGCAATCCTGGAACTGATCAAGGCCAACATCGACATCCCTCCCGGTGTGCTCATCTTCGAGGACCCGCCGATTCATGACGTCCATCGCAAATTGCTGGCCCGCATGTTCACGCCGCGCAAGGTCAGCGACCTGGAACCCCAGATTCGCCAATTCTGCGCGCGCTGTCTGGATCCGTTGATCGGGGCAGACCGGTTCGATTTCGTCGCTGATCTGGGGGCGCAGATGCCAATGCGCGTCATCGGGATGCTGCTTGGCGTTCCCGAAGAAGACCAAGAAGCCGCCCGCGATTTCGCGAACGCGCAGATGCGCACCGAAGCCGGCAAGCCGATGAAGGCGGCCGCGGAGGGCATGGCGGGCGGGGAATTTTTTGCCCGCTACATCGACTGGCGCGCCGAGCATCCGTCAGACGACATCATGACCGAACTGCTCAACGTCGAGTTCGAGGATGAGACCGGTACGTGGCGGCGGCTCAGTCGCGAGGAACTGCTCACCTACGTCAGCGTTGTGTCGGGCGCGGGTAACGAGACCACCACCCGGCTGATCGGCTGGGCGGGCAAGGTGCTGGCCGAGCATCCTGAACAGCGCCGTCAGCTGGTCGAAAACCCTGCGTTGATCCCACAGGCCGTCGAAGAATTGCTCCGCTATGAGTCCCCGGCGCCCCATGTCGCTCGATATGTCACCCGAGACGTCGAATACTACGGCCAGACAGTGCCAGCCGGCAGCGTCATGATGATGCTCATCGGAGCCGCTAACCGCGACCACCGTCAATTCCCGCCCGACGGTGACGTTTTCGACATCCACCGAGAGCCACGGCAACATCTCGCCTTCAGTGTCGGAACCCATTACTGCCTCGGCTCGGCGTTGGCCCGCCTTGAGGGACGTATCGCGCTCGAAGAGATCTTGAAACGGTTCCCGGAATGGGACGTCGACATGAGCAACGCCAAGCTTTCGCCGACGTCGACCGTGCGCGGCTGGGAATCGATGGTGGCCGTACTCCCTTGAGATGCAAGAAACGAGGTAACGATGGCTGGGCGAGTCGAAGGTAAGGTCGCGTTCATCACCGGCGCAGCGCGCGGTCAGGGCCGCTCGCATGCGGTGCGGCTAGCGCAAGAGGGTGCCGACATCATCGCCGTCGACATCTGCAAGCCGATCGAGGGAGTTCTCATTCCGCCGTCCACACCCCAAGATCTGGCTGAAACCGCGGATCTGGTTAAAAGCCACAATCGGCGAGTCGTCACCGCCGAAGTCGACGTGCGCGATTACGAAGCCCTCAAGGCAGCCGTAGACGACGGAGTGGAGCAGCTGGGCAGGCTGGACATCATCGTAGCCAACGCGGGTATCGGTAACGGCGGGGACACCCTGGCGAACACCAAAGAACGTGACTGGCAAGACATGATCGACGTGAACCTGTCGGGGGTGTGGAAGACCGTGAAGGCCGGTGTACCGCACTTGGTGGCGGGCGGCCGGGGCGGGTCGATCATCTTGACCAGCTCGGTCGGCGGACTAAAGGCTTATCCGCACACCGGCCACTACGTCGCCGCTAAACACGGTGTCGTTGGGCTGATGCGGACCTTCGCGGTGGAGTTGGGTCAACATATGATTCGGGTCAATTCGGTGCACCCAACCCATGTGAACACCCCGATGGTGATGAACGAAGGAACCTATCGAATGTTCCGCCCGGATCTGGAGAATCCGGGTCCAGACGACATCGCCCCGATCTGCCAGATGTTCCACACGTTGCCAATCCCGTGGGTAGAACCAGAAGACATCAGCAACGCCGTGTTGTTCCTGGCATCTGAAGAGTCTCGCTATATCACCGGAGTAACGTTGCCTATCGACGCGGGAAGCTGCTTGAAGTAAAGGAACAGACACTCGCCGCGGGACGCGGTGCCCAAAACCAGCAGTGGGTCGACGTCGCGCTGTGCGGCCGCAGTGCGGCTCGCGGGATTCGATTCGCCGGAGGTGGCCGTTATCGCGGTTCCAGCTGGAACTCCCCAGGCTGCGGTTGGCGGTACCAGCCGCTCGCAGCATAAGCGCCGCCATCGACACGGATCGTCTCCCCGGTAATGTAGCTTCCCATGTTCCAGGCGAGCAACACTGCGGTACTGGCAATCTCGGCGGCACCTCCTGCACGGCCCATCGGAACGACGACCGGGAAGTCGACAACTTAGCGGTGCGTATGCGGCGTAACCCGGTGCAATACCGACACTTTCGACCGAAGCGCCGATCCCAGCTCCGCCGTGGGTCACGATCGCGACCCGGCAGGTAAGTTCGATTTTTGAGGGATCGATTGCCATAGTGCCAGAATCAACCGGCCGTGCCGGAATCGGACAAGGTCGGCGCCCGGCCGATGATGCCCTCGGCTTCCAGCTCAGCGATCTCCGCCTCGGTCAACCCCAGCTCCGATAGCAGCTCATGGTTGTGCTGGCCGAGCAGGGGTGCAGAGCGACGGTGAAACTCTCCCGGTCCACAGCAGAACCGAATCGGAACTGTGCTGTGCTTAACCGCAGGGTTAACCGGGTGTCTCACCTCTTCGAAGAAGCCACGAAACACCAACTGCGCCAGCTCGGCTTGACGATGCGGCTGCATCACTTTGCCCACCGGAACACCGGCATCCCAGAGTACCCGAACGATCTCGTCAGCGGCACGGTCCGCACACCAGGCAGCGAGACGCTCGTCGATCAGGTCGTGCTGTTCCCGTCGCCCCGCTACGGCGCATAGCTTCGGATCCATTGCCCAGGAAGGCCGTCCCAGCGCATCGCGGAGTGCCTCCCACTGTTCGTCGGTCGCCACCGCTACCGCGACCCAGCAGTCGGCGCGACCGAACTCATCGATGTCGGCGGTTCGGTAGAGGTTCTGCGGTGCCGCCGCCGGGCCCCGATTTCCAGTGCGTTGTAGCAATGCCCCATAGGCGGAGTATTCAATGACCTGCTCGGCGGCTACGTTTAACGCAGCGTCGACCATAGCGGCTTCCACCAGCACCCCCTGCCCGGTGCGCCGTCTATGTTCCAGCGCGAGCAGCAGCGCATTGAGCGCATGAATGCTGGCATTGGGATCGCCAATTGTGTAGGGCTCATAGGGGTTTCGGTCAGGATATCCGGTAAGCCAACTCAGGCCGGCCGCCGCCTCGATGACATAGGCAAAGGCCGGATTGTCGCGCCATGGCCCGTCCAGGCCAAAACCCGGCATCCGGACCAGGATCGTGCCGGGTCGCATAGCCTGGATGGCCGCAAAGTCGACGCCGAGCTGGTCAAGCACACGCGGAGTAAAGTTTTCGACGATAACATCGCAAGATTGGATGAACCGCCTCAGCAGATCCCGTCCGCGCGGACGTTGCAGGTCTAGTGTCAGGCCCTTCTTGTTGGTGTTCAGCGCAGAAAAGATCGGCGACTTCTCCCACCATTGCTCATCGGTGACCGGTATGCCCGCGATGAGACGAGTACCGTCCGGTCTGCGGGTGGACTCGACGTGAATGACATCGGCGCCGAGCATTGCCAGCAGATGCGTGCAGTAAGGCCCGGCCCAAAACGTTGTCATATCTAGTACACGTAACCCTTTGAAAGGCAAGCTGTCCGAGTTGTGGTCAGCAGCGGCTCGCGCGACGAGGGGTAACTGACGGTACAGTGTGGTCTGCTCCCCCAGACGCGGCGGCGGCTGCGGCGGGCGCAGCTGTGCGGGCGCCATGCGGTATGGTGGAGCGGGTTGGCGGAAACCGCCGCGCGGATTGTCGATGAAAGATCCACGAAACCGGAAATGGTCAAGGTGTTCGATGTTGGCGCCGTTGGCCACTGGTGCGTTGGGAATCCGGAATGCGCTAGCTAGTTCGCGGATCTCCTCAACCGTGTGCTCGCGCAACCAGGTGTAGAGCTCGTCAGCCTTCTCGTTGGCCTGCTCGGTGATCGACAGCGGTGAATGCTCGTCGATCCACTCCTCGTGGCCGATCATCGCGCACAGGTCGAACCACTGTTGCGCAGTGCCGCAGCCGATGTCGACAAGGCCATCCTTCGCCCTTGCGATGCCCGGAACGGTGAGGTTCCGTGCATCCCGCCACGGCCGGCCCAGCATCTCGAAATAGGTCACCGGATAGTAGGTCAGCGACAAAATCTGGGTTTCCAGCATCGACAGGTCGATGAGCCGGCCACCGCACCGGCGAAATGCCAGCGTCACCGCGCTGGCGTATGCGCCGGCAACATACTCACCAACCTGACCGCCAACGTAAACCGGTGCCCGATCAGCTGACCCACGCCCAAGCCCCACAATCCCACCCGACCACGCCTGGAGCGTGAACTCGGTGGCCGGCCGGGCCGCCCACGGCCCGTGTAGCCCGAACGGTGTTATCGCCGTGACGGTCAGATGGGGATGGCGGTCATGGATCCTGTCCGGGCAGAACGCCGGGTGCTCGGCTACCGTCGAGCCGCGTGACCACACCACCGAGTCGGCTGACGCCAGGAGCGCGTCGACGAACTCGATATCGCCGTCCGCCGCGGCGTCGACGACGACGCTGTGCTTCGAGCAGGACAGAAACTTGAACAGCGCCGCATCGTCACCGGGTTCTATCGCCGCTCCTGATGCCGACCACCGGCGCAGCGGATCTCCCTGCGGAGGTTCGACTTTAATGACTCGGGCACCACCGTCGGCAAGCAGCTTTGTGCAATATGCCCCGGCGATGCCGGTGGACAAATCGACCACGACATAGCCGTTGAGGGGCTCCACGAGCTAGCCGTTCCGTTTACGGCTGGATTTACTGAGGCGAAATTCCGGCGGGAACTTGCTGTCGTTCTCCTTCACAGCGTCGCTTAACCCCCGATCGATTGCAGTTCCCATCTCCAAATCATCGGCGTCGTGGTGGATGTGGCTGCCCATAGACTCGAAGAACGCCGACAACAAGCTGCCCAGGTACTCGCCCTGATACTGTTTGACGACTTCAAAGAACACCTTCTGCATGAACACCGTGTCGGTCGGGCGGTTGCGGGCGCACGCAAGCGCGTACTTCTGCACCTCGGCTTCCAACTGATCGCGCGGTACGACCTTGTTGAGAAAATTGCACTGGTACATTTCGTCGGCGGTGAACGGCCTGCCGGTAAACACCATTTCCTGAAACTTTCGCAAGCCCATGGTCTGCACCCACGTCCACATCCGCGGACCCCACCCGTAGTACCGGAACGAGGGATGGCCGAACAGCGTGTCATCGCTGGCGATCACCAAATCAGCGTCAGCCGCCTGGTAGAAATGCCACCCGTAGCAATAGCCTTTGGCCTCGACAATGCTGATCTTCTTTAGCTCCTGCAATGGCCGGTTGCCGGCTTGCGAATTGGCGTACCACTGGCTGATCGTCGCCCCGTGTCGGAAGGAGCTCTTCGGGGGGTACACGATGCCGTCGGGTTCCAGCCGCAGCTCGGCGAGACGGAATTCGGGCGAATCCTGGCCCTCCATGAATTCCGGAAGATCGGCGCCGCTGCCGAAGTCGTCACCGACGCCGCGGATCACGACCACCTTCACGTCGTTGTCGACCGTGGCCGCGCGCAGCAAGTCGGCATAACGCAACCGTGCCGCGGCCGTTGGCGCATTCAGATACTCAGGCCGGTTGAACGTGATGGTTGCGATCTTGGTCTTCGGATTCTTAGCGTAGAGGATGATTTCTTCCGGTGATGGGCGCGATGAGAAAGTCATCTCGCTAATGCTCCTCCCAGAATGGGCTTTTCGTGAGCACTTCGGCGCCATCGGAGGTAATCAACACCGCCTCACGCCCGAAGACCGCCCCGACAGCGTGCTCCCAGACATACCCGGTGACAGCCAACACCATCCCGGGTTCCAGCCGTTCGCCCGCTGCCGTCTGCGGTAAGTGCGAGGAGACCACGGGCGGGTCAAAACCCATCCCCAGGCCGCGCGCCACCGGCATCGGCGGCAAAGGTTCTCCGGCGGCCCGATAGGCACCCAACAAGTCGTCCGCCGACGCGCCTGGTCGGCACGCGGCGAACAAACAGTTCCACAACGTGTTCCACCTCTGATACAAATTCGCCACACCGACTGGCCGGCCCGCCGGCCACGTTCTTCCCACTTCACCGATATAGCCGTCGGCGAGAGCGCTTGCGGAAAACGCCACCAGATCGCCCGATCGGGCGCAACCGTCACCGTTCACCCTCCGCCACGGGTGCTCCCGAGATGTCACCCAGACGGCGTCTTGGTTCGCCGGCGTGCTCACTCCCGCCGCCGTCATCGCCTCCAACAACACCCCAGTCAGTTTCTGTTCGCTGACACCCGGCCGTAATTCGGCCACCGCAGCCGCGAGTGCTGACTCAGCCACCTGAACCGATTGGCGCAGCATCATTACTTCTTCGGATGTCTTGATTCGCCGCGCCGCTCGCATAGCTGGTTCGGCGTCAATCAACTGCGCGTTGGGGAAGGCCATTGGCAACAGTTCGGCGAACGTCGGCGACAGCGCGTCGGTGCCGACCCGTTGGGCGCTGGACGCAGCTTCGATTCGCTTCAGCGCCGCGACTGTGTTCAGCGGATTCCATGCCAGCCCATACAGGTTCTCGCGCGGGATGTCGTCGGGAACACCCTCATCCCAGGTACTCATCAGGTGAATGGCACCGGTTGCCCGCACCAGTACGCAGGTCGGCCCGAATGGCCGGGTCCCGGCAACCCACAGCTGGGGCGCACCCGCAACGTAACGGACATTGGCCTGCCGTCCAAGGACCAGCACGTCAAGGTCATGTGCTTCCATCTGGGCCAGCGCCCGCTCGCGCCGCCCACAACGCAGAGCCCGATCGTCGGGCAGAACTTCAGTTGCCATAGGGATCGTAGGGATAGTTGGTCAACGGCAACCACCCTTCTTCGGTGATCACCACAATCTCTTCACTGCGATAGCCGCCGGTGCCGTCTTCCCAGACCACCGGCTCCAATACCAGCACCATGCCCGGCTCGAAAATGAAGTTCTCATCGAACTCATCTCCGAGATCTGTTCCGATCATCGGTGTTTCAGCAGCGTTCACACCGATTCCATGTCCCAGGTAGAAGTGCGGCAGCCAGGGCCGGCTGCCGCCGTTGGCCTTGGTCGCCGCCCGGCAGAGGTCCGCCGCGGTGGCTCCAGCGCGGGTGACGCCCAAAACGGCGTTCATGATCTCCCGCCATTTGTCAAACTGTGCCTGCTGGCGGGCGGTGGGCTGCTGCCCGACGATCCACGTGCGGCCGAAGTCCGAACAGTAACCGCGGTAGGTGATGCTGACGTCCGTCCACAACACATCACCGCGGATCAGTTCTCGTTCGGTTGTCAGCAGCGGCAGCGCCAAGTCACCGTGGGTCGTCCACACGCCGTCGGCCTTGCGTTTTGGCATCACCTGCCAAATCGGCTCCAGCATGCTGGCTGTCGCGCCCAACTCGAATGCCCGGCGCACGAATCCCGCTGACAGGTCGATCTGGCGCACACCTGGAACCAGCGCTGCCTGGACATCGACCATGGCTTCATCGGTGATCCGGCACGCGGCGCGGATACAGCAAAGCTCGTCAGGGGTTTTGACGACCTTGGCCGCGCTGACCACTTGCGCGGCGTCAGCAGGCCGTCCGCCGGGAAACAGTGAGTCGTGCGCGCGCGACATGGCGCCGGTGCACTCATCGACCGCCACAACGGCGCCGGGTGGAATCAGCTCCGCAAGCAAACGCGCAAAGTTCTCGACACCTTCGTCGAATTCGAGGTAGGCGGGTCCGTGGAGGTGGTCGGCAGGAAGCTCCGATTCCCGGGCGGCGCCCTCACGAAACGGCACGAACAGGTGCGGCCACTCATCGTCCACGAGGATTACCGCGACCGGCCGTTCGACATGGGACAACCCGGCATCACCTAATGGCCAGCTCGTGCCCGTGGCGTAGACCACCGCGCTATTGCCGAGCAGGATTAGCGCGTCAACGCCGCGATCAGTCATTGCCGCCCGCAGACGCGAGCCGGTTTGCCGGCGCATCCGGCTCAGGTCCGGTTCTTCCGGAATCACCAAACTGGTGGCGCCCGCGGCCGACGTTTGCATAAATGTCATCATCGGTCAGCTCTGGAGGCCAAGGAACTCTTTGACGTTGCCGCTCACGATGCGCGCGGCAGCTTCTGGCCCAACGGCAGCGACGACCGCCGCCAGCGATTTCTCCGAATAGCCGAACGTGCTTTCATTGTGCGGATAGTCGCTTGACCACATCACCTTGTCGATCCCGATCTCGTCGATCAGCTGCAGCCCCAGTGGGTCGACCATGAACGATGCACTCATGTGGGTGTTCCAGTAGTACCGGATGTCGTGTTCGAGCTGTCGGTTGAACATGTGTCGATACGACGCCACCAAGTGCTCGGCGTCTTGCAGGGCCCACGGCACCCAGGAGATTCCGCCCTCGAACCACCCGATGCGCAACCGCGGATGGCGGTCGAGGATACCACCGAAGATGTACTTGGAGAACATCTCCCGGAATCCGTCGATATTGATCATCATGCCGACGACCACGCTGTTGAACTCGCAGGGGCTTTTCGGCGGGGTCTCCCCGATGTGGTGCGAGATCGGAAGGCCCGACTCTTCGATCTCATCCCAGACCGGGCTCATCGCCGTGCTCGAGTAGTCGATCACGTTGCCGTCTTCCCCCTTTCCCGGGTTCAATGGCAGCAAAAATGTCTTGAGTCCCAGCGCTTTCAGCTCTTCCAACGTGCGCCGAGTGCCTTTGGGGTCCCACCAGTTGATCAGACCCACACCATAGAAATGCCCGCGTGAGCGCTCTTGCAGATCCGCCATGTGCTCGTTGTAAATGCGGAACACTCGCTCACGCAGGTCTTTGTCCGGAAAATGGAAAAGTGCCAGAACCGCGTTGGGAAAGGCCAGTTCTTTGTCGACTCCATCCTCATGAAGCTCTTGGATCCGCGCCTCGATGTTGGTGGTCGCAGCCCCGGCCAGATCATCGTACTGCATCAGCACTGCGCTGAAGTCACCCGGCAAAAACGTTTGTCCCTGGCGTCCGACCAGGTAAGCGCCGTCCTGGTACCAAATCCGGGGGGCCTTGTCCTTGAGGTCGTCCGGGAAACGCTCGTAGAAAATATCTTCGGCAAGCGAAATATGATTGTCCGCGGAGAACACCTCGGTTCCCGGCGGCAATCCGACGTCACCACTGGCGTGCCCGCGCCGATCCTTCGGAGCGCCAAACCCTTCGGGCGGGTAGAGGGCAAGGCTGCTTGTTCGAGTCGACATCATTGTCCCTCCATTCGGATTCGGCTCACCACCACATGCGGTCGGTGGCGAGGCCAGCGCTGTTTGCAAATTCGGTCACCAGGTCACCGGTAGTTCGTAGACGCCGTACGCGAGCCGGTCGTGTTTGAACGGAATCTCATCGATCGGGACCGCCAGTCTTAGCGTGGGAATGCGGCGGAACAAGGTGTGGTAGACGATCTGCAACTCGGCACGGGCCAGTTGTTGGCCGACGCATTGATGCCTGCCGTAGCCGAACGCGACATTCGGGGCGGCCGACCGATGCAGGTAGAGCCGTTCCGGTTCGGGGAAGACTTTAGGATCCCAGTTGGCCGGAGCCAAGTCGATGATGATGCCTTCACCCGCGCGGATCACCTCACCACCGATTGCGATGTCGTCGATGGCGATTCGCCGCTGACCGTTTTGGATGATGGATAAGTATCGCAGCAACTCCTCGACCGCGTTGGCGATGATCGCCGGATCGTCGCTGTCACGCAGGATGGCCAATTGTTCGGGGTTTTCCAACAGGGCGAGCACGCCCAGACCGATCATGTTCGCGGTGGTCTCGTGCCCGGCGATCAACAGCCCGGTGCCCAGCTGCGCTGCTTCCCGGACGCTGATCTCGCCGGCGTTGACGCGCTCGGCCAAATCCGACACTGCGTCTTCGGCCGGGTTCTGCATTTTGGCCTCGACCAGCCGGGCCAGGTATTTGTGCAGCCCGGCGGCGCCCTTAGCGGTGTCCTCGGCGGTCGCATAGCGGGCAAGCCCGATGGTGGCGTGGTGCTGAAACATCTCGGCGTCCTCATAGGGGACGCCGAGCAGCGTGCTGATCACCAGGGACGGAACGGGCAGTGCGAGGGCGGTGACGAGGTCGGCGGGCTGCGCGCCGGCGAGCATCGTGTCGATGTGCTCGTCGGTGATTTTCTGGATTGCCGGTCGCAGGGCCTCAACACGGCGAAAAGTGAACGGACGTGACAACATTCGTCGGAAACGAGTGTGTTCCTCGGCGTCGGACGTGAACACCGACCGCGGACGTTTGTGCACCGTCGCCAGCATGCCCTCATTCCAGTGCGGGAAACCCGGGCGGCGGTCGTCGACACTGACTCGGGGATCGGAGAACAGCGTGCGCACCTCTTCGTAGCCCGTCACCAACCAGGGCGTGCTGCCGTCCCAGATGCGCACCCTGCTCAACGGCTTCCGGGAATTGAGCGCCAGCACCTGGGGAGGCGGCGCAAATGGGCAGCGCGCCGACCGTGGCATCGGGTATTCCGGTAGCTCCGAAGATGTTTGGGTCGCGGCACCGGACAAGGTCTCGGACAAGGTCACTCCTCGATGCTGATGGCCAGTGCAGGGCAGGACACGGCAGCCCTACGGGCGTTGTTCTCCTGCTCGCTCGGTGGATTCGCGTTGAGCAACACTACGACGCCATCCTCGTCACGCTGGTCGAAAATCGCCGGAGCCTGCATGACGCAATTTCCGGATGAGGCGCATTTATCTTGGTCGACAGTGACTTTCATTGCAATTTTCTTTCAACTGACCGGCGCCAACCACAGCCCCACGATCGCGTCGATCAGCCCGGAGGCGGCGGCCTGCCACGAAGGTCGGGGTACGGATGCGCCCGCGGCGAGCGCTCGTTCACGATCGGCGCAGGTGTGCATGAGCAGGTTGCGGGCCATGACGTTGCGTTCCGCCCGGACGTAGCGCGGCAGATCGGGAAGGCAGCGATTTATTCCGCCGATTACCTCGACCAGTGACGGCGAGCTCAATGCATCTTTGACGACGATGTTGTGGTAAGCCGGATCGGCCATCACCTGTGCCGCGAATCGGGCATACCAACTTGGATTACCAAGTTCTGCCAGGTGCTCGGTGAGCGGACACACCAGGCATGCCACCCAGTCGCGCATGTCAGCGGAGTCGCCAAGCTCGGCGACCATCTGCTCGCGCAGCTGTTCGATGGGCTGTCGATGTTTCTGCTCGATCGCACGCACCAGATCGGTCTTGGTGCCGAAGTGGTAACCCACCGCTGCATTGTTGCCCTGACCGGCAGCCTCGCTGACCTGTCTGTTGGACACCGCGAACACACCGTGCTCAGCAAACAGGCGCTCCGCCGCCGTCAGGATCGCTTCCCGCGTGGTACCGGCCCGGCGCACCGGCTTGGTGGCTGTGGTCATGAGGTTAGTCAACCGTGCTGATGGATTTAAGTCAAGCGATTGAATTATTCCGTTCGGGCAAAACACCGCCCCTACCCCGGCACTGCCGCCGCGGCATCTCGCAGCTCACCGCGACACACCCGTGCCGGCACGGATGGCAACTTCCCGGCGCCCACACGGTCGTCCATGCGATATCAACGTGAGGATGTTGCCCTGCAACCCCGCCTCACCGCAGGAGCGCTGTCATTTGTTTTCGCGGGCATCGCTTCGGCGTCTGATCGGTTTGCCTGCAACGATGCCACCGTCGACCGGTAGCACTGTGCCGGTGACGTAACGAGACCGTTCGCCGGCGAAATACAGGATGGCTTCCGCGACATCGTCAGGTGTGCCCTCGCGCTTCAGCGGCCGATCGGCGCGCATCGTCTCGCGGATCGTCGCGGTGAAGCGCTCGATCGCGTCGGCGCCCAACTTGGCCGCCGAGGAGGCCAGCAACGGTGTCGGTACGTTTCCTGGTGCGACGGCATTGACCCGAATGTCATATTGCGCCAACTCAATCGCAGCGGATTTAGTGAACTGGATGACTGCCGCTTTCGACGCACGGTACGTCATTACGCCGCCGCCAGCCTGAATCCCCCCAATCGACGTCACGTTGATGATGGATCCACCACCGCTCGCCACCATGTGCCGGGCGGCATCGCGGGTGCCGGCCATCACGCCCAGCACGTTGACCGCCATGACCCTGTCGAAGTCGGCGAGGTCATCATCGAGGAATCGGCGGTGCATGGTGCCCGAGACACCGGCATTGTTCACCATGATGTGCAATCCGCCGAATTTCTCGACCGTCACCGCGACCAGCGCGCTGACTTCCGTGGGCTGCGCGACGTCGGTTGACTGGAATGAGACGTCGACGCCGAGCGTGGCCGCCAGGTCTTCACCCCGATCACGATCGACATCGGCGATGACAACTTTCGCGCCCTCGCTGACGAAGCGCTCCACGGTCGCACGTCCGATACCGGAAGCGCCACCGGTGACGATGGCGACTTTGCCCGCTAGTTCGTTATCCACACCGACGAGTTAATCGACACGGTTTCTGTTAAGTCAAGCGGCTGATTTTGTGCACCTGTTGGCGTCCCCGGGTTGTGCGAAAACAACCACCACGAACAAGGGATCATCGGGCACCGTGCACGCGACATCACGGTGATGGTGTGGGGCGCGCAGCCTTCACCACTTTGAGCCAATAACCTTGCTGCACTGACTCATCAGCACGATGCCATCGCAGCCGGTTGCGTGCCGCCAGCCGACCGGCTCGCCAACGAAGGTGGTCGGCGCACCAGGTGGATGTCTCGCTGACTGAGCATTACGTGTCGATGTCGACACCGGTGCCGCTGCGCCGTCGTCACTGGTGAAAGAATTCGAGCAGGAGTTCATTGACCTCTTCTGGCTTTTCGATCTGCGGGCAGTGACCGGCCGCGTCGACCACAGCCGCGCGACTGCCGTGAATCTGGCCGGCAATCTGCTTCGCCCACCCCGGTGGAAGCAGCTTGTCGCACGCTCCTTCGACGATGAGAGTGGGAACCGAGATGCGTCCGTATGCGCGTTCGCTCGACGGCGCCGGCGGGGGCGGTGCTCCGGGGCGGCGGAACCGGGCCGCGGCCACCGCCTCCCAAGCTCCGGGCGTAATGCTGGACTCATAGCGGCGCCGCACGTAGCGCTCGTCGGCCGGATAGGCGGGGTCATAAAAGAGCGCTTCGACGATCTTGCGCATCCCGGGCAGCGTCGCGTCGTAATCGTAGAGCGCGTCCATGTAACGGTTGCGCTGAATCTCGCCGCCGCCACAGATGACAACCATGCTGCGCACCGGCAAAACCGGTGATTGGCAGGTAGCGTCCGTGAGCAGCATGATGGCACCCATCGAGTTGCCAACGAAATGAGCTGATTCCACACCAAGTACGGCACAAAATCGCGCAACATGCCGTATCCGCATGCCGCGACCATCGTTGAAGTCGATGACCTTGGCGGACTGCCCGAAGCCCAGCATGTCTGGTGCCAGCACCCGGTAATGCGCCGCGAGCGCGCCGATGTTGCGCTCCCAACCCAGCTCTGCGCTGGCACCGAACTCGCCGCCGTGCAACAAGACCACTGGCTCACCCTCGCCCGCCTCCAGATAGCTGGTGGCCAGGCCGTCGATCACAACGGTGCGGCGATGGATCTCCAAGGACTTCCCCGTCAGCGGACACTAGAACGGACGAACGCCAGCACCTGCGAGGCCAGCAACTCGAGTTGGTTACGCACGCCCGGATCCCCCAGTTCGCCGTTACCGTCCCAGATCTGCTCTGCCGAGTTGATCGCGACACCCAGCGGAGTGGGCCAGGCCCGCAAAGCGTGGCCGATGGCCCGCAACTGCTCGAGGGTGCCGACCGCGGCTTGCCACCCGTAGGCGCAGCTAATACAGCCCCATGGCTTGTTGTCCAGGTAAACCCGGGAGTCCTCGCGCATATCCTCGATGTAATCGAGCGCGTTCTTCACCAATCCGGACACACCGCCGTGATAACCCGGTGAGCCGACGATGACGGCGTCAGCTCGGCGTAAAGCGCTGATCAGCTGCGTTGCCTGCGGGGTTCGGGCCGGGTCATCCGGGTTGTACATCGGCAGGTTGATGTCCTCTCCGCAGTAGAGCTGAGTGTGCCCACCTTGCCGTTCGACTGATGCCAGGCAGTGTCGAAGGGCGCGTTCGGTCGACGAGTTCGGCCGCAATGTGCCACCTACCCCGACGATGAGTGGCCGAGCGTCTTCGTTCATGTTCACACCTACTTGATTGCGATGGGATTGACCGGTGAGCCCACGGCACCAACAACTCTCAAAGGTGGAGCTATTAACTGAAACTCATAGACCCCGTCGGCTGCGCAATCGTCTGCCAGCGCGGTGAGATCCCAGTATTCCCCAAGCATCATGCCCATGTCCCGGAGGCACAGCATGTGCATCGGCAAAAACGTTCCCTCGACCCCGGAGACCGGATCTTCGACCATGAGGTTGTCGGCGGCCACTGCCGCGATCTCGTGGTCGTGCAGCCAGCAGGCACACCGCCAGTCCAGCCCGGAGTAGGGCTCGCTGCCGTCGCCGGTCGTGAGAAACCTGGCCCACCAACCGGTCCGGATCACTACGATGTCGCCGCGTCCCACTGCAACGCCTTGCGCCCGGGCGACCTCGTCGAGTTCTTCCGGGGTGATCGGATTACCGTGTTCGAGGAATATATCAGCGCCGCGGTGGCGGACGAGATCCAGCAACACTCCGCGGGAGGTGATGCCCTTACCGTCGACCTTGTCGATCCCACAACGGTAGGCGCCGAGGCTGGTTATCGAGTTTGCCGGAAAGCCGTTGTACAGCTTGTCGTCATAGTAGACATGCGAGAGGGCATCCCAGTGCGTAGCGGCCTGCAGCGGCATTATGATCAAATCGTCGCTAAAGCGAAATGGGTTGTCGACGAAAAAGCCGCTCAATTGCTGCGCGACCGAGTTCCGGACCCAATCGGGAGCATACTGTGCCAGCGTGCTGGCATCACCCCCGTCCACGGTCATCACATGCACCGGGTTGTGGCGGAACTGGAACGCACCCTGAGGCCCTGCTGACCCGAAGTCCACCCCGAGCGGAAAGACTCTTCCGTGCTTCACCAAGCTCGCTGCCTGCTGGATCTTCTCTGCGGTGATGAAATTCAGCGTGCCGAGTTCGTCGGCCTCGCCCCACCGTCCCCAGTTGCAGACATCGCGAGCGACCCGCCTGAATTCGCTCATGCTGACCACGGCGACCGTCCTTGGTCAAGTTCACATGCGATCGCGGCGCCCACGGTACCGCCGTCGACCCACACAACTTGGCCCGAGATATAGCTGGCCGCTGCACTATTCAAGAACACCAGCACTGCGGCCTGTTCGGCTGGGTGAGCAATGCGGCCCAAGGGCTTGGGTATCGTGTCGAGGTAGGCTTGACCGTACGCCATCCGCAACTGGTCCAGGATGGGAGTTTCGGTGACTCCGGGTCCGGTGCAGTTGATGCGGATGCCGCGGGCGCCGAGGACAGCGGTGTTTCTCATGCTGTAGAGGATGACCGCTTCTTTCGACAACCGGTAGCCTCCGTCGGCCAGCGCCTCAGGATGGCGCTGACACCAGTCGATACCCTCCTGCATCGTCTGGGTATCGAGCAGTCCGGCCACGGCCTGCTGGTGCTCGCGGTAGCCGGCCGCCGCGAGCGACGACACGCTTGCCACAGCCGAGCCGGCCGGCATTTTCGGAATCAACGCATCGGTGAGATGCCGCAGGCCAAGGAAGTTGATGGTGACGACGCGCACGGGATCGCCGATGCCCGAGGACACCCCAGCGATGTTGAACAGCGAATCCACCTGGCCGCCGATGGCGGCAACGGCACGGTCTATCGACGTGCTGTCGGCGAGATCGATGTGGTGAAATTCCCCGATGCCGACGGTGGGCTGATGTTTGTCCAGGCCGACGACTGCCGCACCGAGTTCGGTGAGCTGTTGCACGACATGCGCGCCAATGCCCGAGGCGCATCCGGTCACCACAGCCCGGCGGCCGTCGTAGCGCCATAGTTCATCGATCTGTCCCAACGCTCACGCTTCCACTAAGAGGACCTCTGTTGTTTCGCGCGCTCCTCTTTGGCGCGCTGTGCGGCGATGACACGGCCTTCGTTGATTTCGGCCATCGCCTCGGGAATCTCACTGGCCGTGAACGTGCCGCCGCGGCCGGTGGGCAGCCCACCAAACGAGTAGTTTTCGTCAAACGTTGGCGCAGTGGATTTCGGGCGGCGCGCCTCCACTTTTTCAATCACCGGGGCAAGCTTTTTCGCCTTGTCAGCCACCGCCTTGGCATCCCGCTCGATGAACTCGGGAAGCACCTCTTTGCCCATGATCTCGATTGACTCCATTGTGCCTTCATGGCTGCGCGGATTGAGCAGCAAAATGATCTCATCGACCCCGCTTTCCTCGTAGCCGCGCAAAAACTCTCGCACCGTGGCCGGCGAGCCAATCGCCCCACGTCCAGGCCCATAGGCCAGCGTCGGATCCTTCTCGACCTCTTCGAGATAACGCTTCCAGACCCCAGTCCTTCCGGGTGTGTGTACTCCGGTCATGTAGTAGTGCATAATCCCGAACGAAAAGAAGCCACCCCCTTTGCCGAGGCGTTGCAGTGCCTGCTCGTCGGTTTTGGCCACCATCATCGACAGGTCCCCGCCAATGGCCAGAATGTTCGGGTTGATCGCCGGGGTGAGCGGCGCTCCGTTCTCCTCGAACTCCTTGTAGTAGCCATTGACTCGCTCAGTCAGCGGACCAGGACCGGTATAGGCGAAACTCAGCGCCCCGATGCATTTCTGAGCGGCCATCTGGACCGTAGACGGGCGGGTGCAGGCAACCCAGACCGGTGGGTGAGGTTTCTGCATCGGCTTGGGAATCACATTCCTGGGGGGCATCTCGATGTGCCGGCCTTGGAACCCCGCGAAGGGTTCCTCGGTCATACAACGGATCGCGACCTCCAGCGCCTCCTCCCATTGGGCTCGCTTGTCGGCCGGATCAATGCCGAATCCACCGAGTTCGCCTACAGACGAGGATTCTCCAGTGCCGAACTCCACCCGTCCGTCAGAGATGAGGTCGAGAGTAGCGATCCGCTCGGCGACCCGAGCCGGGTGGTTGACGGCCGGCGGCAAATGCATGATGCCGAACCCGAGCCGGATGTTCTTCGTGCGCTGGCTGGCCGCAGCCAGGAAGATCTCCGGAGCGGTGGAATGACAGTATTCTTCCAGAAAGTGGTGCTCAGTCAGCCACACCGTTGAGAAGCCGGCCTTGTCGGCGGCTTCAACTTCGTCCAGGCAGTCGTGCAGCAGGATCCGCTCGTCATCGGGTGCCCACGGGCGTGGTAAAGCGAACTCGTAGAACAGCGAAATCTTCATGTACTACCTCCGATGTGGTCGAGCGTTGAGTCATGGACGGGCCCAGCCGTGGCCTGACCGGCAATGTGTTTAGCCGCGACGTAGCCAAACGTCATAGCAGGACCGATCGTTGCTCCGGCGCCGGCGTAACTGCGTCCCATCACCGGCGCCGCGGCATTGCCGACCGCGTACAGCCCGCGCAGCACACTACCGTCGACGCGCAGCACACGGGCGTACTCGTCGGTGCACAGACCTCCCGATGTGCCCAGGTCACCGAGCACGATTTGGAAGGCGTAGTAAGGCGGTTTCCCCAGTGGATGCAGATTCGGATTGGGCAGGGTTGGATCTCCGTAATAGTTGTCATAGGCGCTGTCACCACGGTTGAAGTCGTCGTCATGGCCTTTGCGCGCCAACTCGTTGAACCGCGCAGCCGTCTCGCTCAGCTGGCGAGCCGGTACACCGATCTTGGCGGCCAGTTCATCCCAGCTCATGGCGCTCCGCACCACACCAGACTCCAACCAGGCCAAAGGAACTTTGCGTCCGGTGGGCACCGGCGCGCCCGGGATCTTCGGAAGCGGAAGATGGCCAGCGATGACGTAGCGATTCCAGGATCGATGGTCGGTGATGAGCCAGCAGGGTATGTGGGTGATGTTTTGCTTCTGCCCCTCGATCATGGCGTGGCCGAAGTCCATATACGGCGCCGCTTCATTGATGAAGCGTTTTCCCTCGCCGTTGACAATGAACTGCGAGGGCATCATGCGCTCATTGAGCATGAACTGGAGACGGCCATCCGGCCATCGCATAGCCGGGAACCACCACGCTTCATCGAGCATTTCGGTTGCTGCACCGACGTTTTGACCAGCGCGGATACCGTCACCGACGGCGGCGGGGTTGCCGAAGCTCCAGTCCTCGTCAAGGACGGGCTGGTGCTGTTTTCGCCAGGACAGGTCGTGGTCGAAACCCCCGGTAGCCAAGATGACCCCACGCCAAGCCCTGATCCGCTGTGGCTGCCCGTCTTGGTCAACGACCGCGCCGATCACCGAACCCTCAACATCAGTGATCAACTCCGTCATCGGTGCGCCGAGCCACAGGGGAATGCCGCGGTCTTTCATAGCCAGCCGCAGCCGGGCAGCAAGCGACTGCCCGATTGCTGCCATTCGCTCGCCGAATACCCGTGCCCGCACCATGCGCCACATCAATTTCGCCAGGACGGCTTTTCCCGCCCAGGATTGACGAATCTGGTAGAAAAAGCGAAGCTCTTTGGGGCCCAGCCAGATTCCCTTCGGAGCTAGCGCGTGCGGTGGCAGAAGTTCGTGCTCGTGCTCCCCCAGCTTCCGTAAATCGATCGGCGGGACGTTGATGGTGTTGCCGAGCGCCGAGCCACCCGGCAATTCCGGATAGTAATCGGCGTAGCCGGGCTTCCAGACGAACTCGAACCACGAGCTGAGCTGCTCGAGGAATTCCATCATTTTCGGCGCCGCCTCGACGTATTGCCGGATACGCGCCTCGTTGACGAGCCCGCCGGTGATGTGCCGCAGGTATTCGACGACGCCGCGCGGGTCGGGGGCGTAGCCTTCCCGGCGCTGCGCCGGCGCTCCGGGTACCCAGATACCGCCACCCGACAGTGCGGTGGAACCTCCGAAATGCGGCGATTTCTCCACGACTAGCGTTGCCAGACCATGCGCGTTGGCGGTGAGTGCTGCCGTCATTCCGCCACCGCCGGAGCCGACCACGAGGACGTCGACAACATGATCGAACCTCTCGCTCATGCCGGTGCCGCCGTTCTGATGGCAAACCCGGCGATCAGCTCGGCAGCCGCCCTGTAGTAGCGCACTGTCACCCGGTACGCTCCTGCGGCGGCCAGCGCAGCGAAAGCCGCTACCCACGTTCGGATTTCGTGTCCAGAGTTCCCCCCCTCGTAGGTAATGAAGGAATTGGACCAGTCATCGAACGCAGTGAGCTGACCAGAGTCGACGATGTCGAGGAAGCGATGATCCCATTTCGGGTTAAGCGGCCGGCGGTCGCTGCAACCCCGGGCCAAATCCTGCGCGGCCTCAATCACTGTGTTCTCGCGGGCCCGCCGCTGCTCAGATGTCATGGGCCGCCCGTGCACAATGCGTTCCAGGACAGCGCCACTGGCGGCGGGCAGTGCGGGGATGGGCGGGTCATGCGACAGCCCACCGGACCCGATCACCAGGATCCTTTTGTCCAGCCCGGTCAGATAATCACCCACTGCCGTGCCCAGTGCTTTCGAACGATGCAGGGGTCCTAGCGGATTGGCGACGCAGTTGATGAAGATCGGTACCACCGCGGGTGTGACAGCGTCACCGAACAGTTTCTCCAGGGGTTGGACGGTCCCGTGATCGACATCCATGCATTCCGAGATGGCGACGTCTACACCAGCGGCAAGCACCGCTTCGGCGCAGCCCGCGGCAATGCGGCGGTCAACATTGAGGTCCCCAGCCCGGGTGCCGTAGTCGCCGACACCCCGGGCGTGCGTGCCGATACAAAACGGTGGCATCACCTTGTAGAAGAATCCGTTGAAGTGGTCGGGCGCGAAAATGACAACGAGCTCAGGGTCGTAGCGGAAGACGAACTCACGAGCCTGCGTGAGTGCGGCATCGATGTCGTCAAGGAGGTCCTGTGGTGGCCCGGGCAGATTCAGCAGCGGGCTGTGGGACATACAGCACAGGGCCAGTGGCACGGTTTCCTCCCGGAGTCAAGGTGAGGGCCTGGAAAAGCGAGACGCTCAATTCGGGTGCAAGCTGGGCGATGCAGGCTCCGGCGATGCACCGATCAGGGCGCAGGAATAACACAGATTCAGTGTGAACGTCGAACCAGGACTTGAGATCACCGGTCCGATCACCGACGACGACGACATCGGGGTCGTCATGTCCGTCCCAGTGCAGCTGACTGAGGGGGCGGGCTGCAACCAGCCGCGCCCCGAGCGCTTTCCATTTCGAAGATTCCTCGGGGCCAAGAAGGCGGCGCGGACTGTTGTTCCAACACAGAACGGCGAACCAGGGGCCCAGCACGTCGTCTAAGAGCACATTCTGCTGCTCTCGGGTGTCGACGCGCGGCTGGATGAACAGCGTGCCCACCGGGGTGTCGCGCCGGCGCGGCTCACTGTGAACGACCGCTCCCTGCTCATAGCGGGGCATCGGCTTGAACCGCATCTCCAGCACGTATCGCTTCAGTGGCGGTACGAACGACGCTGCCCGCACTGCAATGTCACGGACGGCGGCGACATTGCGGTTGGTCGGAGAGATGACGCGTCCCACCATCGTGGACAGGTCGATCATCGCCCTGGCATGTCTGCGCCGCTCAACGTCGTAGGTGTCCAGCAGCGTATCGCTGGCCTGCCCGTTGACGACTGCAGCAAGTTTCCACCCCAGATTGGCCGCGTCGCGGATACCGCTGTTGTAGCCCTGTCCCTGCCACACCGGCATCAGGTGTGCGGCGTCTCCCGCCAGCAGCATCCGCCCGCGGCGAAAGGCCCCGGCGATACGCGAGTGGTGGGTGTAAATCCGGTGCCGGATTACGTCGACCCGCTCCGGACGCGGCACCAGCAGACCTATCATGGATGTGATGAAGGCCGGATCCTCGGCTTGTTCGTCGGACTCGCTTGCGTGAATCATGAACTCGAACCGCCGGATTCCGTGGGCAATCGAGATCGAGGCGTATGGCCGAGCGGGATCGGCACCGACCTCGCTGTTGGGGTGCCCCAGAGGGTCATTGGCGACGTCGACGACCAACCATCGAGTCGGTGAGGTGGTGCCGTCAAACGACACCCCCATCTCCCGGCGCGTGGTGCTGCGACCGCCGTCGCAGCCGACCACGTACTGCGCGCGCACAGTCGCGCAGTTTCCGTTGGACGCGAGGTTGACCACAACGTCGTCGTGGGTTTGGGTGCACGAGCTCATCGGGTGTGCCCACAGCACCTGAACATGATCGAATCTGTCTAGCCCGCAAAGTAATTCGGCGTCAACCATAGGCTGGACGAACCCGTTGCGTTTGGGCCATCCGAACCGGGCGTCGGGAGGCGCCATCTCGGCGAGTAAGCGGCGCTTGGCGTCGAAGAATCGCAGAATCTGGTTGGGGACGGTGTGCGGCAAAATGCGGTCGACCAGCCCGACCGCCTGGAAGGTGCGCAACGCCTCGTCGTCCAGCCCAACCCCGCGGGGATAGTCGATCAGGGTATCCCGTTCCTCGACCACCAGTGTGCGGACACCCTGCAGGCCAAGGATGTTTGCCAGTGTCAGCCCGACCGGACCGGCCCCGACGATGACGACGTCGACATCGGTGGCCATCAGCGTCCCAACAGGAAGTCGAGATGCAGCCGATTGAAGGTCTTGGGATCCTCATATTGCGGCCAGTGCCCACAACCGGCTATCACTTCGAATCGTGCACCGGGGATCATCGACGCGATACGACGACCTTCCTCCACCTCGGCGGTGGGATCGTCAGTGGTCCACAGCACCAGGGTTGGGGCGGTGATTGCGCCATATTCGGCTGGGCCCAGGAGGTTGCGCGCCCGGATCGTCGGATCCTGCAGGGCCATGATGTCTCGCATCGCCGCGATGAAGCCGGGCTGGCGGTAGATCCGTTGCCGGCTGGCGACCAGATCGTCATAGTCCTTCGACTTGTCGGCCATCAACCATTTGATACGGGCTTGCACAGTCTCCCAGGTTGGGTTCTCCACAGCTGCCATGGACAGCGTGATGATCCGCTGCATCACTGCGGGATCGGCTTGCGAGCCGCCCGCTGTGTTGAGCACGAGCCGGTCCACCTTGTCCGGATGGTCCACGGCGGCCCGTGCGGCCACCCATCCCCCCAGCGATTCGCCGCTCACGCTGGCCCGCTCGGCACCGATGGTGTGCAGAACCGCCATCAGGTGTTCGACGTAATGCCGAATTTCTAACGGGTGGCCGGGTTTGTCGGTGTATCCGTGCCCGAGCATGTCGATCGCCCAGGTCCAGAAATGCTGAGCGTGCGCCTCCAGATTGCGCACGTAGGCCTCGGCGTGTCCGCCGGACCCGTGCAGCAGGACCAGCACCGGCTTGTCTGGATCGCCGGCGCAGAGATACCGGGTGCGGACTCCGCCCGCGCTGAGATAACCCTGCGAAAACGCAACCCCCTGAAGGTCGCTCCAGATGCTCTCGTGCTCCGGCACCCGATTCCTCTCAGCTCGAGGCGAAGGTGAGGTTCTCGCAAACGACACGGTCTGTGTGCTAATATCGCACAATTATGTGCTTTATATAGTAGAGCATCACTCTCGTCATATCGGCTGTCAAGGGGCGCGCAGAGCTCATGAACGGTTCTCAGACACTGGCCCGAGGGCTCCATGCGCTCCAACTGGTGGCTGCCGCCCCCGCGGGGCTGACCGCACAACAGGTTGCCGACCAGGTTGGTGTGCACCGGACGATCGCTCATCGCCTGCTGGTGACGCTCGCCCACTTCCGATTGGTGGCCAAGGGCGAGGACGGCCGTTACCGGCCGGCGGCCGGCCTCGCCGTGCTGGGCGCGTCGTTTGACCGCAATCTGCGCCAATTGAGCCTGCCGACACTGCGCGCTCTGGCCGACGATCTCGGCACCACGGTGTCGCTGCTGGTCGCTGAGGGCAATGAGCAAGTAGCGATCGCGGTGATCGTGCCGACCCAGGTGGCCTATCAACTCGCCTTCCACGAGGGCAGCCGCTATCCACTGAATCGGGGGGCCGCCGGAATCGCACTGCTGGCGAGCATGCCCCCCCGTCCCGGGGAACGGGACCTCGTCACAACCGCGCGTACACAAGGCTGGGTGATCACCTACGGGGAGATCGAGCCGAATACCTACGGTCTCGCTGTGCCGGTATACCGCCGGCCGCCGTCACCGCCGACATGTATCAACCTCATCTCACATCGCGAAGACGTGGTGATGCGCGGCAAGGACGCGGTCATCAAGGCCGCCGCGCAGTTGGCGGCGATCCTCAACTGAAAGGATGCACCCCCATGCCGTCTTGGGATCAGGAAGCCGACGTCGTCGTATTGGGCAGCGGCGCCGCAGGCCTGACGGCTGCATTGACCGCGGCGGTCAACGGCGCAAGGGTGCGGGTTTTCGAGAAGGCACCCACCGTCGGGGGGACCACCGCGGTGTCGGGCGGCATCGTGTGGATTCCCGCGCATCATCGCTCACCCGACGGGGAATTGACGGTGGCGGACGCGTTGACATACCTGCGCTCCCAGTCTTTTGGTTCGATGGACGAGGTTCTGGTCGAAACCTTCGTGCGTACCGGTGAGCCGATGCTCGACTTCGTCGAGGACCACAGCGGGCTGCGCTTCGAAATCGCCACCGGATTCCCGGATTACAAACCCGAGCTGCCGGGAGGGAAGCCGGCCGGAGGTCGTTCGTTCAGTGCCGCACCAGTCGATCTCAGCCAGCTCAGTGAGTGGCGCGATCGCATCACGTCGTTTCCCGCCGACTGGTCCAACGTCGGATTCGACGCCGAGACGCGCGCGCGGCTTCATGCAGATGTCGATGACCGGTCGGCAGACTTTTGCGTCGCGGGCACGGCGCTGGTGGCGGGACTGCTCAAGGGGTTGCTGGACTTAGACGTGACGCCCGAGACGAACGCAAGGGCTATCAAACTGGTCGGCGACGGCCCGGGCATCACCGGGGCGCTGATCGAGTATCCCGACCGGCGCCTGGCGGTACACGCTCGCCGCGGTGTTATTTTAGGTACCGGCGGATTCGAGTGGGATTCCAAGTTGGTCAATGCCTTTCTCCGTGGCCCGATGCACGGCGCGGTATCTCCGCCGAACAACACCGGAGATGGTCTGCGCATGGCGATGACTCACGGTGCTGACCTTTGTAACATGGGTGAAGCGTGGTGGGTGCCGATTGTGCAAATTCCTGGCGATACGATCGAGGGTCAACAACGGAGTCGAAGTGTGCGCCTTGAGCGGACACGTCCGCGCAGTATCATCGTCAACCGGGTCGGCCGCCGGTTCGTCAACGAGGCGTGCGACTACAACTCGATGGCCGGCGCTTTCCACTATCTTGATCCCCGAGACGGGTATGTCAACGATCCGGCGTGGATCGTTTTCGACTCTCTGCACGTGAAACGCTATGGATTCCTCGGGGTTGCACCGGGAGAACCCATCCCCGATTGGTTCTGCGCGTCAGCCGACCTGGCGGAGCTCGCGGCTAAGACCGGCATCGACGCCGAAGGGCTTGCCGATACCGTGCGGCGGTGGAACCGCAACGTCGCTGCCGGGGTGGATCCTGACTTCGGGCGCGGTGCGAGCGCCTACGACGGCTATTGGGGCGACAACAGCGCGTTGACACTCGCCGGTAAGACGCTTGGGCCGATCGACACACCGCCGTATTACGCAGTGCCGGTGTCGATCGGTGCGATGGGCACTAAGGGAGGACCGCGCACTGACCGTGATGGACGCGTGCAGCATGTCAGTGGGGCACCGATACCAGGACTGTTTGCCGCGGGCAACGCAATGGCCGGAGTAACCGGTCGAGCCTACGGCGGTGCTGGCGGAACGATCGGTCCTGCAATGGTTTTCGGATTCCGTGCCGGCTACACCGCCACGACGGGGCGATCCTTTGACAGTTAAGTTTCAGCGCCGCCTTCGCTTTCGACGTCGAAACCTTCCTCGTCACTGATGTTCCCCAGAATTTCGTCGTACAAAACGTCTGGCTCGAACATGTCCGGGTTCAAGGCGCGGTCTTCGTGCGCGACTTCCCCTTCTGGCTGGTGACCGTCCCGCCGAAAAGACGTCGGGCTGAGCGCTTCGCCGGACCCGCGATGTTTCCACCAATCGCGGGCCAGTAGCAAAAGACCGAGCATCGCTAAGCCAATGACGACCAAAGCGATGACAGTGCTGCCGGTCACGATAGCCACTGCCAGCACGATCATGCCGGTCACGGCCACTACGAGTACAGCGATCAGGGTTGATCATCCCTCTCTGAGCTGAGGATGCAGCTGCTGTGATTATTACGTAAGACCGTGAAGCCGCTGAACCTCACCGCCGGCTCAACCTCCTGCCGATCGCTCGACAGCGGAGCTCACGGCCGGGCGATCAGGTGACCACGGCTCAGATGCCCAGTATTCGCGCAGGCTTGCGATCTGTTCGCCTTCGAACTCGAGGATGGCTACTTCCCGCATCCGTTTGCGCTGGCCTTGGACGAGGTCGTCGAATATGGCTTCCCACTCAGCGATCACAGTGGTGCCGTCGTCAGCCGAGTAAAGATTGATCAGGTGCGCTTCGATGTTGGCCTGTTCCTGTACGACTTTGGTTTGCCAGTAGTTGCGGATACCGGCCCGGGTGCGGATAGGCTCTTGTAACACGCGCTCATGGTAGGTGGCGTCGTCGGTAAAGATGGTGACAATGAGGTCGGGATCCTGGGTCATCCACGCGCGTAGGTACGTCTCGATCGTCTTTCTTGTATCCATCGTTCTACGGTGCGAGTTCAATTAATGGAGAGCAGAGCGCAGTGTGGGATACCGGCGTCCACTGCGGGTGGTGTTCCTGTTCGCCGCGACATCGCTACCACGTCTTTACGCACGAGGCAATGGTAACGCCGAGCTAGTGTCGCCCGCGTCTGCCGCGGGCCGGCCGCTACGGCAGGTGTTTTTCAACGTTAAACCGCCTGGTCCGAACCGTCTTCGGTTTAGCCCCTATCCGCCCCGGAGCACCCGGACCGGGTCACTTCCGTCCCACCCGTCCGCGGCATCACGCACCAGTTGGGCCATAGCTACGGTGGCGTCCGTTCGCTCCATGACTTCGAACACCGCGGCCGGCCCGCCCGCAGACTCGAGATAGGCGAAGCGGGTGCCCTCGTCCGCGCCGCCGGAGAAGACCACCGGCCAGCCGACGGCGGTCGCGTTCCGCACTGCTTCGTCGAAATTATCTGCCCACCAAGCAAACTGATGAAAACCCTCACGGCCGGACGAAAGGAACTCGGTGAAGATGCTGGGCGTGTCGTCCTCTTGGTGGATTACCTCAATCTGCAGCTCGCCGGAGTTGGCAAACCCGACCGACAGCGTCACCTCGGATGGCCGGCCGCGGTACAGCACCCGCTGGTGCTGCCCGCGAATCACATACCAGGGCCCCACCCCCAGCGCCAGCCAACTTGCCACCGCCCGGTCGAAATCGCGCACGACGTAGCCGATCTGACGGATCGGGCCCGGCAGGACTATATCTCTCATCGGCTGTGGCGGACGACGATGCGCGGCGCTCCCTGCGCCTTGCGGACCAGGTCGAGCGCCTCGGGGACCTGATCGAGACCGATCAACGTCCCGATGGCCGGCCGCGGGTCGAGACGCCCCTGGATGACCGCTTCCAGCGTGCCGTACCAGTCAACCGGATGCGGGCCTCCGCCGAACTGGATGGTGGCGCCCTTGTGTGTGGCGGCGGTGACGGACACCGCGTCGTTGCCATACCAGCCGCCCGCCGCGTAGACGCGGGCCCCGAACTCGCACGAATCCACGATGCGCTGCAGCAGCCCATGTGCGCCCACGCACTCGAAGATCACCTGGGGCTTGGTGATCCCCGTGTCACGGGCCACTTCACGCCACACCTGGTAGGGCGATCGCTCTGCCGGGTTGACCACGACATCGGCACCGAACTTCCGCGCGCAGTCCAAACGCGAGGTGTTGTAGTCCGACACGATGATGGGGCCGATTCCGCGCGTGTCCAGAGCAGCAACCGTCGACAGGCCGATCGCCCCGGCACCGATCACCAGCGGGAGCTCTCCCGGGGCGATGGCGGAGCAGCGCACGTAGAACTCCCTCACCGCGAACGCGTCAACAAGCGCGACGGCGTCGTCCGGCACGCTGTCGGGGACGGTACGCGCCAGCACCTCCGAGACGAGCATCGCGTCGCCGAAGGCACCGGGAGCGTCGGGGTCATGGCCGATCACATGGAGCTTTTCGGCGCGGATCAGCAGAGGCATGCTGGTCACGCGAGAACCCAGCGGGAAATCAGCCGAGCAGGCGGGCCCATGGCCCACCACCTCGCCGATAAACTCGTGGCCCATCACCACGTCACGGTCCTCGTCCCAGACGAACCGCTCCGAAGAGTTCGGATAGTCCAGGTAATGCACGTCAGAGGCACACAGGGCGGCGACCAGCGGACGTACCAACAGCTCGCCGGGACCTGGTACCGGATCCGTAGTCTCACGGACCTGTAACCGACCGCCGCGCAACACGACCGCGCGCATACCTACCGTCCCGTCGCCCGCTCGCCGGCGAAGTCCGCCGTCGCCGCGCTCGTCATCTCCACCAATACACGACGGTCAACGGTCCACACCTGCGATGCCATGGATCGGTTCGTCTCCCCGACAACGTAAGTGGGGCCGTTGCCGATATTGTCGATGATCTCGCATGCGACGTCCTCGGGCATCATGTCGCGAGTTGGGTCGTAGACGACGCCCATCCGCTGCAGTGCCTCGGTATAGGTCGTGCCGAGCGGCATGCAGCACACGTCGACACCGTGCGGACGCAATTCGGCCCACAGACCCTCGGCGAAGTTCACATTGAAGGCTTTGACCGCCGAATACACGGCAAGGCGCGCCGCGCCCGAGAGACAGGCCAGCGAACCGACCAGCACCATGCCGCCTCGGCCCCGATCGCGCATCGCCGGCGCGAACTGCCGTGCCAACGTGACCGGGCCGATACACGCCAGCTTGATCTGCCGCAACGAGAACTCCAAATCGTCCTCGAGGAATTCATTGGTGCGGTTGGCCGCGCCGGCGTTGTAGATCACCAGCCCCACCTCGAGCCCGCCGGTGGCGTCGGCCACCCGGACGCCGACGTCCGGGTCGGTGAGGTCGAGCACCACAGGTCGCACCTGCACCCCATGGCGTTCGCGCACACCCGCGGCGACCCGATTAAGCCGCGGCCCGTTGCGGGCGATGAGCACCAGGTCCAGTCCGCGCACCGCTAATCGGTCGGCGAGGCTCGCGCCGATGCCTTCCGAGGCGCCCGCGATCAGCGCCCACTGACCGTATTTGACGGCGAATTCGTCAGTCATGACTGCCCTGCGATTGGCATGGGCACCTGGCCTGCGGTCAGTATCCGGGCGGTGCGTGAGATCCGGCTGCGGATGCGCCAACCCTCGGCGGTGCGGACCAAAACGTCGTCGTAGTGCCCGATCGCGTCGACCCAGTTGTTGGGATCGTCGGCCGTCACCATCAGAACCGCATGCACATAGGACCGCACCGTTGCCTGATCCCCGTCGGCGGCGATCACGAAATTCGACATCCGGTGATATGTCGGTCCCATGTTCGTGTGGATCTTCTTCATGGCGCCGGTGATCTCGTCGGCGGTCGAGAAGTGGCCGATGGTGTCGTAGTCGGCGTCGATCTCGGCAGTCCAGCAGCTACGGAACAGCGGCCAGTCGCGCCGGTCGATGCCGGTGGCGTAGCGGATCAGCACCGTGGCGATGTGCGCTCGGTCATCCTCCATGACAGGAACGGTAGGCAGATATTCGACTTAGGTCAACTTTTACTGATCACCATATACTGGATCTGTGTTGGCTGTTAGACCAGATGGCGTTGCTGACCCAAGTCAGCGGCGTGCTTCCCTTCGGCAAGCACGTTCGCGCCAGACCAAGCGCGCACTGCTGCAGGCCGCCGTCGCACTGTGGCGCGCGAACGGCTACGCACACACGACGGTTGCCGATATCTGCCGAGCGGCCGGAGTGTCCAAAGCGCTGTTCTACTTCTACTTCCCGCGCAAAGAAGACGTGCTCTTCGAGATTGGTGTGCTGTCCACCCAGGCCGCCCACCGCACGGCCCACCAACTGCTGCAAAAACCCTACGAGGTGCCCCAGGTCATCGCGGCCGCCCTCGCCAGCCTGGAACGCTCAATGCGGCGTAACCCGCGGGAACTGATCATCGAGACGATTCTGGAGGGCTATCGCCAGGAGCACCGGATACTCGCCGCTGGACGGCAGCTTGAGGGCACTGCGCTGATCTTCGCCGAACTATTCGAAAAAGCCCAGGCCGACGGCAAAATCCCCGCCCATGTCGACGTGCACCATCTGGCCAATGTAGCCCAGTCTTTGGTCAGTGAGGGTGCCCGGCACTGGGCCGCAGGTGAATACGGAGAGCGGTCGTTCACCGACGTTGTAGCGCGCGACATTAGCGCATTCCTCGCAGGTGTCAGCGCCCAAGCCAGCAATGATGGCTGACTAGAAGTAGGCGCTCGGCCGGAAGGACCGCGAAGGCACAAACCATTCAGCTTCGGCGTAGGAAAGCGAAGGCGCAGTGGATCGACACCCTCTGCCATGTCGGTGTCGCCGACGACGATTACATCGACGCCTCGCGGAGTTGCCGGGGCGGTTGCGTGGTTCGCGGCGTGCGAGTTTCGCCTGTCACCTGGTCATTGCCGCTCAGCAGGCATACCGCTTGACGCTTCATCGCCAGATCGCCATGCCCGTGAAGTAGCTCGCCAGCAGGGACACGGCCATAAGCACCACCCAGGCATCGGTGAGCCGGCAGAGCACGGCCGGGGCGTGCCGTACTTCCATGAACTCCCGGAAGATGATGCGTACCTTAATCACTGCCATCAGGATCGCACTGGTCGTGACCACAGCACTGGGCCGCGCCGCCCGAGCGGGATCCACTGAACCCACCCACAGATAGGCCAACGTGATCGCCGAAAGAGCAAGCCAGACCACGAGCAGCCTTTTTCTGAACCCGGTATCCACTGGTCACCTCACGATATAGAGCAATGCGAAGATCACGACCCACAAGAAGTCGACGGTGTGCCAGTAGGTGGCACCCGTTTCGACAAGCTCCTGCGATCTCCGCGCAGAACTGCGCAGCTGATACACGACAACACCCAGAGCGACGAAGCCGATCAACAGGTGCAGGAGGTGGATCCCGGTGAGAAAGAAATAGTGCACGAAAAACTCGTTGGTGGAGAACCCGAATCCACGACGGACGTATGCGGCCCATTCGGACACCTTCGAAACGAGGAAGACCGCACCGAAAAAGATGGTGGCCAAAGCGTTTCTAAAAGCCGAGTGAAACATCCCGGCACGGGAGGCCTGAACGCATCGTGCCATTGACCAAGAACTCATCAACAAAACGAGCGTTTCGAAGACGCCGGCGCGCAGATTGAGTTGTGCCTGAGATCGTAAGTAAAGCTCGGGATTTTGGGTACGACAGATCATATAGACGATGAAATAGCTAGTGAAAACTAGCGCTTCGAAGAGAACAAACGCCCACATGTCGGGCTGTCCGGGAACGAACCGGACAGAACCTTTTGCGGCGGTTTGCCCACCTGTGTCGTACGGCCGCGAACCAGTATCCTCCACAGGCTCGGTCACTGTGCCTTCTCTGCCATGTGAGCAGCGGCGCTATGCTCGGTCGGTGCCAGATCAGGAAGCGGCCCGGTACCGAAATCCTCACGCCCAATCATCTGCCTGAGCAGCAGGATGAACACACCGGTGTAGAAGCCGAACACGACCATGTCAATCCACCATGCAATCACGCCGTTCCAGGCTAAGACGCCCCTTTTGAAAATCCACGCCGGTGAAACGACGACCTCGGTGAGCGCGTTACAGAGGTTGAGATAACCGAACCACTTTGGGAGCACCCGATTGCGGTCGATGAGGATCGCGAGCATCCATATCAAAGAGCCGATTAGAAAAACACCCATGGTTCCGATGAACGATAAGAATGCGAAGTCATAGAGCCAGAAAACAAGTTGGGGATCGCGGTCGGGCCGCATCGCGCCCACGGTCAGGACGATACACATCAACAGCATGCCCGGAATCGCGCTTAACGAGTACAGGACAAGGTAGGAATACGCGAAGGCTGGGCTGATCGACATACGCCGCATCGAATAGGCGATCAGCGCGTTGGTCGGCGCTGTCATGCCGGTGAGTAGGAACATCATTCCGAACCCGACGAGTATGCCGTAGTGGTTGTGGTTGAACCACTGCACGACCCGTGGGGGGTCCCAGCCGGGGCTCGGCGGCGGCTGCGTGCGGCTCAGCACAAAGAAGGCCACCGCGAAGACGTTGTAGAAGACGATTGTCGTCCACCACGCGAACCACAGCTCGCGCTTCGGGTTGTAGCGACAGTGCCAGACGAACCGGCGAAACAACGGTCGGCAGGGCCGCTCCAGTGCGGTCACCGCCGTGCTCATGGGCAAACCTCATCCTCGACACGCTGGCGCCGGATCGCTTGGCCGAGAACGACTGCCATCACGACGATCCAGACGGCGATGGCGATGTTTTTGACCCAGAACGGCAGCAAGCCGTTCCAGGACATGGGCCCGCTCAGCGCAAGACCGGTGAAGGCCGCCGGGGCCAATGCCGCTGCGACGAGGAGATTGAAATGCGCGACCCACGGCTTGAACACCGGTCGGGGCTGCTGGTCCCAGTAAATCGCCAGCGCCAGCAGCACACTTTGCATGATCAGGTAAGGAACCTGGATGGTAAAGGTGACCCATGCCAGATCGTTGAACAGTTGGGTCAATTCGGGAGGCCGTTCCGGCCGGAACGCGGCCAGCAACCAAAACAGGTTGGCAATAAGGAAGATCGCGGGACCACCGGCGGCACAGGCCAGCATGCAATAGGACAATATCGGCGTGCGATGCGCCATCCGGCGCATCTGCATCACCAGCAGCATCAGGATCGGGATCAGACCCACGCAAAACCAGTTGAACACGATCATGCTGTAGCGAATGCGTGGGAGGTTCGCGGGATCACGATAGAAGGCAGCGACTCGCTCTGCCGACATCGTCGGCGGCATGGGATGGACGAAACCCGGGAACAAGAAAAACGCGGAGATCCAGATGATCGCCACCGCGGGCAACGTCCAAAACAGGATCAGCTCACCATCGGTCCGTCTCATTGTCGTGGATCCCCACCGGGAGCGCTTTCAGGCATCGATGACTCCCATCGCCACGCCGCGCAATTGCGTGCCTACCGGCCACGGGCAAACTAGCCGATCGGCTAGCCAAGGTCAAGGGTGCACTCGCTGAGGCGCTCATCGGCGGTCCTTCGGGATTGTGTTTGACCCGGGGGCCGCGGCAGACGCTTGGTTCACGCGGGCAGACCAGAGCGCCGGCGCTGTGGTTCCAAAGTCCCGAGATCGTCGCGGGCGACAGGTGACTGGCCGTGGCGGATCGGTAATGCTTACCCGATCTTGACCAATTTGAATGGCATCTCGACAACGAGCCATTTATTGGCGCCGCAGGCACCGCTGGGACCGACCGTGTAGTCCCAGCCGGATAGGTTCTCGTCCGCGGAGAACTTGAATGTCTGGTGCCCGGGGGCGGGCGGCATGCCATCCCCGCACTGCTCCCAGTTTTCGACATCGTGGGTGACGAACCACATATTGCCCCCAACCAGGCGAAGAGGTGCGCTCCATCCTTGGTCGCTGGTGACCCGACCCGAGCAGTCCATGGGGTCGGTGCACGCGGAGCTGATAGTCCACACGCTCGTGACGGTCGCTTCGTTGTGGTATGCGTAGTTTGTTTTCGCCCACTGACCGTCAGAGGTTGCCCGATACATTCCGTTGAGGGCGATCGAATCCGGCGACGCAGCGGATAGCGACCCGAATCCCGGGACCATCGCTGCTGCCGCCAGTGTCGCGCATCCTATCGTGCCAACTACCCGCATCGGTTTTTCCTCATATCACGCGCCGCGCCTTACTCCGGCTCGAATTTCGAGATCAGCCAGTCTCCGTTGACTTTTTTCAGTGTCACTCGCACACTGTTCGTGGTTAATACCGGCTCCGGTTTGTCACTGCTGGTGGTGGTCTGGTGGATAAACAGCAGAACGACGGCCGAGTCCGGATGCAAGTCCACCACTGCGGCGCGCAGCACGCTCGCGGACGCCTTCACTCTGTGTTGCCGGACAGCTGGCGCCAAGAACTGCCGACCGAAATCGTTAAAGTACCGCAAGAAGTTTCCGGTCAGGTGTGAATTTGCGACCTTCAAATCGTTGTCAATGGTCTCCGGCGAGGATGACAGAACCGCCACCGTGCCATCAGATGCAGCCTTGATTACGTGCTGTGCCGCCGCCCCGTCCGTCTGCTGATTGGGGCGGTACTGGAAAAAGAACAGGGCGACGGCAAGTCCCACTGTCGCCACGACCGCCGTCGTCAGTACGATGGCGTGCCAGTGCGCGAGTGACCTGAGCACCCAGCGCCGACTGAACTCTATTGCGGGCCTTATGCGGCTTATCACGCGCCCCGGCGCCGAGTGCTCGCCCGACGCCGGCTTGGCAGCATCGTGGTCCTCGTCGACAGCCACGTCGTTGGCGTCGTCGACTCGTCGTCGTTGCCGGATGGTCATTGGACGAACTCTATGCTCGACATTTTGGGCTGCCCGCCGTCTCTACGAAGGCCCAAGGCGATATGCCAGGGTTGTGGTTGCAGCTGGCCATCGGGTCCCGTGGCCTGTGTGGTCGCGGCGACCAAGACGATCGCCGAGTCGTCGGTCATCGACTCCACAGCAACATCGTTCACGGTGACCGTGGTGACCATCTTCGACTGCTGCAGGCGCTTGCTCAGCTGATCTGCAAACGCCGGGAAAGTGCTCTTGAACCGTCCGGTGGAATTATCTTCGATGCGCTGAAGGTCCTCCTTGGTTTTGTTGAAGTCCAACGACATCAAAGCCGCGACATCGCGGCGGGCCGCCGCGGCGTACTCGGCAATGCGGTGTTTTTGCTGCGATGCAGCGTGATCGCGCCAGACCATATAGCCACTTGCCGCAAGCGAGGCACAGATCAGCACCAACCCAGCACAGACAGCGGTGACTTTGATTCCCGGGTGACGTAGCCGCCGGTGCCGGGGTGGGCCGGTGTCTGCCGCGGGCGCGTCGGGGCCCGTGTCATCTGCATGCGGGGTTGCCGTGTCTCTGCCGTCCGGTCGGTCGGATGACGCCGCTTCAGCTTGCCGGCGCAGCCTTTCCGCGCGGGCGCGGGCCGCCGCGGCACGTGCTTCCGCCTCAGCGGCCAGTGCCTCTGCCTCCGCCGCCTCCGCCAACACAAACGAAGCGCTTTTCGGCGCGTCATCACGGTCACCGGCTCCGGGCGCCGACACGGGCCGGTCGCCGACGGTCATCGGAATCTCCTTGCTGGGCTTAATACCTCGAAAGGGTTGACTTCAGGCATGGCGCGGCAAGATCAGGTCTTTCCACGTTTTGGTTTTGTGATCCGCCGGCGTAACCAGATCTGACTGCCGATAGATATGGCCGTCGGATCCGAGATACGATCCGGTGCGGGGATTGTACTCGGTGACGGCCACCGAGGGGGCATCCCCAGAACCGCTGGGTTCGAACGAGCTTGGGGCCGCAGACGGCGCCGCGCTCGGCGGCGGGACGCTAGTGGACGTCCGGGGAGCTACCGGCACCGGCGTCATGGCGTCAGGACTATCCATCGGCGCCAGCGACTCCAGCGGTGGCAGACTGGCCTCGTTACCGGATGGTAGTAATGGCGGCGCGTGGTTCTCTGGCACCGCTGGCGACCGGGGGACGGCGGGATTACCGGGCGCTCCCAGCGGAGGTGCGCCCGCCGGGTGGCCGGGTCCCAGGGGTTCCATCGACGGGGGCGGAGGCAATTTCGGTGGTGAGGGTATATTCTGCGGTGGGGTTAGCGGCGTTCCCTGGGTCGGCGCGAAAATCCGGTCGTTGAAGGTGATCCGGTCATCGGGCGGAACGCCCTGCGAGAGCAGATTCGGATCCAGTGGGTAAGGCCCCAAAACATGCTGTCGCATGGCCAACGGCTCGAACGGCTTGTCGCTGTTGCATATTTCGACGGTCGGCGCACGCTTACCGGGGTGACCCATGCAGGGGTAGTTGCGGGCACCGCGGACGGCGATCGGTGAATCCTGAGGCAGTTTGCAGTACAGTCCGTCCGGGGTGTCCACCGTAGTCGTATCGGCCGGTGACCGCCATTGGCTGGGCGGCAGGAAGCCGACCGTGCACGCTGGCGGGTCGGCAATCGCGAAGTGGAAACCGCCTGACGGCAGGCCGATGTAGTTGTTGCTCGGCGAAGCTACCTGGAGGTCGGCGATAACCGGCGGCAACAACACCAGAAGTTGCTCGAGCGAGGGATGGTAGGTCACACCGATTTGGCCGATGGTGGTGAGGTTGGCCAGCAACACCGGAAGGGTCGGCTTGACTTGGTCAAGCAGTCGCGCCGCTTCGTCGGCTGCTCCCGGTCCGGTCTGTAGGAGCCTCCGCACCTGGGTGTCGTCGGTGGCTACTTGCTCGGTCACGCCGGCGAGGCTGCGCGCCCACAGTCTGATCGAGTCGGCGGTTTGAGCTTGTGAATCCAGCAGTGGCTTTGTGTCGTCGAACAATGCTCGGGTGCGGTCGGATACGCTGTTAGCGTCGGCGGCGACCCTGGCTGACGAGTCGAAAATCGACCCCAGGTCATATCCGGATCCGCTGAAACTCGCAAACGAGCTGTCGATTAACGCGCTCAGCTTTTCCTCGGGGACGCTGTTGATCAACGCGCTGACCTGGTCCAGCATCGGGCCAACTTGTTGTGGAATCGTGGTCTCTCGCATCGGTATCACCGAACCGTCGCGCAGATAGGGAGGCGAATCAGTGCGCGGGCGAAGATCGACGTATTGTTCGCCCACCGCGGAGATGCTGTGCACCTCGGCTTGCAAGTCCGCCGGAATCTTCGGCGAGTCAGCAAGGGAAAGCGTTGCTTTTGCTCCGTAACGGGTCAGCTGCACTGCGGTGACCTTGCCGATCTGTACGCCGCGGTAGGTGACGTTGGAAAAGCGGTAGAGTCCCCCTGTGTCGGGTAGCTCAAGCGTGACGGTGACCCGGCCAATGCCCAGCAGGGTGGGTACCTGCAGGTAGGAGAAGATCATCACGAGCACACCGATGATCGACGTGATCGTAAAGATGGTCAGCTGGATTCGGACGAATCGTGTGAGCATCAGCGACCTCCGGAGGACGCCACCGGCACGACAGTCTCCGGTCTACAGCGGTCCGGAGGGGGCGGTGTGCGCGGAAGTCCGCTGGAGCCGTCACCGTTTCCGTTCTTCGCGTAGTACGCGTCATAGCCCGGGTCGCCCGGCGCCGGTACCCACTCGAGGTCCTCCTGCTGCCAGTGGGTTCCCATGAACGTTTGTGACTTGAGCCGGGCGCGGGTCACGTCAATGACGACGAAGACGTTGAAATAATCGCCCTTGAAGCCTCGATCGATGAGGTTTTGGCCATACGGGAACACGGTTGTGTAGGCCAAAGCGGCGTCGAGGTCGGGGCCAACCTCGGCGAGCGAGCAAATTGTCGGCGCCAAGTTTTGCAGGTTCTTCACCAGGTCGGCCTGGGTATCGTTGATAAGACCCGTCGCGGTGTCGCTGAACACGCGCAGTTTGTCCAATGCGGTAATTATCCGTGGCCGTTCCCTCAGGAGGACGTCCAACGCGGGTGGAATCTTGCGTAAGGCTTCGGTGATGACGTCCCGCTGCGCCGCGAATGTCGTTGCAACGCGGTCTAATTCTTTGATGGTCGCGATGATGTTGTCCCGCTGATCATCAAACGTGCCAACGAACGTGTCAAGCCGGGTCAGGAGATCCCGGGTCTCACGCTCATGCCCCGACAAGACGGCGTCGACATTGTGGATAATATCGCCGATTTGCCCGAGTCCCCCAGCGTTGACGACCACCGACAATGACGACAGGGTCTGCTCGGTCGACGGGTAGGTCGACGACTTGTTCAGCGGAATGGTGGCACCGGGCTTGAGCCTTCCGGTCGGCGGCTGACCCGGCGGCGGGTTGAGCTCCAGATGCATCGAACCCAGCAGGCTGGTCTGTGCGACCCTGGCCACCGCGTTCGCGGGGACCACGACGTCAGGCCGCACTGCGACTTCGACATCGGCGTGCCAACCCCGCACCGTCATTTTGCCAACGCTGCCGACCACGACGTCGTTGATCATGACGGGCGAATTTGACTCCATCGTGCCAACGTTGGCGATCTCGACGTGGAAAATTTGAGCCCCCGCTCCTCGTCCCACCGCCCCGGGAAGTGGCAACGAGTTAAGACCATGGTAGGCGCATCCTGTCGTAATGAGCAGCACACTCGACCCCATAACGAACAGCCGCCGGGCAACACCAGGGATGGTCATGGCGATGGCCTTTCCGCGGGCAGCAATACGTCCGGCGCCGTCGTCGGCGCGGGTGCGCCAGGTAGTGCCGGGGCCGGCGCGGGCGGGCCCGGCGCCACGGGAGGCGGCCAGTTCGCCCCGGGAGTGTCACCGGGCAGCCCGGTGTACGCCGATACTGCGGGCGCGGTCTCGGGCGGAGTTGGGGTCGTGCCGTTCAACCCGCCTTCACAGGCCTCCATGTGAGGGTGGCAAGGGACGAGCGCCGGGTCGGTGTAGATGACGTTTTGCGGGTCTGCCGCTTTTGCCAGCCAATAGTTGGTCGGCATAGGCAGGTAGTTGAAGTTCAGCAACCGCAGCCCCGGGCCGAGATATTCAGCGCACAGCTTTCCCGATTCGGGCGCGGTGACGTTTTCGACAGCCTCAAGCGACGTGCAGATCAGGTGTACCGGATTCGAAAGTTGGTTGATCACGAAAACGCCGTCTTGCATGCCGGTATCGGGGTTGTAGATGTTGTAGTAGTTCGCGAACGCGTTCGGTGCGACGTGCAGGATGTTTTCGATGTCCATCCGGTGCTCGACTAGGTTTTGGGTGACATCGGCCAACCGCACTATCTGCTCGCTGGTCTTGTCACGGGTTTCCGCGATGAAGCGCTGCACCTCGGCGACGGCCGCCGAAAGGTCGCTCAGCGCCGCATCCAGGTCGGATCTGCTCTCGTTGAGCACGCTGGTGAGCGTGGCGAAGCGGTCTTGGAACTGCACGATCTGGACGTTGCTGTCGCGCAGTGCGGAAACGAAGGTCTGCAAGTTCTTGACGATGTCGACGATGTTGCCGCTGCCGCTGGCCAGAATCCGCCCCACTCCGGACAGTTGAGCCAGCGTCTGGCGCAGCTTGTCACCGTTGCCGGCCAGCGCGTCGGAAGCACTGTCGATGAACCGAGCCATCGAAGGGGTCGACACCGTGCTGTTGGGACCCAAATCGGTTGCCAGCCGCATTAGTTGGGCTTTCACCTCATCCCACTCGACCGGCACGGCCGTCCGGTCGACCGGGATCACAGCCCCGTTGGTCATCTTTGGGCCGCTCGACCGGTAGGCCGGAGTGAGCTGCACATAGCGCGCGGCGACCAGATTCTGGGCGACGATCACCGCTTTGGCATCGGCCGGAATGGGCACGTCACGGTTGACGTGCAAAGTCATTTTGGCGCGCGTCCCCTCCGGTTGGATAGCCACTACGCGGCCGACCTTGACACCTGCGACCCGTACCTCGTCGCCGGGGTAAATCGCGGTGGCGGTAGTGAAATAGGCGGTAATCGTTGTCGGGCGCGAGAACGTCTCACGCACGATAACCGCCGCCGCCGCGGCGATAAGCCCGACCAAAACGATTCCGGCTGCGGCCGCGAGTTTCTTCCGCGACATCATCGTGAGCCTCCCGGAATACCGTTGTAGGGCCACGGAAACAACGCCCGCGGCATCGGCGACGGAAACCCGGGACCGCGACCGGGCGCAGTATCAAACGTGCGGAAGCCCCACAGGTAGTCCAGGAACGGCTGCAACAGCTGCATGGGTTCCTGGTTTGGCACAAAGGCCTGGTAGAACAGGCCGCTGGCAACTGCCTCGCCAAGGGTGATCTGGTATTTCGACAGGCGGGGCAGCGCTTTGGCGATGTTGTCCCTGTTCTTCTCCAAAACCGCGGTCACTGAGTTGAGTTTGTCCAAAGTCGGCGCCAGTTTCTCCTCGTTGTCGTGCACCAAGCCGCTCAACTGTTTACCGACCGCTGAAGTGTGCGTCAGCAGATCGACAATCGCTTTCCGTCGTTGCACCAGCACGGCGAGCAGATCGTTGGCGTTCAGGATGAGAGCGTTCACCTGTTGGCTGCGTTGCGACAGAATGCTCGTGACGTCACTGGCGTGCTTGAGAAGATCACCCAGATTTTCGTTGCGGCTATTGAGGGCCTGGGACAAGCGGGTCAGCCCGTCGAACGTTGCTCCCAGTTGCGGTGCGATCTGGTCGATTGTTTTCGAGAGGGTGTCGAGCGACTGGTTCAGCGCTGCGGTGTCGGTCCCGGAGGCACTGGCGGTGAACTCGCTGACCGCGTCGACTAGCGAATACGGCGAGGATGTGCGCTCGATCGGGATGACGTCCAGCGGATGTAGTGTGCGGGCACCGGCAGACTCCAAGGTCAGCACCCGCTCACCGAGCAGCGTGCCGGTCCGGATGTGCGCGGTGGTATCCGAGCCCAGCGGGACATTTCCCTTGACGCTGAAGGTCACCCAGACGTCACCGCGGTGCAACGAGACACCTGTCACCGATCCGACCTTGATCCCTGACACCGTCACGGCGTTGCCCACGGCCAGGCCACCCGCTTCGGAAAACACTGCCTGGTAGCGGACGGCGGTTGCCAACGACAGCAGCCGCGAGGGCTGCAGACCCACGGCTATGACCAGTACCGCCAGGACAACCCCGATGAAACCGGCCCGCACGAGGTGAGCGCCGCGATACCTAAGCATCGGCGCACCTCCCACCTTCTTGTCGGAACCAGGGCGCCACTACGGTGCGGTTCTGCATGTCTGTTGCACGCCAGCTCAGTTCGCAGATGTACCAGTTAATCCAGCTGCCGTAGGAGCCCGCACGCATCAGTTTCCGGTAATTTTCCGGCGCCTTCTGCAGTGCAGCATCCAACCGGGCCTTGTCCTGATCGAGCAACGGCGCCAACCGGTTTAGCTGAGCTACAGTGCCGGACAACGGTGGCCGCGCCGTGGTCAGCAAGTCGGCAACCGACGTGGTTCCCTTGTCCAGGGCGTCGATCGCGGCGCCGATCGGATCACGGTCTGCTGCAAGCTCGGTGGCCAGCTGTTGCAGCCGGTCGACCGTGGTAGAGAACCTGCCACCCTCCTTGTCGATCGCCGCGAGCATCGCGTTCACATTGTCGATCGTGTGTTGGATCACTTCCTTGTTATCCGCTAAGGCGTTGGTGAACGACGATGTTTTAGACAACAACGACTCCAAAGTTCCGCCCTGCCCCTGAAACACCTGAATCAGCGACGACGTGAGCGCATTCACATCACGCGCATTCAGGCCCTGGATGACCGGTTTGAGCCCGCCGAGCAGCAGGTCTAGATCTAATGCCGGTGAAGTGTGATCAAGGGGAATCTGCGCCCCGACTGGCAGCCGTTTGGTTGATCCTGGCCCCTGCAACAGTTCGAGATACCGATCGCCTACCAAATTCAGATAGCGAACCGCCGCCCTGGTGCCGTCGGTGAGCACGATGTTGCGACCGGCGTCGAATTTCACTACGACTTTCTTGTCAGGCCGCAGCGTGACGCTGTTGACAGTGCCTACGCGAATCCCTGCCACTCGAACACTATCTCCGGATTTCAGCCGTGACACGTCCGCGAAAACCGCCGAGTATCCATTGGTCGTGCCGGTTTGATACTGGCCGAAGATAAAGAACAGGAAAGTGGTCAGCACCGCCATGACGGCTGCGAAGACCCCGAATTTAATGATTGTCGACTGCGTTGAACTGCTCATCCGGGTTGGCCGATCTGCATAGTGTTGCGCGGCGGCCCGTCAAGGGGCCCGAATAGCCACTCTTTAATGAGGTCGGAGTTCCACATCAGGAACTGGTTTCCGTACTTGAAGGGGTTGGAGCCCACGTCGGCGACAACAAACGGCGCATGCCCTTCGAAGGGCAGTTTCGGAAGGTCGGTGCACTGTGGGCCGCCTTTGGCCGCCACCCTGGGCAGATCGCCCGGGTACCGATAACGCTCTGCGCCGAAATCGAATCCGAGCAATAGGGTGATGCCCGGATCTCTCGGTGGCGGTTGCTTGGTCAACACCACGGCACCCCCGAGACCGCAGGTCAGAGCCTCGTGGTACTCGTTGAGCAGATCGGTTGTGGGCAGCAGCAGATGCACGACGTCGGCTAGCCGTTTCTTGTTGTCGCCCAACACCTGGTTGCCGATGTCGGCCAAACCAATCGCGCTCATCAGCAGCGCGTCCAGGTTGTGTTGCTCGTCAACGATGGTTTGGCTCACCCGCGTCGTGTTGTCTGCCGTTTTCATCAGTCCCGGTGCCGCATCGGCGTAGGCGTTGAGCACGTTTGGGGCGACCGCAAGATCATGGTTGAGCGCGGGGCGGCTCGGATCCAGTTTGATAAGAAGCGCGTCAAGATCGTTGAGCATCTGGCCGATCTTGTGGCCCCGGCCGGCCAGTGCCGACGCCAGTGCGCCCAGCGTTTCGTTGAGTTTCTCCGGTTCAACCCTGGATAGCACCGACGTGAGCTGCTGGAAAACCGTATTGATTTCGACCGTGACGTGCTTGCCATCGAGAACTTGACCTGCGCGCAGCGGCTGCGGTGAGGGCTTCGCAGGTGGCACCAACCGGACAAACTTGGCGCCGAATACCGTTGTCGATGCGATGTCGACCAGCACATTGGCCGGAATCAGGTCCAGCTGCGAGGGATCCATCGCCAGGTGAAGGGCGGCTTGATCGTTGGGCAGCGGCTGAATAGAGGCGACCTTGCCTACCTGCACGCCGTGCATCTTCACCTTGGCGTCAGGGTTCATCACCAAACCAGCCCGTGGCGCGATCACGGTTACCGGCACTGCCGGGGTAAAGCCACCCTGGAAAAGGTCCGCGGCCACCGCCACGATTGCGAGCACCGCCGCAATGGTCACCAGGCCCGCCAGCGGACGTGCGTATTCGCGAGCGCCCAAGTGCAGCCGCGGCGACGACCCGACCGGTTCATCGGCTCTGTCAGTTTCGGGCAAGAGGTCAGAGCCCAGACCACGATGACTGGTCACTGCGTCTCCTCTCCTGTCCCGACAGGCTGACATCGCCGTTGCGCCCACAGGCCAACAACGGCACCGGCGGTGGCGGTTTTGCTGTTGGGGTCATTGCGCAACTCGCGTCCCGGAACAAGCACGAGTCCGCGGCACAATCGCAACCCTTCCGGCACCTGTTTGTTTGGAAAAGTTTGACAGCGCAGAGTGTGACAAGTCATCCGACATCTGTCGGGATTACGGCGGCCAATAGCCGACGAACGCGCGCCACGATGGCCAACGAGCGTTAAACCACGTCAGCGATACCCGGGTGCATGAGCGATCCTGCGCGCCCATAACGTGAGTTGGGCCTTGAACCGGTCTGCTGGGTCGTCGAGGTGCCAGCCGAACGTGCTCTCAATGCGCGCCAATCGAGCGGCCACCGAGCTATGGTGAAGGTACAACACCTGCGCCGCCTGGCGCAGCGAACCGGTTCGGCAAAAAGCCTCTAACGCAGCAATATCCAGATCACCGTGATCCGTTTCGCCCAGGGCATCGAGGGCTGCGACATCAGGGTCGTCGCGCAGGCGCGCGGACGGTACTTCGGCAAGCACCGCGAGCACCCCCAGTGTGCCGAAATCAACTACGGCGCTGACGGGATCCCAGGTCTGGCCTGCCAGGTCGCTGGGAGCCGCGAATCGCAACGCTAAAACTGCTTGACGCCAGGACTTCTCGGCCTGACCGCTGTCAACACTGCTTCCGACGCCGATCCGGATGCCGCTGTTGCGGTGCTGATTATCTGTCAGGTCGCGCAAGGCCGTGCGCAGCCAGTCGGCTAGCGCATCGGTCTGCTTGTCATGTTGGAAAAGCACTGCCGCGACAGCACCGAGACCGGCCACACACACCGACTGGACCCGTTGTTTGCACGTTAGCAACGCTATCGCCTCGGCGGCCGGGTCACGGTCCGGCTCCACCGAAACCGCAGCTACCCGCAGCGGCAAATGCGGTGCAAGCCCGAGCCGCCGGAGTGCCCGGCGCCGGTCGGCCGCCGACTCACGTCGGCTCAGCACCACCTCGACCAGAGCGGGATCGCTGACCCCGGTCACACGTTTCGTCTGCGCGCTTCCCAGTAGTAGCCGTGCAGCCACCGATGCGCGGTCGAGCAACAGGTCGTCCAGCGGCCCGGCGCCCCCCGGTCGTTCCAGCCACAAACTTCCCGGCGTTCCGTTGATGTCGAAATCCGCTTGGCTTGACACACGATAATCGTCGCCAGACAGCGCGTCGCCGGTCGGCCCGAACCGCCAGGTTTCCCCATCCGCGGATTTCAACCCACACGCACACCGTGCCAGAACGCTGGTGGCCCGAACGAACTCCTCCGTGGATACGCAGCGTTCCACGAGAGTGTCGAAATAGGCGACCACCCGGAGGACTTGCTGCGCATCGGCTTCGGGTGCGGACAAGCGCAATAATGAACCCTTCATCAGTGCGCCCGAATCTCACTCGGCGGGGAGCACGATTCGCCGGTGCTTTGCGCGATCCGCAACCACCATGGGCACCTCGAGGACCTGCTGATCGCTGTCAGTGAGATGTTCACCCGACACCGGGGCTCCTCCGCTTCGGCCGGCTCCGCCTAAGTTGCCGATCGGCTACCAGGAGAGTAGCCGATCGGCAACCGGAGGGCAATACCCGTCGGTTACCCTCGTGCTGTGATTTCCGGGCCGACCGCCGTTCGATTCGGTGGCATCACGCGCACCGCTGCGCAAAATCGTGTGCTCGATGCCGCGTTCACACTGATCGCGCAGCATGGAGTCAGCGGGACGTCGCTACAGATGATTGCCGATGCGATCGGCGTGACAAAGGCGGCCGTGTACCGTCAGTTCAAGACCAAAGACGACATCGTCATCGCGCTCACCGAGCGCGGGCTTGCTGAGCTGGAGGATGCGCTGGAGGCAGCTGAAGCCGAGGAGCATGCGCCTCGAGCACGTGAGGTGCTTCTCAACCGGGTGATCGAGCTGGCCGTCGCGCGCCGCCGCAGCACTATGGGTGTGCTGCAGTTCGATCCCGTTGTCGTGCGGTTGCTCGCCGAGCATGAACCGTTCCAGCGATTCACCCGGCGACTGACTGCGGTACTCCTCGGTGACGCCGACCCCGCGGCGCGCGTGCCCGCGGCAATGCTGTCCGGCGCGATCTTCGCCGGCGTGATGCATCCACTCGTGGCTGACCTGGACGATGACACGCTGCGCGCCGACCTGCTGCGCACGGCACGGCGCATGCTCAATCTGCCGGAACCCGCTCCGCGCGGGGCGGCGCGAGCGCTGACATAAAGCCAGCGACTGTCAGCCTTGTCGGGCCTCACCATAAATGACGCAGCCGCGTGAGCACCGGCATTGACATCTGCGTCCAGGTCTATTCTTTCGACGTCTCGGCCGGGGTCGGTTGCGTGGCGCCGCGACCGTCGAGACCGAGATCGATTGTCCCCGTGCGGATCGCCGCGATGACTCCACCATCGACAAGAAGATCGGTGCCGGTGATGAAGCTGGCCGATGGCCCGAGCAGAAATTCGGTAGCGGCGGCGATGTCCTCGGGTGTGCCGATGCGCCGCAGGCCGGCATTGTCGACCATGGCTTGCATGAACGCACCGGACTCGCCCGCCAGCTCCTGCTGTCCCATTGTCGTGGAGATGATGCCCGGGCTGATGCAGTTGACCCGTGCACCGCGCTCCGCCCAGGCTTTTGCCGCAGCAGCTACCCGAATTTGGTTGGCCCGCTTGGCAAACGGATATGCCATTCGGCTGTCGGTGATCGACGCGCAGGCGTCAAGGCTGAGTAGCTCATCAGTAGGCGTGGTGGCCAGCTGACGCTCGACCCCGGCGTCCAAGGCCGGGTACATGTGGGCGGCCATGCTGGCGATCACCACACCGGCGCCTCCCGGGGCAATGACCGCGCCGAACTCGTCGAGAACCAGCGCGACCCCGAGCAGATCAACCGCCAGAACCTTATCCGCGGATGCCTGCTGCGGCGAAAGTCCCGCCGTGTGCACCACCGCTGCGACCCGACCGGCCCGCTCGGCCAGCTCGGCCGCAGCGGCGACCGAACTGCGCGAGGTGACGTCGGTTTCGCAGGTCAGCACCTGATGACCATCAGTGCGCAGTGCCTCAGCGGCGGTGTGCAGGCGTGCTGTGCTGATGTCGGCCAGCACGATGACCCGGCCCGCGCCGACACGGCGGGCGATCGCCAACCCTATTCCACCCGACCCGATGACGACCAGAACATCATGGCCGCGTGGTTGTGCTGTCATCTGCTCTCCCTAGAGATCACCGTGGCGAGAGAACAGTAGCCGATCGGCTAGGGTGCGACAAGCTCCGGCTCTGGCCTCAGGCGGGTGGTTTCGCTTTGGCTACACGGCGAGTCAATGCGCGCATGGTGGCAGCCCGTTGAGCTTTCCCGCTTCCCTCCGACGGGTTCATGAATCGTCGCGTCAGACGTAGCAATTGAGCCCGCAGCATCTCGTCGTCGATGTCTGCCACGAGTGGATGCATGACGCCGACTGCGATGGCACCCGAGAGCATCGCCGCAAACACCCGGGCGTCGTCGCCGGCCTCATCGACCAGCACACCGTACAGGCGCTGGATAAACCGCTGGAACGGTTCATGCTGGGCGAGTAGTCGGACGACGACAGGATCGAACTGCAGGGTGCTCATCGCACCGCGGCGTTGCACGGCCAGATCGATGACCCGGTCCAGCAGCAGCTCGCGAGCGCGAGGCGCATGCTCCTCGGCTTCGGCGGCTTCCAGTGCCTCCTCCAATCCCCCGAGTTCTCGCTCGGTGAGCGCGATGACGATTTCTTCCTTGGTCTTGAATTGGTGGTAGACAGCCGCTTTCGTGACTCCGATCTCGTCGGCAATCATTTGCAGCGACGTCCCGCCCACGCCGTGCTCGCCGATCAGCTTCAGCGCGGCGTCGAGGATGCGCGTTTGGGCGGCGCTGCGCGTGATGTCTGCGAACCGGCTGACGGCCACCGTGAAAGGCATGCCCTGAGGGTAGCCAATCAACGAGCTCGCACAGCCTGAGGCGGCCGGGCGGCGAACCGGATGAGCGGTCCCGGTCGACGGCGGCTCAGCCGGCCAACAGCGCCCGTCGATGCTCGCACATTGGAAAGTTCCGGAGCGTTGCCGGTAGCAGACCTGTCACATCCACGGTTGCAGCGATGAGATTGTCGGCCAGCCCGATTGGATCGTGGTTACAGCGATATCGACGCATATGCTGCGCGTACCGCCGTTGAGTTCGGCAATCGATACCGCGCTGAGCGCCAGAGGTCCGCTCCGGGAAGCGCTGACCAGCCAGGCGCGGACGGCGACGATACCTCGTAAATGAGCGGTCAGCACCTTGGAGTCGACAAGGATCACGTTGCGCTGCTTATTGTTCGGCCAACCTGCCGAGGCGTGCCGTCTGCTGTTCGCCAAGGTCGATAGTGGTCCGCCGGATACACCGTGCCTTGCGGGCGGTGGAGGCGCTGCACAGCTGGTCAGTCGGTTTGCCGTCCGGCGACCGATCCCTCCGACAGTAGTCGCTCGGCAGCCGAATAAGGATCGTCGCATCCGTCGGCGACGGCTTCGGCGAGCCGCTCCAGATCCGGGTGGGCGCGCAGCCGGGTTTGCGCCAGCGACAGAATCTGCGCCCGGGCGCGGGCCACCCGACGCGTCCGGCTATCAGCGCGGTGGTGAGCATCGATAGCCTCCATCAACTCCGGGATACCTTCGCCCCTCGCGGCGATGAGGCTCACGATCGGGGCCTTGGTCTCGGCGCGCAGCTCGCGGATGGTCTGGTTTGCGCCGTCGCGGTCGGCCTTGTTGACCGCCACGATGTCGGCCACCTCCAGCAGACCCGCTTTGGCGGCTTGCACAGCGTCACCCGCCCCGGGGTTGAGGATGACCACGGTCGGGTCGGCGACGGCGGCGACCTCGATCTCGGACTGCCCGACACCCACGGTTTCCACCAACACGACGTCATAACGAATCGCCCCGAGCAGCCGGATCGCCGCGGGGACCGCGGCCGCCAGACCGCCCAGATGACCGCGGGTCGCCACCGATCGAATCAGCACCTCGGGGTCGTTGATATGGGCGGCCATCCGAATCCGGTCGCCCAACAACGCACCTCCGCTGAACGGTGAGGACGGATCGACGGCCAGCACCGCGACGCGCAGCCCCCGCTGCCGGTACGCACCGACCAGAGCCCCGATCGTCGTCGACTTGCCCGAACCGGGCGGTCCGGTGACCCCGAGGACGCGCACCGATGACGGACCCACGCTCGCCAGCACCTCGTCGCGGCGATCGCCCTCGACCAAGCTGAGCAACCGGCCCGCGGCGCGCGGCGATCCGTTGCGCGCGGCCGCGACCAGCTCGGCGATGCTCATTAACTCATCATGGCGAGGGGACCTCGATGACGGTGGCGGAACCCATTCCGCCGCCGGCGCACATCGCCGCGACCCCGATGCCGCCGCCGCGGCGGCGCAGTTCGTGCACCAGGGTGACCAACATCCGCGCTCCCGTCGCGGCCACCGGGTGCCCCAGTGAGCACCCGCTGCCGTTGACGTTGACCCGGTCGGGGTCCAGGTCGAGCAGCTTGACGGTGGCCACACACATCGACGCGAACGCCTCGTTGATTTCGAACAGATCCACGTCGGACAGTGAAAGCTTAGCGCGAGCAAGGGCTTTCGGGATTGCCTCCACTGGCGCCAGACCGGTGTCAGCGGGGTCGACCCCGACCGAGGCCCAGGCCCGCACGGTAGCCAGCGCGGGCAGACCCAGCCTGTCACTGGCGATGGTCAGCACGGCTGCGCCGTCGTTGGCGCCGCAGGCATTGCCGGCGGTGATGGAGAAGCCCTCGATTTCCGGGTGCAGCGGTTTGAGCGCGGCCAGCTTCTCCATGCTGGTGTCGCGGCGCGGATGCTCGTCGACTGCAAAAAGCCCGTGGGGGGTGTCGATGGGGACGATCTCTTCCTTGAAGCGGCCCTCGTCGATCGCGGCGATCGCGTTGCGGTGGGACCGCAGCGCCCAGGCATCCATCTCCTCGCGGCTGATGCCCGCCTTAACCGCGGTGTTCCAGCCGACGGTGATCGACATGTCGAGATTAGGCGCGTCGGGCCGGTCGGGATGGGTGGGCGGAAACCAGTCGACCCATTCACCGTCCACCTGGATCCGTGACCGCGGTGACGTGGACGCCGAGTTCACCCCCCCGGCGATGATCAGTTGATCCATGCCCGCGCGCACGCTGGCGGCCGCGCTCTGCACCGCTGCCTGACCGGCCGCGCAGTGGCGGTTGTTGGCCAGGCCGGGCACCGTGGTAAGCCCCGCGGTGATCGCGGCGTGACGGGCCAGCACGCCGCCGCCGTAAAGACCCTCCCCCAAGATCACATCATCGACCTGCGCGGTATCCAGGCTGGCGGCGGCTTCGGCGACGACGTGATGCGCCAGCTCATAGGCGGTGGTGTCGCGCAGTGTTCCCTTCCGGGCGGTGCCGATGGGGGTGCGCAGGGCGGACACGATAACGGCTTCGGGCACGGCAATCTCCATTCACGGCGATATGAGAACATTATTCTCTCAATCCGAGAGTATGTGTTGCAAGAAGGGAAACTGCATGCAGATCAACGGGAGCTCTGCGATAGTAGTCGGCGGTGCGGGCGGCCTGGGCGAGGCCACCGTGCGCCGGCTGCACAGCGCAGGAGCGAAGGTGATCGTCGCCGACCTGGCCGACGCCAAAGGCAAAAAGCTTGCCGGTGAGCTCGGTGCCCGATATGTGCGCACCGACGCCACCAGCACCGATGACGTCCAGGCTGCCATTGCCGAAGCAGAATCACTGGGGCCACTGCGGATTTCGGTGGATACCCACGGCGGCCCGGCAAGCGGGGGACGCCTGGTCGCCAAGGACGGCACACCGCTGGACCTGGACGGGTTCAAGACCACCATCGACGTCTACCTGACTGGGGTGTTCAACGTGATGCGCCTGGTTGCCGCAGCCATGGCGCGACACGAACCGCTCGACGGGGCCCGGGGTGTCATCGTCAATACCGCCTCCATCGCCGCCTACGAGGGCCAGATCGGTCAGCTGCCGTACGCGGCGGCGAAAGGCGGGGTGGTCGGCATGACGCTGGTGGCCGCGCGTGACCTGTCACCGCTGGGCATCCGTGTTCTCACCATCGCTCCGGGGACGTTCCTGACACCGGCCTACGGTCAGGCGGCAGACCAGCTGGAGGCATACTGGGGCCCGCAGGTGCCTTTCCCCAAGCGGATGGGCCGGCCCGCCGAGTATGCGGCGTTGGTCCAAAGCATCGTCGAAAACGACTACCTCAACGGCGAAGTCATCCGCCTCGACGGTGCACTGCGGTTCCCGCCCAAGTGACACCGGGCTCAGCGCACGCGTCTCAACGCGGCGCCCCGGTCTCGGGCGCCCACTCGGGGCGACCGCCAAATGGTCCGCCCTGACATGACGCTCGTGCGACCCGTCGACGAGGGTCAATTCTTGCCGGCGGTCAGCCTGGTGATGATCGAGCGGAAGTCCTCGGTTTGAAACGACTGGTTTTCGGCCGTCAGTGCAAAATCCAGGGTGGCCAGCACCGCACGCTCGAGATGGATGTTGAGCACCCGTTTGGTGCTCTCGACCGCTTGCCGGGGCAGCTCGATGATTCGTTTGGCGCAGGTCACTGCCTCAGACAGCGGGTCGGCGACCACATGGTTGGCCAGTCCGAGTTCGACGGCCTTCGCGGCCGAAATCCGCGCGCCGGTCAGCGCGTATTCCTTGGCCAGCAGCAGGCTGAGGTGCAGCGGCCAGGTGACTGGCCCGCCATCGGCGGCCACCAGCCCCACCTGCACATGGGGATCGGCGAGATAGGCGTCTTCGGCGATGTAGACGATGTCGCTCAGCGCGACCAGGCTGCACCCCAGACCCACGGCCGGGCCATTAACCGCTGCTACCACTGGAATTCGGCAGCGAGCCATGCCCAGCACGATCTCGCGACCATGCGCGATGGTCTTGGCGCGCAGCTCGGCATCGTCGGCCAGTTCGGCGAGATACTGGAAATCGCCGCCCGCCGAGAACGCCCTGCCGCTGCCGGTGAGCACCGCCGCGCGGGCCTGCCGGTCTTCGCTCAACTGGGACCACAGCTTTGCCAGTCCGGTGTGCAGGCTGTCGTTGACGGCGTTGAGCGCGGCGGGCCGGTTCAGCGTGATGATCCGCAGCGGCCCGTCGGCTTGGACGTCGATTTCTTCCGGCATGTCGTACACGTCAGGCTCCCAATCCCAGAATGCGTGCGGCGATGATGTTCTTTTGGATCTGTGCGGTGCCGCCCATGACGCTTTGCGCGCGGCTGTATAGATAGGCGCTGAGCAGGTCGGGATCGCGGGTGCCGCCGACGGCCAGTGCGGCGTGCCCGACCGATTGTTCGACCCAGGTCATCAGCAGTTTGTCCAGTGATCCTTGCGGCCCGTGCGAGACACCGTCGAGTTGTTCGGACAGCCTCCGTCGCACATGGTGGGTGAGCATCTCGGTCTGCACTGCAGCCCAAGCAAGTTCGGGAGGGACACGGCCGCCGGTACGCGCGGCAAGTTGCCTGATGAGCTTGCCGTATCGGGCGGCGTAGCCCAAGGTGGAGGGTTCACGTTCGTGCGCGACCACCGTCATCGCCAGCGCCCAGCCCTCACCTGGAGCACCGACCATCTGGTCCGCGGGCACCGTTGCACCGTCGAAGAACACCTGACCGAACTCGGTGGTGACCCCGTTGATCATCCGCAGGGGGTGTTGTCGCACACCAGGCTGTTTCATCGAGATGATGAACGCCGAAATGCCTTTGTGTTTCGGCACGTCGGGGTCGGTCCGGGCGAGCAGCAGACACCAGTCGGCGACGTCGGAGTAGCTGGTCCAGATTTTTTGCCCGTGCACGACGTAGTGGTCGCCGTCGCGGGTCGCGGTGGTGGTCAACGAGGCCAGATCTGAGCCGGCGCCGGGCTCGCTGAAGCCTTGGCACCACCGCTCAGTGCCGTTGATCATGGGCGGCAGGAAGCGCCGCCGCAGCTTCTCGCTGCCGTGGCGGCTCAGACCGACGACCAAGTAGCCGAGACTGGGCCGCGGCGGAGCGCCGGCGCGGGCCAGCTCTTCGTCGACGATGACGTCATAGACCGGCGGCAATTCCTGGCCACCATATTCGCGCGACCAGGACAGCCCGAAAAACCCGGCCTGGTAAAGCGCCCGGTGCCAGTCGCCCTGCCGAGCCCAGTACTCGTCGCCCGACGTGGGAAACTCCTTGGCATGCTCTGAAAGCCAGGATCGTAGACGTTGCCGAAAGGCGGCTTCTTCCGGAGAGTCACGAAAGTCCAATGTCGATCTCCTTGAGCTTGACCGGCCACAGCTCGGCCGACGTCAGTGCCCGCCGCAAAAAGACGTGCGCCAGACAGTCCCACGTATTGCCGATCCCCCCGTGCACCTGCACCGCGGTCTCGCACACGGTGCGGGCGGCCCGCGCACAGTAGATCTTTGCGACCCGGGCGGCCCGAATCGCTTGGGCTACCTCCAGCTCGTCGACTGCCCAGGCCGCATGCCGCAGCACGCTCACCGAACCTTCGATCAGGGCCAGACCTTCGGCCAGCAGATGAGCGATCGCTTGGTAGGAGCCGATCGGTTTGCCATACTGCTCACGAACTTTCGCGTAGTCGCAGGCGAGGTTGTGTGCGCCACGCGCGACGCCCACCAGATCCGCTGTCGTGGTAACCAGCGCGAGTGCCTGCCATCGGCCGGCGTGTTCGGCAGGCACGTCGCCAACAGCTACCGGAGCTCCCAGGAAGCCGGCCTCGGCTCGGGTCAGATCCACCACGGTGTGGGCGGTGTCCAGATCGGCTGCTAGAACTCTGGTCTCGCACAGCTCGAGGGCCCGCCGGTATCCGCGCGCGTCGATTCCCCGGCCGCCGGCAGCGATCGTCGCGTGCTCGTCAACGCCGATACACCGGGCCAGATCGTCGGCCAGCACCGGACCCAGAAAGGGGACGTCCACCAAACCGCGCCCGAATTCCTCTGCAACAACGGCCACTTCGACGCCGGAAGCGCCGTCGGAGCGTAGTGAGCGCCAGCCGGTCGCCTCAACCTGTTTGTCCAGCCGGGCAATCCGGTCGTCGTCGGCGAGCTCAGCGACGGATCCCGGTCCCAGGTCGTCGGCCAGCTTGGCGGCAGCATCGCGCAGTTGCCGCTGTTCATCCGTGAAGCGGACGTCCATAACGCTCCTTGAGCTCTCGGCGCAGTACCTTGCCGGAGGGCAAGCGGGGAATCTCGGCGACGAACACGATACGGCTCAGGCGCTTGTAGGAGGCCAACCGCTGGTTCACCCGCTCAGCGAGTTCGCCGGCGTCGACCACACCGTGGGTCGCGACAGCGGCGACGACGGATTCACCGGCGATCCCGTCGGGCACACCGAACACCGCGCAGTCTTTGACAGCCGGATGAGCGTGCAGCACGGCCTCAATCTCAGCGGGCGCGACCTGAAATCCGCGCACCTTGATCATCTCCTTGCAGCGGTCGGTGATCCGCAGCCACCCGCCGGTGTCGAGGCATCCGATATCACCCGTCCGATACCAGCCGTCGCACAATGCTTCTCGTGTCGCTTCAGCCGGCAGGTAGCCGGCCATCAGCGAATCCGAGCGCGCTTGAATCTCACCGGCTTCGCCGGGGCCGAGCGGCTCACCGGTCTGCAGTGACACCACCCGCACGTCCACTCCGGCCACCGGACGCCCAACCGAGTCCAGCCGGGCGCCTTGCAACGGGTTACACGCGATGACCGGCAACTCGGTGGTGCCGTAGGCGGGGACCCAACCGACTCCGGTTCGCCGGGTGACGGTTTCGGCGACGCTTTCGCTGACCGGGGTCGCGCCCCACATGATGAACCGCAGCGAGGACAGGTCGTAGGATTCCAGCCGCGGGTGCGACGCGATTGCCAGGGCAATTGGCGCAACGGCCATCTCGATGGTGATGCGATCGGCTTCGATGTGCGCCAGCATCGCCTCGACATCGAAGCGACGATGCAGCCGCATCCAGGCGCCGGTGCGCAGCGCGGTGACGATGTTGAGCAGGCCCAGGATGTGCGCGGGCGGCGTGGCCACCTGGATGCGATCGCGGCAGGTCAAGTGCAGCGCGCAACGCCAGTGCCAGACAGCCGCACGCAGCGACGCATGGGTATGCCGGACGGCTTTGGGCGGGCCGGTGGTGCCGGAACTGAACACCAGCAACGCGTCGCCATCGGCGGGAGGCGGCCCACCTAACGACTCCCCGGGCATGATCGGTTCGTCGAGATGCACCATCGGCATCAGACCGGCCAGCACCGGATGGTCGCCGACCGCGTGCGTCGGGTTCGTCAGCGCCAGCGCGTGTTCGACCTCGCCGCGCTTCCAGGCGGGGCTCAAAAGCACTACCACGGCGCCCAACCGCCAGATCGCGTGCACTGCGATGACGAATTCGGGCCGGGTGGACGCCATCAGCGCGACCCGGTCGCCGGCCGTCACACCACGCTTGTACAGGGTGGTCGCCAGACCGTCGGCCAGCGCATCGAGCAGGGGCCGGCTGTACTGCCGCTCCTCGAACACCAGCGCGGTTGGCTGGCTCATGTCGGGTTCCTCCCGGCAACGACCACGGTGAACGGAAATGATTTGAAAATATCCTATCGCTTTCAGAGAATATTATTCTCTATAGTGAAGAACGCAAGTGCGGAAGGGTGCTATGGCGGAACTCCAGGCGTTCCACCGGGCCACTGTGACCCGGATCATCAAGGAGACCGCCGATGCGCGCACCTTCGTGCTGGCGCCGGAGCTGCAACCGTTCACCTACCGCGCGGGCCAGTACTGCACCTTCCGGGTCCGGGTAGATGGCGAGGAATGCTATCGCTCGTATTCCATGTCAAGCGCGCCGGAGACCGATGCTGAGCTGATGACCACGGTCAAGCGGGTTCCCGGCGGCAAGGTGTCCAATTGGATGCTCGACAACGTGGGGGAAGGTGACCAGCTGACCATGACCAGAGCGGCGGGCACGTTTTGCCTGAACCCGACCTCGGCGCCGTTGCTGGCGTTCGCCGGCGGCAGCGGAATCACACCGATCCTTTCGTTGACCAAGAGCGCGCTCGCCACCACCGATCGCATCGTCCGGCTACTGTGTGCGGATCGCGACCGGGCGTCGGTGCTTTTCGCAGCGGTACTGGACGGCCTCATGGAGCGTTACCCGGGACGGCTGTCGGTGGTGCGCCATATCGATGCCGAGCGTGGCCTGATCGATACCGAAGCCGTGCGCGACTTCGTGGGCGCCGATGTCGACGCCGACAACTACGTGTGCGGTCCGGAGGGATTCATGGCCGTGGTGCGCTCAGCGCTGCCCGGTCCCGGGCGGGTGTTCGTCGAAAACTTCGACCTGCCGCCGCAAATCAAGACGGTAACGCCCGTCGGCGACGATACCGAGGTGGGCGGCACGGTGACGATCTATCTGGGACGCAAGAAGGTCTCGGTGCCGCGGGTGGCCGGCGAGACGCTGCTGGAAAGCGCGCGGCGGGCCGGCCTGTCGCCGCCGTTCAGCTGCGAGGCCGGTAACTGCGGGACCTGCATGGCCCGGCTCACCGAGGGCAGCGCCACCATGCGGGCCAATGAGGCGCTCACCGACGACGAGGTGGCCGAGGGCTACATCTTGACGTGTCAGGGGGTGCCTGACACACCGTCGGTGACGGTGCACTACGAGTGACTGTGAGTACTGTGCTGCGGCTGCAGAATTCCGCACGAAAAACCACGGGATCAGGCCGGCGGCCGCCACAGCTGATCGGTGGTTCGTGCCCCCGACGGAAGCTCGATCAATTCGATCGGCGTGGCATCAGGGTCGTAGACGAAGAACATGCGCAAGCCGGCGATCTCGACCGGCGTCGTGATGCGTACATCGTCACGGCGTTGCAGAGCGGTGTATGTCGCATCAAGATCCTCAACCCGAAACGAGATGTTGGTGTAGCCCAGGTGCGGGCCCTCCGGGAGGGCGGAAACATCGCCCAGCGACAGCAACTCGACCATCATTCCCCCAATGAGACCGCCAACCATTCGGCCCTTCCCGCCGGCCATCCCGGTGACGGCGTCCAGACCCGCGCCGTCGAGTTCGACATCGAACACGACGTCCATCCCGAGCACTCCGGTGTAAAAGGCCAGCGACCGCTCGATATCCGACACGCCGACACACACATGGGAGAAGTTTGCAATCGCGATGGGTCCTGGTCGTGCCATGGTGGACTACTCCTGTACTGGTCGCGCGGAGCCGGACTCGTCCAGTTTCGGCGCCGGACGGTAATCGGGGCGATAACCAAAGACCCGGATTGGGTTGCCGACCAGGCGGAAATCGCCTGCGGTAACAATCATTTCCGGCGTGGCATCCAGCGCTTCGGCCAACGTGCGCACTGCTGCTGCCGGCACGCCCAGCGGTCGCAGCCGGGCTTCCCAGCCGGTCGCGGTGTCGGCGGCCAGAGCTGCCGTGGTTGCCGCCAGCACCTCGTCGCGCTTCGCGACCCGCTCGGCCATTGTGTCGAAGCCGTCGATATGAGCCTCGCCAGCAAATGATTTCCAGAATCCATCGTGAGTGATGAACAGCGCCAGATAGCCGTCGGCGGTTGGGAAGATTTGCGCCGGAACGTAATACGAATGGGCTCCGAAGGGCCGGCGCTGCGGCTGGACACCGTCGTTGAGGTAGGCGGATGCGTGATAGTTCAACTGCGAGAGCATCACGTCGCGCAGTGACACGTCGATCTGGCCACCACGGCCCGAGGTGATTTGCGCCAGCAGTCCCAGCGCAGCGGCGAGTCCGGTGGAATTGTCCGCCGAGGAGTAACCGGGCAGCGTCGGCGGCCCGTCCGGCTCGCCGGTCAGCGCGGCCACACCCGTCGCCGCCTGGATGACATAGTCGAACGCCGGATCATCACCGCCGTCCAAACCGAAGCCGGTGATCGCGACGCAGACGATTTGTTCGTTGTGCCGTCGCAGCGCCTCGTAGGTCAGCCCCAGTCGACGGATCGCCGACGGTTTCAGATTCACCAGCAGCGCATGGGATTTCGCGACGAGTTTCCGCAACGTAGCCTGGCCCTCTGGCGAATTCAGGTCCAAGCAGATGCTGCCCTTGTTGCGGTTGAGGCTGGCGAAGTAGCTGTCTGAGACCCGGCGCGAGATTTCCCCGCCGGGCGGTTCGATCTTGACGACCTCCGCGCCGAGGTCGGCCAGCAGCATGGTCGCGTACGGGCCGGCCAGCATGGTGCCGACTTCGAGAATCCGGATACCGGCCAGCGGTGCCGTCATCGGACTTCGGCGCCGAGCGCGGCGACGACTTCGCGGGTACGGCGTTTGGAGGCGACGAGCTCGTCGCGGTTGTCGCCGATCGGCAGCAACCGCACCGACAGGTCGGTCACCCCGGCCTCGGCGAACCGGCGGAACCGCGCCAGGATGGCGTCCTCGTCGCCGGCCGCGCAGATATCGCCGACGTCGTTCGCGTCGCCGTACTCGAGCAGGCGCTGATAGTTCGGCGAGACCTCGGCTTCCCCCAGGATCCGGTTGGCACGCTCTCGAGCGGCGTCGACTTCAGCCGACGCACAAAGACATACCGGTATTCCGGCGACAATCCGGGGGGCGGGCCGACCAGCATTCTCCGCGGCTTTGGTGATTCGGGGAACGACATGTTCGGCGACGGCCCGCTCATCGGCCATCCACAACACGGTCCCGTCGGCGCGCTCCCCGGCCAGCGCCAGCATCACCGGCCCGAGTGCGGCGACAAGCACCGGCAGCGGCGCTACCGGGGCCAGGTCGAGCGGGTTGTGCACGCGAAAGGTCCGGTTCTCGATGTCGACGGGGCCGGGACCGCTGAGGGCGGCGGCGAGCACGTCCAGGTAGTCACGGGTGAACGCGGCCGGGCGCTCGTAGGGCAGGCCGAGCATGTCGCGGATGATCCAATGATGTGACGGCCCGACGCCGAGAGCCAGTCGGCCGTTGGCAGCGGCATGCACCGACAATGCCTGACGCGCCAGCGCAATCGGATGCTGGGCCTGCAACGGCACCACCGCGGTGCCGAGCTCGATGCGCGTCGTTCGGGTCGCCATCAGCGCGACAGCCGTCAACGCGTCGAAGTCGTTGGGCACCTGCGGGATCCACGCGGTATCCATACCGGCGGCCTCGGCCCATTCGATGTCGGCGAGCAACTTGGTGACCTTGCGTGCCGAATCGCCGCGCTCGGCGCCGATCATCACTCCGAGACGCACGGTTGCTCTGTTCCCTTCAGGTCAGGTGCGGGGGTGCTGTCGGTGAGCTTGCGGATCTCGCGTACCAGAACCTCCAACGGCGTCCCGGTGGGAAACACCGCGGCAGCCCCGGCCGCCAACAGTTTGGGGATGTCGGCTTCGGGTATCGTGCCGCCGACGACGACGGCGATGTCGGCGGCGTCGGCGGCCCGCAATGCCTCGATGGTGCGGGTGGTCAGCGCCACATGTGCACCGGACAGGATGCTCAGGCCCACGACGGCCACGTCTTCCTGGATGGCGATCGATGCGATGTCCTCGATGCGCTGGCGGATGCCGGTGTAGATGACCTCGAAGCCCGCGTCGCGCAGGGTGCGGGCGACGATCTTGGCGCCCCGGTCATGTCCGTCAAGGCCGGGTTTGGCGACCAGGATCCGCACCGTCATCTAGAACACCACCGGCTGCTGGAATTCGCCCCATACTGCTTTGAGCGCAGATACCATCTCGCCCAGCGTGCAGTAGGCGTTGGCACAGTCGATGAGTTTAGGCATGAGGTTCTCAGTGCCTTCGGCGGCCCGGGATAACGCGGCAAGGCTGGATTGCACCGCGCTGGAATCTCTTTCGGCTTTCACCTGCGAGAGCCGCTTGAGCTGCACATCGCGGCCTTCGGCGTCGAGTTCATAGGTGGTGATCTCCGGCGGCGGCTCCTCGGTGACGAACCGGTTCACCCCGACGACAGGGCGGGTGCCGGCCTCGATCTCCTGATGGATCCGATAGGCCTCATCGGCGATCAACCCTTGCAGATAACCGTCTTCGATGGCTTGCACCATCCCGCCGTGGCGCTCGAGGTCGTCCATGATCTCGATAATGCGAGCCTCGGTGGCGTCGGTGAGGGCCTCGACGAAATATGAGCCGCCCAGTGGGTCAGCGACCCGGGCGACCCCGCTTTCGTAGGCCAGGATCTGCTGGGTGCGCAACGCCAATGTGGTGGACTCCTCGGTGGGCAGTGCGAACGGCTCGTCCCAGGCGGCGGTGAACATCGACTGCACCCCGCCCAGCACCGCCGCCATGGCTTCGTAGGCCACCCGCACCACGTTGTTGCGTGCCTGCGGGGCGTAGAGCGAGGCGCCGCCGCATACGCAGCCGAAGCGGAACATTGACGCTTTGTCGGTTTTTGCGCCGTAGCGTTCCCGCACGATCGTGGCCCAGCGGCGGCGGCCCGCCCGGTATTTGGCGATCTCTTCGAAGAAGTCGCCGTGGGTGTAGAAGAAGAACGAGATCTGTGGCGCGAACTCGTCGATACTCATCCGGCCACGCTCCACCACGACATCGCAATAGGTCACACCGTCGGCCAGGGTGAACGCCATTTCCTGCACGGCGTTGGCGCCGGCGTCGCGGAAGTGCGCCCCGGCCACCGAGATCGCGTTGAATTTCGGCACCTCGGCGGCACAGAACTCGATCGTGTCGGCGATCAACCGCAGCGACGGTTCCGGCGGCCAGATCCAGGTGCCGCGCGATGCGTACTCCTTGAGAATGTCGTTCTGGATCGTGCCGGTCAGCTTGGCCCGGGGCACGCCCTTCTTCTCGGCGGCCGCGATATAGAAGGCCAACAGGATTGCCGCGGTGCCGTTGATCGTCATGCTGGTGCTGATCGTGTCCAGCGGAATGCCGTCGAAGAGGATCTCGGCGTCGGCGAGGGTGTCGACCGCCACGCCGACCCGGCCCACTTCCTCGCTGACTTCCGGGTCATCAGAGTCGAAACCGCATTGCGTAGGCAGGTCCAGCGCTACCGATAGGCCCGTCCCCCCTTGTTCCAGCAGGTACCGGTAGCGGCGATTGGACTCCTCAGCGGTACCAAACCCCGAATATTGCCGGAATGTCCACAGTTTGCCGCGATAGCCGGCGGCGAAGTTGCCGCGGGTGAAGGGGTAGGTGCCCGGCGGCGGTGGGTCAGCATGACGGTCGTCCGGCCCGTAGACCGCTGCCAGCGGGATACCGGATGAGGTCTGAGCTGCGTTATCCATCTTACCCATCAAACGATAACGTACTTGCAAAAAAAGAGAATGCCAATACCGCCAGGGACGGCCACGCTCGGGTTGGTCGGCGAAAACGCAGGGCACCGGTGAGCGACACTGGCCCTCTTGACCGGATGCGACGGATCACTCACCATCAAGCGTGCCGAGCTCGGCATCCGAGAAAGGCGGACAAGCAGTGCGCACACGGCGGATCGGGGGTTGTGCCAGAACCCGGCTTCGGCCGGTTCAGCAGCGGGGCGGTCACGGGCGAGCGCGCTCGTGACGAGTCCGTCCGCAGCCACTTCTGCTGGGGTTAACCGCCCCGTTGAGGGGTCAATCGCGGCTCGGGCCGCACGGCTTGAATGGGGAGCCACGGCCCTGCGGATCGGGTTCGGCGTGATCTGGGCAATCGACGCCTGGCTGAAATGGCAGCCCGGGTTCCGCGCCACCTTGCTGCCCAGCATGCTCGCAACCGCGGCCGGGCAGCCGCACTGGCTGATGCCGTGGTTCGATTTCTGGATCCGTCTGCAGCGTCCCGCACCACAGCTGTGGGCGTATTTCGCCGCAATCGTTGAGACGATGATCGCGATCACGCTGCTCCTGGGGGTCAGCCGACGCGTCGTCTACATCGGCGGTGCCTGCTACAGCCTCATGATCTGGTCCACCGCCGAGGGTTTCGGCGGGCCGTACACCCCGGGTTCCACCGATGTTGGGCCCTCCATCATCTATGTGCTCGTGTTCTGCGCCCTGCTGGTGCTACTCGAGGCCAGACTCGGCGACCGGTTGACGCTGGACGCCACGATCGGCCGCCGCGTTCTCTGGTGGTCGCGTCTGGCCGGCCCTTCCGGGCGTTATGGCGCGCTTTAAGCTGCTGTGCGCGGGCCCGTACTTGCAGACTATGACGACGGAGGTCGACATGGCGATTCCGCGCCCGTCAACAGCGGACATTGAGTCGGCGGCACGGCATTTCGGTTTTCATTTCGACGGGGATGCTGTGGCGGCATTCACCACGGTCGCCGGTTACATGCTGACGGCCTACGACACCGTCGACGAGTTGTACGACGAGGTGGCGCGCTCGCAAGCCCCCGAGCGCGCCTACCGATTCCCGGCGCCGGCCGACAACCCGCTGGGAGCCTGGTACGTCACCGCGGAGATCAGCTCCGGCGCCGACGGTCCACTGTCAGGCAGGCGGGTAGTGGTCAAGGACAACATCGCCGTCGCCGGCATCCCGATGATGAACGGCTCGCGGACGATGGAGGGGTTCGTTCCCACCCGCGACGCCACCGTCGTCGAGCGGCTGCTCGGCGCGGGGGCTGTCATCGCCGGCAAGAGCGTCTGCGAGGATCTGTGCTGCTCTGCTTCCAGCTTCACTTCAGCATGCGGGCCGGTGCGCAATCCGTGGGATCGGACGCGGGAAGCTGGTGGATCATCCAGTGGGAGTGCCGCACTGGTGGCTGCTGGTGAGCTCGATCTGGCCTTGGGGGCCGACCAGGGCGGGTCGGTGCGGATTCCGGCTTCGCTGTGCGGTGTCGTCGGGCACAAACCCACCTACGGGCTGGTGCCCTACACCGGAGCGTTCCCGATTGAACGAACCCTCGATCACATCGGTCCGATAACACGCACGGTCGCCGACGCCGCGCTGATGCTCACCGTGCTTGCCGGATCCGACGGCCTGGATCCGCGCCAGCCCGACGCCCTGTCCGCGATCGATTATCAAGCCGCGCTCACCGCAGATGTCACCGGATTGCGGGTGGGACTGCTCAGCGAAGGTTTCAGCCAAACGGCCTCGCAGGTCGATGAACTGGTTCGCGCTGCGGCGCAGCGGTTCACCGAGGCCGGTTGTACGGTCGGTGAAATCAGCGTGCCGTGGCACCGGCACGCGCTGCATATTTTCACGGTACTTTTCAACGAAGGCGCCACCTATCAAATGCTTGACGGCAACGGGTACGGGCTGGGCGCAGAGGGACTCTACGACCCTGACCTGATGGCGTACTTCGCCTCTCAGCGACTGGCGAAGGCCGATCAGCTCTCCGAGAGCGTCAAAGCGACAGCGCTGTGCGGCCACTACTGCCTGCAAACGCTCGGTGGCGCATCCTACGCGAAGGCGCGCAATCTGGTGCCCTCTCTTCGCGCCGCCTACGACGACGCGCTTGACAAATACGACGTACTGGTGATGCCCACGGTCCCTTACACCGCAGCCACCCTCCCGACGGGCGGGGAAGACACTGTCACGCTGCTCGCCCGGGCTCTCGGGATGGTCGGTAACACCGCGCCGCTGGACGTGACCGGTCATCCCGCGATCTCGGTGCCGGCCGGGCTGGTCGAGGGGCTGCCGGTCGGAATGACCATCATGGGAAAGCGATTCGATGACGCCACCGTGCTGCGAGCCGCCCAGGCCTTCGAATCGCTGTGTGGGGGCTTCCCCGCCGCGCCGGGGACGGTGCCACGATCCCAGGCGTGAGCAACGCTAACGCCCATGTAGCCGCCAGCCGGCCCTTCCCATCTTCGGTGAGGCGCGCCGGCCGGCTGCCGTACGCGTGTCCGACGACCGCGACGAGAAGTCCGGCGTAAGATTCCGCGTAGTATCAGCAGACCTGCTTAATACCGGGTATGTTCCTTTCGGTTGTATCCGGTGTCCATCTCTTTCAGCCGCAACGGTGTCGATACGCCAGCCTTCGATGACGCAGGATGTGTTGATTTACTGGTAACCCGCTCTGGTGGTTTGTGCCGTATTCGTCATCGTCGACTCGCGTTGCGCGCCGGAAGCTGGGCTGCGCTTGACTAAGGAGGATTCTTGTCGACATTTCATGGGCTTCCCGCCCACATCTTGCTGAACCATTTCCTTATCGTTCTCGTCCCGCTGACAACGATTTTGGTGATCTTTTGTGCGTTCTGGCCTGCGGCGCGCCAGCGGCTGGTCTGGCTGACCGTGGTGCTCGCCGTGGTCTCGCTCGTCTTAACTCCGCTGACCACCAACGCGGGTGCGTGGTTAGCGGATCGAGTCCACTCTTCGCCGGCGCTGCAGACCCACATGCAACTCGGCAACACTATGATCTACTTCTCGGCGGCGCTGGTGGTCGCCGCCATACTGCTGGCGGTGATTCACGTGTACCAGGCGCGCGGCCACACGGTGAAACCCGTTGTGCAGGCGACGATTGCGCTGCTGTTGACTGCCGCCGCCGTAGCGGCGGCAGTCCAGGTGTATCGCATCGGTCAGTCGGGTGCCCAAGCCGTCTGGGGCTTCCCCTGCTGCATGTACATGATGCAGTGAGGCACACCAACGTAACCGAGTTAGCCCGACTTTAATGGCGTCGAACCAATCCAGCGTGTCCCGCCACGCCGACAGCTCCTTGGCCGTGTAACCGCGGTGGCACTCATCGGCAACGATCAGGTCGAAAACATGGATGGGGATGCCGAGCTTCTTGGCGTCCTCGTCGCCGCTGTCAACCTCCCCGAAGCGAATCCCGGCTTCACAACCAAACAGGTTGATGCTCATCCGCTCGATGGTGCTGACGTAAACGAACGCATCACCCAGTTTGGGATTGGTCAGCAGCGAGTTCGGCCTCACGGTTGGATCGAACTTCTCGCCCTCATCAAAGTCGGTTTGCTGGAAACGCTGCGAATACACCGGGTAGAGCTTGTCGAACTTAAGACCGGGCTCGGCCTCGAAGCTGGCGAAGGCGCGCACCGTCTGCGCGGCAAGTGCGCGGCGATCGACCAGGAATAGCACACGGTGGGCGATGCCGGACTTCATCAGCCGATAGATCTCGTTGACCATCATCAGCGTCTTACCGGTGCCGTCGCCATCGCCACCAGCATCCCGGCTCTCGCGCCGGCTCAGGCGGCGCGGCCGTGTTTCGCGACGTACCCGACCGCCTCGCGAACCTGGGCGATGCTTAGCCCGTAATCCGCGGCCAGGTCTTCTTCCCGCTCGCCGGCAGTGACCATCCCGGCAATCGTTTCGACTGAGAGGCGGCGCCCGGCGAATGTAGGTTGCCCGCTGTATCGCCGTGGGTTGACCACGATGTCAGGAAAATCGGCATCGACGGCCAACTCGGCTACGTATTTCTCGCCCCGCTCGTCCGTGCCCAGTTGGGCGCGCTCGACCACCGGCCACCCCCGCTGATGAGCAGCTGACCCGTACGCACAATCATCTGCGTTTCTTCAAGACCCACCTCGGCACCACCGATTGTCAGCTCACGATTCTTCGCCGATAGGTAGGGGCGTAGGTGTGCCAGCGGGTAGTCGATGCGGTAGGTCGCGCGTAGCGCTTCGACTGCGGCCCGAAGCCGGCGCGTCGGGACTTCTTCCCGAAATTCCGCGAGGACGCGAGCCTCGACGAATTCCCCCCAAATTGCAGACCCCGCAAAGGGGCATTACAGGTTCTTGGTCTCCCATGCCTGGACCGACGGGCCGATGATGTACCTGGTGTACACGGCCCCACCGTCCGACATCACCTGGGGGCTCGTGCGCGACACCAGGCGGTCGATCATCGACCCCGGCTCATGGCCAGACGTAGACGAGGCGGTGTGCTGGTACTACTACCTCGATCTCGAAGAAGGCGGCTCGTTACGTCAGCCAGGCGAACCAGACACTATTCTTTGGTGCGGCTGTCCGCTTGAAGACGACCTCCCCCAGCGTCTTTCGGATATTCCTGACGCGTATCGGTACACATCACCACCAACAACTTCGTCAACAACACGCGACCAGGATCAAAACCAGCAGGTGGTCAACGAGCCTCGCCGATACGCCGATCCGCGATAATCAACTCGGCTCTTCAGCTTCATCTCTGGCCGCGAAAGCCGTTGCGGATCAGTACATTACTGTAGACTTATCGTTTACCGCAGGTTCTGGGCCATCGGGCAGTTCTGGGCTCGCCAGGTCAGCGGTTCAGTTGCATCGCGCACAAGTCGCAGATGCGTTGTAAGAGCGGCTATCGCTGGTCATCGGCCCATGTGACCAGTTCCACACCTGCAGATTTCAACAGTGCATCATGGGCCGAGTGAAGGTTGTCGGGATCAGCTGTGAGGTCGAGGGCGGCATCAGCCAGCGATGCGCGGCCCCAGGATAACCGTGTGCCGCGACCTTCGCGCCGGAGATCGGACAGCTTCGGTATAGCCACTTAGCCGAACCACGTCGCGTGTGGCCATTTGCCAGGATGACGGGACCGCCGTGTCGCCGGCGGATTCCGGTGGAACCGTGAGATGAATGCGCGAAGGGTGGACGTCAGCGAGGCCTGAAGCGCCAACGCCGACTCGCGCGAGACAACATGACGGCCCAAAGTCCACCAGACGGCGACGGCAAGATCGTCGTGCTCACCCCGTGGCAGCACGGTCACCCGATCCACGCTCCGACCCGCTCAAAGCCTTCCTGTGCGGTACCGAGCCAGCGCACCCCCGAGACCGGACAAGACCAACCAACCCTAGGGTGCCGCACCCGTGTCTATGCAGGTCAACCCCGGTGGCCAGGGGCGGGATCGAACCGCCGACCTTCCGCTTTTCAGGCGGACGCTCATGCCGACTGAGCTACCTGGCCGGACGACACCGCGTGCCTGGCCGTGACGGCGACCCTGACGGGACTCGAACCCGCGACCTCCGCCGTGACAGGGCGGCGCGCTAACCAACTGCGCCACAGGGCCTTGCTGTACAACTCCACATTATGGGCGTTAAAAGTACCCCCTACGGGATTCGAACCCGCGTTACCGCCTTGAAAGGGCGGCGTCCTAGGCCGTCTAGACGAAGGGGGCCAGCCGAATCTCTCCGGGGTACTCGCAACGTCCTCACGTTGGGAGCCACGCCAGCTTAGGTCACTGCACACCGAATCCTCAAACGAGCACCGCAGCGGCGGCAGTATCCTGACGTTCGCGGCCCCTATAGCTCAGTTGGTAGAGCTACGGACTTTTAATCCGCAGGTCCCAGGTTCGAGCCCTGGTGGGGGCACCAGTACCGGAACCGTCGTCGTACGGGTTAGGGGTTCCTGCCATAAGCCAGATCAGGTCGCACCCGGTGCGCGCCGCGATCTGCTTGCAGATGCCCTCATAGTCTCGCGGGCGGCGGCCCGAGATCTCCCATTCGCGCCATGATTGAGGACTGATCCCGCATGCGAGGGCAGCCTCTTTGGCGTTCCATCCCATCTCGTGCCGGACGAGAACTAGCCTGACGGCGAAGTTGTCGACGTCCGGGATCCAGTGGGTCACCTGAGTGTCCATGATCAGTATTTTGCACTTCTCGTGTATGTCGCGCAAGTCGTGTATCTGAAGGTTAGCTGGGAAATATTCACGGCATGTCGTGCTTGACACAACTTATGCGTCGGTGGCAACCTTCTGCGCATGCCAGATGTCGTGCTACTCACGACTAGTGAGGTTGCAAAGCGATTTCGCGTTGATAGTTCCGCCGTACGCCGGTGGGTCAAAAAGGGCAAACTGACGCCAGCCGTCACTACACCCGGTGGTTACTACCGGTTCGCGGAAGCGGATATCGAAGCGTTTGAGCGGGCCAGCGCATGACCGCGCTGACCGAGGCTCGGGTGCGGGAGATCGTCCGTGAGGAGTTAGCCGCTCAGCAGGCCGAACTCCACCATGATCGCCTCCCAGGTGGAGTCATTGATTCCGGGACGTCCTTCGAGTCGCTCGATCCGGTTCTCCAAGGTCTGGACGCAGATGGAGAACGTCGCCGCGAACTTACTGACAACTTGGTGGAGTTTCTCGATGGATATATCACCTTCGTCACCACGGACGGAACGCAGGGACTCAAGCAGATACAAGACGCTGTGAGTCGCCGTCATCGTCTCCGGAACGTGGTTCGTGAGGGCCCGGATTCCGTCTCGGAAAGCGGCGACGCATGAGCGCCGTCGAGCTGTTCCGCTACGAGGGCGCGCACCTACGGACTGTGCTGGTCGAAAGCGAGCCGTGGTTCGTGGCCGCGGATGCCTGCCGGATGCTCAGCCTCCGGGACACCACTTCCGCGATGAAGATGGTCCACGACGACGACAAACGGCTTTTGCACAGGTCAGATACTCCGCAGTTGTTCGAGGGTATCGCCGCCCAGGTCCAGGTGATCACGGTCGTCAACGAGTCCGGCATGTACGCGCTCATCTTCCAGAGCAACAAGGACCGGGCCCGCGACGTCCGTCGCTGGGTGACAAGCGAGGTCCTGCCGTCGATCCGTAAGACCGGCAGCTACGGCGCCCCGGTGCTGACGGAGGACGAGATCGTTCACCGGGCGCTGACCATCACCCAGGCCCGCGTCGAGGCGCTGACCGCGAAGGTGGTTGAGCTGGCCGCGCCCGCGTCGGCGTGGAACGAGCTCGCTGAATCCACCGGCGACTACTCGGTGGCCGACGCCGCGAAAGTGCTGTCCCGGGATCCGAGCATCAGCATCGGTCGTGACCGGCTGTTCCTGTTCATGTCCGCCGAGCGGTGGCTGTTCAAACGTGATGGCCGGTGGCGCGCCTATCAAGCCCAGGTCGACTGCGGCCGGCTGGCCGAGAAAGTCGGGCGCCCGTTCTGGCATGAAGGCCGCGGCGAATTGGTCGCCGGTGAGCCCACCGTGCGGATCACGCCGAAGGGGCTCGCGGAGCTGCATAAGAGGCTGCGCGGCACTGGGCAGCTGGCGTTGGTGAGCGCGCTATGACGCAGCTGTTCGGCGGTATCTGTGACCGCTGTCTCAAGCCGTTCCGCGCCGCGCGGTTTCCGAATGACTGCCTGTGCCGGACCTGCTATCTGGGCGCGCTGCCGCCGGTGGAGCGCGCGGTCGCGCTCGTGAGTGGAGCGGTGTCGTGATCAACGCATTACGCTGGCTCGCCGCCGCCGCCTTCGACGCCCTCGCGCACATCGCCTACCCGGCCGCTGACGCGATCTGGGAGGAGCGCCGCCGGCGCCCCGACGCTGAACTGATCCTGCTCGACGAGATGGCCGATCACCTCGGCGTGATCCGCGCGCAGCTCGAAGACATCCGCAACCTGCTGCTGGCGCGGCAGCCGCCGCCGTGCAACTGCAATTCGACGGTTCCCGGCTTCCACACCTTCGACTGCCCAGCCAGCCCCTACCCGCAGCCCGCCAAGTAAGCGGCCCGTCCCCGAAGAGAGCGGGGACGGGCCAACCCAACCAGGAAAGGAACCCATTTCCCGTGAGCAGCCCGATTCTAACCGGCCCCAAGCGGATCCTCGCCCGTTGGCGGCAACGCCACCAGCCGGTGTTGCAACTCGAGCCGGTGATGACCGACGACGACGTCGACTTCCACTCCGACCTGCACTACTTCCGTGACCTGCTCGAGGCGATCCACACCCGCAGCATCTATGAGCGGGCCCCGATCGCGGCGTTCCCGACGATCATGTCCACCACCCTGGACATCGCGCTGTTCCTGGTGGCCCAGAACTTCCCGGACGAGGCCGCCGCTGACATCGCCGCGTGGCGCGCCGAGCTGACGGGCGCCGCGGCATGAGCGACCGGTGGCGTATCGACCACCCGGATGCCTCGCTGGCCGAGCTCGGTGCGCTGCATGAGCCGCCGCTCACCAAGCACGCCGTGTCGGGAATCATCCGCCGCGCCAAGAAATGGGTGGCCCGGTGAGCATCTACTACCAAGACGACTACGTGACCCTCATCCACGGAGATTGCCGCGACGAGGACGCGTGGGAATCGGCACACCTGTTGCTAACCGACCCACCCTTCGGGATCGCCTGGACCCCACGCACGGGCACAGCCAAGCACAAAGCCATCGTCAACGATTCCGACACCGCAGCCCGCGACTACGTCATCGGCCAATGGGGACACATCAAACCCGCCTACGTGTTTGGGTCGCCGCTACTCGCGCCCCCGCACGGCACTAAGCAGACCTTGGTATGGCGCAAGCCCGGCGACGCAGGACTTACCGGCCAGATCGGTGGTTGGCGACGCGACTGGGAAGCGATCTACATGCTGGGCAACTGGCCCCACGATGCGCGGCCGTTGAAGAGCTCGGTGATCGCCACCAACGTCGGAACGACCACCTACCAGAACGGGCACGCCCACGGGAAGCCCGTTGCCCTACTCGAAGTCTTACTGATGGCCGCGCCCGGCGGCACAGTGGCCGACCCGTTTGCGGGCTCCGGCTCCACGCTCATAGCCGCCCGCAACGTAGGCCGCAAAGCCATCGGTGTGGAATTCGAAGAACGCTACTGCGAAACCATCGCCCGGCGGCTCGACCAGCAGTGCCTCAACTTCGAGGTGGGCGCATGACCGAGCCTTATTACACCGACGGCGCCGTGACCCTCTATCTGGGGGATTGCATCCAGGTCGATGCGTGGTTGCAGGCCGACGTTCTCGTGTGCGATCCGCCTTATGGGATGCGGTTCCAGTCGGGGCAGCGGAAGGCGACGGAGAGGTTCGCCAAGATCGCTAACGACGACAGCACGATCTCGCGGGACGTGGCCCTCGAATTGTGGGGGGATCGACCGGCCGCGGTGTTCGGTACGTGGGCGGGTGCCGCGGCATGAGCGACCGGTGGCTCGGCCCGTGGCCGCTGTGGATGGTCATCTTCGGCCTGATCTTCGGCGCCGCCCTCGTCCTGTCTGTTCCAGCTGACGGCAGCGTATGCGTCACCCCGGCAACGGAGGTCGAACCATGAAAGCAGCCCTGTTCAACGCCATTGCAGCCGTGGCGGTTTCGGCGCTCTACCTGACCGCGTGGCTATCCCATGAAGGCGGCATCAACGCCGTCTTGAGCGCCAGTTGGCTTGGCGTCTCGGCGCTTTGGTTCAGCACAGCGCACTACCGGTTGAAAGAACAGAAGGCCCGCAAAGGAGCACCCGATGCGTGACGCCGGCCAGACCATCGACGAACTCCTCCGCGAAATCGTCTACTACTCCGACGACCAGGTGACGTTGCACTTGGGTGACGCACTCGACGTGGCGCGCACTCTGTCGGACGGTGCGGCGGACTGCATCATCACCAGCCCGCCGTATTACGGGTTGCGAGACTACGGCATCGCGGGGCAGTACGGTCTCGAATCATCCCCAGCGGATTATGTTGACAAGCTGCGCGTGTTGTTCTCGGAGCTACGTCGCGTCCTGGTCGATGACGGAACGCTGTGGCTCAACATTGGTGACAGCTATGCACGCAACCCTGCTAAGGGTACCACCGGGACGATGAATGGCCGCAATGTTCCGCGTATGGGGTACGCCAGGAATCGCATTGGCAAACCCGACTTGCCCGAGAAGAATCTGCTTGGTATCCCGTGGCGCGTCGCATTCGCACTCCAGGATGATGGCTGGATTCTGCGGAACGCGGTCATCTGGCACAAACCGAACGCCATGCCCGAGTCGGTCACCGACCGACTATCCGGCCGGTACGAGCACGTGTTCCTGTTCGCCAAGCAGCCGAGCTACTGGTTCGACCTCGACCCCATCCGTGAACCACATTCATGTGACAGGTTGCGCGGCAGCGGCCCCCGCAGCGCGAAGGGAACCGGGCGAAACGATGCTGAGACGGCAACCAGCAACAAACAGGGCAACCCCAGTGGCCGCAATCCCGGTGATGTGTGGTCGATCAACACGCAGCCGTTCCCCGGCGCGCACTTCGCCGTCTACCCGCCCGCGCTGCCGCAACGCTGCATCCTCGCCGGATGTAAACCCGGCGGCACCGTCCTCGACCCGTTCAGCGGCTCCGGCACAACCGGACTCGCCGCACAACGCACCGGCCGCAAGTACATCGGCATCGACATCAACCCCGCATACCACGACCTCGCACTAAACACCCGCTTACATGACGCGACACTCGATTTCGGGGAGGGTGCATGACCGCGCAGTTGGCTTTGTTCGGTGTATGCGTTCCCCTTTCTTTCGGTCACAGCCTCGACATCGGAGAGGGCGACGCATGAGGCGCCGACTCGACCGCAGCCCGGACCCGGATCTCGACCAGGTCGCCAGGATCGCCGTCGGTGTGGCTGAGAAGATCCGCGACGACGACCCCCGCCTGCTGTTCGACCAGCTGACGGATCTGTGCCGCTGGCATCCCGCGAAGGCCGCGCAGCTGATCATGACGTTCGCCGCCTGGTTCGACCTCGACGTGCCGGTGCAGGCGTTGTGGGCCCGCGTGCACGACATCACCGGCGACGTCCCCCGGGGGGCGGCGTGACCGACGAAGACGAATGGCGCGCCGCGGTGGCCGACATGTCCGAGATGGACCGCGCGGTAACGGAATACGAGTGCCGGCGCGCGCTGGGTTTATGCGGCGACCGGGAGGACGCACGCTATGAGTGACACCCAGCGTGTGGGCGTGCACGGCGGCATCCCCGAGGCCGTCTACCACGCCGACCGCGCCAGCCTGTCCTACTCCGGGGCGAAGCTGCTGCTGTCCTCGCCGGCCAAGTTCCGGCGCGCCCAGGATCACCCGCCGAAACCCAAGCGCGAGTATGACCTTGGGCACCTGGCGCACAAGCTGATCCTCGGCAAGGGCGCTGATCTGGTGGTGGTCGACGCCCCGGACTGGCGAACGAAGGACGCCCGCGAGGCCCGCGACCAGGCGCACGAACTCGGCCTGGTTCCGGTGCTGGGATCCGAGCTGGCCAACGCCGAGCAGATGCGCGCCGCTGTGCGTGACCACGAGCTCGCCGGGCCGCTGTTCGCCGAAGGCCGCGCGGAGGTCTCTATGTACGCCGACGACCCCGAGACGGCTGTTCGGCTGCGGGGCCGGGCGGACTGGCTGACCAACGGCAACGTCATCGACATTGGCGACCGGCTGCTGATCGTGGACTACAAGACCACCACCGACGCCAACCCGAAGTCTTGGTGGCGCGCAGCGCTGCGGTTCGGGTACCACATGCAGTTCGCGTGGTACGTCACGCTCGCCCGCGCGCTGCGGCTCGACGACTCGCCGATCTTCCTGCACGTCTGCCAGGAACTCGAACCGCCGCATCTGATCTCGGTCAACGAATTCGGGCTCGACGAATACAAGCTTGGCCTTGAGCAGATGCGAGAAGCAATCGACATATACGTCGAATGCCAGCAGACCGGTACCTGGCCCGGGTATCCGCCGCTCATCCACCCGATCAGCTACGCGCCGTGGGCATTTCGGCGCGACTTCAACGAACCCGTCGACATCGACTAGAAGGAGACCCACGTAATGACCGCCACCGACTATAAGCCTGTCGCGCAACGCCGAACCGTCGCCCAGGCCGAAAACAGCCTGCAGAACAAGATCCGGCAGATGGAACAGCAGTTCCAGCTCGCCATGCCTCGCGGTGTCGAAGCCGTCCAGCTGGTCCGCGATGCCCTGACCTGCCTGCAGTCGAACCCGAAACTGGCTGAGTGTGAACACAAGTCAGTCCTCGGTGCGCTGATGACATGCGCGCAGCTCGGGCTGCGGCCCGGGGTGAGCGTGCTCGGGCAGGCCTACCTGTTGCCCTTCTGGGACAAGAACCTCGAGCGCCCGAACGGCGGGAAGGGCGGCTTCCGCGCGCAGCTGGTGATCGGCTACCAGGGCTACGTCGAGCTGGCCTACCGGTCCGGCCGGATCGCGTCGCTGCACGCCCGCCGCGTCTACGCCAACGACTACTTCGAGATCGAATACGGTGCAGCCGAGGACAAATGGGTGCACCGCCCCTATCTCGACGGGCCGCGCGGCGACGTCAAGCTGTACTACGCGGTCGGGCGCACCGTCGACGGCGGCTACCGCATCACCGACCCCGTCTCCGTCGCCGACATGCAGGCCTACCGCGACCGGCACGCCACTGCCAAGGACCGCAACGGCAAAGTTGTGGGCCCGTGGGTGGATCACTTCGACGCGATGGCCGACAAGACGATGATCCGCACCCTGATGAAGCTGCTGCCCAAATCGACCGAGCAGCAGCAGGCCATCGCCCACGACGGCGGTGTCCGCGTCGACGTCACCCCAGATGCGATCAACACCGAGCCCGACTATGTCGACGGCGAAGTGGTGGACGACCCTGCGCTGGGTGCCTCAGAAAATCGTCCAGAACCGGAAACCTCGCAGGTCAACGATGCCCCGCCGGCGGACGAACCGCCGACCGATCCCGCGGCGGACGTCCAGATGGCCGGCCGATCGGAACTCGCACGGCTCAAGCAGATCCGGGCCGCCGAGAAGCTGGACGACGACGCCAGCTGGTACGACTACCTGCACACCGTCACCGGCGCCCGCGTGACCGCCGACAAGGCGCTGACCCTCGCCCAGGCGAAGCAGATCATCGACGTGTTCAGCGAAGACGCGCAGCGGTGACCCGAGACCTCGGGCCGCGTCAAAGCGCTCACCTCCCAACTCAAAAGCCCACGCCCCGAAAGGAACCCACGAATGCTCGTCACCGACAAACCTGACGATCAGCTGTTCGGAACCGGCACCGACGTCTACCTGCGGCAGCCGGAGCAGGTCGATCAACTTATCCGATCGGCGGCTCAGTCATGAACAAGGCTCAGCGTCTCACCGAACTCACACCAGCCCAACAGGACCGGATGGCCAGTTTCGCCCAGGAGTGGATCCAACACGGCTGGCGCACACAACCACTCACCGAGGAAGAATGGGCTGTTTGGGAAGCCGGCGCCCGCAAGTGTTACGAATTCGCCGGGCTCCCATGGCCGAACGTCGTGATTCGGGTGTCCTCGCCGATGGTGGGCGCGTTGGCGGCGCCGTTCGCGGCGATCGCGATCGCTCTGCACCGCGCGCTTCCGAGCGCGTTGGGAACGCTCGAACTCCCTACTGATCCTTCGGCGGTCGGCTCGGCGGTCCGCTCGGCGGTCCGCTCGGCGGTCGGCTCGGCGGTCGGCTCGGCGGTCCGCTCGGCGGTCGGCTCGGCGGTCGACTCGGCGGTCTACTCGGCGGTCGGCTCGGCGGTCGACTCGGCGGTCCGCTCGGCGGTCCGCTCGGCGGTCTACTCGGCGGTCTACTCGGCGGTCGGCTCGGCGGTCGGCTCGGCGGTCGGCTCGGCGGTCGACTCGGCGGTCGACTCGGCGGTCGGCTCGGCGGTCTACTCGGCGGTCCGCTCGGCGGTCGACTCGGCGGTCGACTCGGCGGTCGGCTCGGCGGTCTACTCGGCGGTCTACTCGGCGGTCGACTCGGCGGTCGACTCGGCGGTCTACTCGGCGGTCCGCTCGGCGGTCTACTCGGCGGTCGACTCGGCGGTCGACTCGGCGGTCGACTCGGCGCCCATTAAACCCTTCTGGCACCAGCTTTTTGGCGGCCGCCAGTGGTGCTGGTGGCCCGCGTTCATCGCCTACTTCCGCGACGTCGTCGAACTCCAACTCGACAGTGACATCTGGGACCGCTCGCGCGCCTACCAAGATGCCGAGTCCGCCGGCTACTGGTGGCCCAACCGCGACTTCGTCATGGTCTGCGACACCCCCGCCGTCCTTCACGTCGAAGCCGCGGCTGGCCAGCACCGCATGCACTGCGAAACCGGACCGTCCGTCGCATGGTCGGACGGATGGGGCCTCTACACGTGGCACGGCACATCCGTACCGCGCGACCTCATCGAAACCGGCTGGGACGTCGAACGGATCATGGCCGAACGGAACGCAGAGGTTCGGCGCTGCGCCATTGAGAAAATGGGCTGGGACCAATTCGTCCTCGCCGCGGGGTTGAAGCTCATCGACGAAGCCGACGACCCCGGCAATCCCGGCCAAATCCTGCGGCTGTACGACGTGCCGCGCAAGGTCCTCGACTGGCCCGTACGAGTGCTGGTCGCACACAACGCCACCCGCGAACGCGACGGTTCCCGCCACACATTCGGACTCACCGTGCCCACCGACTGCCGCACCGCAGTATCGGCGGCCGCGTGGACGTTCGACCTGTCCGAACGCGAATACGCCCAGCTGGCCCGCGCCACCTAGATGTCCGAGCCGTTCACCGAAATAACAGGAAAGGAAACAAGAATGGCAACAACCACACAACTGATCGAGGCCACCGGTGTCAAAGTCGTCACCGCGGCCGACTTCGCCGACGTCGAGATCCCAGTGCTCGCCGGGGTGCAGCGCCAGGGCGACGTCCTCGTCCGCCCAGCACCAGTAACCGCGAAGACCGCGGTGCCAACCCAGGGCACTTCCGTGGTGCGCGGCGAGTCCGGGGGCAACACCCATGCCGTCTATGCCGCCGACGGACCCGTCTACTGCGACGTGTCCACGCCTTCGGCGCGAAGCCTGCGCGTCGCGGTGCTGTCCGTCCCGGAGGGCTCGACCGCATACCTGGGGCACCCCGAGCACGGCTACATGGGCATCGGCCCCGGCAGCTACGAGATTCGTCGGCAGCGGGAGATGGCCGAAGAAATCCGCATGGTCGCCGACTAGGAACCTCCCCCATTTTCGGGTGTCTGGGCTGCGCACACGCATGACCGAGCGCGCCCAGACACCCAGAAGGGGTTTCACTATGCCCGGAATAGGAGGCCGATGATGGCCGAAATCGACATCATGACGCAGACCGCGCCGACTGCACAACCGAGCTGGCCCGCCGTGAACGCGACCGTAGCGGCCGGGCCCGCTGCGACTGCTGCGGCGACAAGACGCCCGTGAAATCGCTGCGCTGGGACCGCTACAGGTGGCAATGCGCCGCGTGCGCGGGCGGGTTGATCGGGGCCGGCAATGGCGCGTGAATGCCTGCTCTGCGGCGACTTCGAATCCGAGCACGAAGCCGACGAGAAGGGCGACCGGTTCCTCGGCCGATGCCGCGCACGCAACTACTACGGCCCCGGCCGCAACGACTACGTGCAATGCGACTGCCCCGGCCTAGAACTGGCGCCAGACGACAACAACGAAGGGGGCCGGTGATGGTGCTGCCGATCTTGCTCACCCTGTTCTGCGACCGCTGCGGCGGCCTGTTCAAGACACCGGCGCTGCGGCCGATCTGCCAGCCATGCCACGCCGCCAACGAGAGAGGCCGCCGCCGCTGATGTATCGCAGACACAACTATCGAGATGACATCGCCGGTCCCGTTTGGCTGTACCGGCTGTACGCCGGCGACACGCTCGCATACGTCGGCGTTTCCGCAGACCCGAAAACCAGAATCGCGAAGCACCGCCGCAAATGGTTGAACCGCATGTTCGCGCTACTACACGAGGTGGACTGCAATGATCGCGGAGACCAGCTGATTGTGCTGCGCCACCTAACCGGGCGTGACCTTGAACACCGCGACGATCTCACCGACGAGGAACTGCGCGAGGTCGTCCACACGCTCAACGAGCTTCGCAAACGAGGCAATCTCAGTGGCCGGGTGAAAGAAATCCTCAACACCGCGGCGATTGCTGCTGAGGAGCAGCTGGTTAAACGGGAAAGCGAGCTGGAATGAGCCGGCGCGCCACCGAACGAAACCCATTCTGGACCGGCCGCGACAACGCGGCCGTGCAGGATGCCCTGTCCCGCAAATGCGGGATGTGCGGCGCGAACGTTGGCGAGGACTGCAACAGCATCATCGACGGCGGTCCGCTGCCCGGAAGAATCGTCCACCACTACCGGGTGGGGGAGAGCGCCTAATGCCGCGTATTCGCACGATCAAACCGGAGTTTTGGGATTCGCCCGACACCGCAGCAGCCGACCTGCGGACGCGGCTGCTGTACATCGCCATGTGGAACTGGGCCGACGACTACGGCATCGGCGATGCGACCCCGGTTCGGCTGATCGGGTTCGCGTTTCCCAACGACGAGATACCAGTGTCGGATTATCCGAGGATTCTCTCGGAAGTTTCGAGAGCTTACGGAGTGGTGTTTTTCGAGCACTCTGGACGCCGATATTTCGTCATTCCTGAGTGGGAAAAGCATCAGCGTACCGAGAGGCGCGCCAAACCGAACGAGGCTCTCATCGAAGCCGCGAATGCGGCTATTTCCGCAGCTCAACGGCCAGACGCGGAATCTCCGAGGAATTCCGCGGAGATTCCGCCGCTCAGTGACGGAACTTCCGGCGCTGGAACAGGGGAACAGGGGAACAGGGGAACAGGGGAAAAAGACGACGACTCACCAACCAACGCAACCCACCACAACGCCACCACCGTCGAAGCCATCGTCGTCGAAAACGCCGCCAAACCCGCGCGCAACCATCCCAGCAGCGCTGCCCGCACCGTAGTGCGCCAAACCCTCGGCTACGCCGGATACCCGCGCAGCACCATCGACCGGCTCGCCACCCAAGTCGACCGACTCACCCGTGAAGGCCAGCCCGACACGCTCATCCGCCAAGCACTCACCGCCTGGGACCGGCGCCCCAACTGCGAACGGCCCGAATACCTGCCAACCGTGCTGTCCGATGTGCTCAAAGCCAGCCGCGCATCACCAGCCACCAACGGCCACGACGACAAGGTCAACGGCTACCTGGCGTTCGCCAACCAGCCACGACAACCGGAGATCGAACCATGACCGACTACCACCAGACCGCCGCGATCGCGCTCGCCAAGTGCGCCGCCTATGACCCGTGGTTCCCGAAAGCCTCACATGCCATTGTCGATTCCTGGGCCGAGCAGATCGCTCGATACGAGCTGCAACCGCCCGACGTGCTGGCCGGCGTCGCGAAAATGTACGCCGAGAACGGATCCGGATTTCGGCCGCTGCCCAAGGATCTGACCGACGCGGCCCGCGCGGTGCGCCGTGACCGCACCGAACGTGAATCAGACGCCGAGCGCCGGGCGCGCGAGGACCGCCGCGACGCCGAATTGGACCGGCGCAACGAGCTGGCGCAACTCGTCGACAGCATCGCCCGATCCAAGGCGATCGACGATGAGTGACCCCGTTGGTGCGCAGTTCGGGCCTGAGAGTCCTTGTGAGCGATTCGGAATGGGTTCCCGGTTGGTTCCATACCGGCCCGGGGTGAACGTGGCTCAGCGTGGCTTACAGCCCCGGGAATGGGCATGACACGATGACCCTCGTCAACCTCTGGTCACAGGACTTCAAAGAGCACATCGCCCGCACCGTCGCCACCGTCGAACCGCAGCAGATCCCACTGCTGCCAGTCGGCGACCTCGCCGGCAACATCATCCGCGCCGCCGAGCTCGTCGACGGCATCCACCTGACCATCACCGGCCTCACACCCGAATTCCGATGCAAACTCGTCGCCGGCCTCAACGGCGTACTCACCATCGAAGAACACCCAGCATTCGCGTTTGTCTACACCCAAGCCCACTGGGACGGCGCAACCATGCACATCACCGCCGTCCCATACGTCACCTACCTACGCCGATCCTGCCTACCCGACTGGTACGTCCCGGATGAAAGGTTCTGCTGAGTGGCCAAATGTCAGCAATGCCAGGCTGATTCACAGCTGTACCTCTGCAACGACTGCACCGAGGAACTCCACGACATGCTCCAAGGCCTCGCCATCGGCCAAGAACTCCCCAACGGTCATACCGGCGCCAGCTTCATCGAATACCTCCAAGACGAAGCCTGGGGACGCACCCGCAAAGGCGGCTCGGCACGCCGCTCCAACGAACGCACCACACCGCTCCTCGTCCGCCTCGGGCCCGATGCGAATGCCACAGCCGAAACCCAATGGGCCGGAAGCCCATCCGAAATCCTCGACAACCTCCACACCACACTGCTGGACTGGGTCACCGCCGTCAACGCCAACACCGAAACGCTCGCCGTCGGAGGAGCTGACTGATGACCAGCGCCGCCGACCTGGCGCTACACCTGGCCGCCAACGTCCACGCCATCGCCCGCCGCCCAGACGCCGGCGCCTGCTACGCCCAAATCAAAGCCATCGTCGACGACATCGAACGCGTCATCAACCGCCCACCAGCACCCCGCTTCTGTGGCCAATGCGACACCATGATCGAACGCAAAATCTGCGGCCTCGCCCTCTACGCGCCCCGCGACGCCATCGAAGTCACATGCCCAAACCACTTGTGCCGCACCACCCACAACATTGAACGCCTCTACAACCGCACCCTCAACAACGCCGACAACAAGACATTCCCCCGCGAGGTGCTGATCGGCAATCAACGCACCGACGCCGACCGCTACACCACCGGAATCATGGGCGAACTCGGCGAATTCGTGCACTGGCGCACCTTCGCCCGCTGGGTCCGCGAACACCAACTCAAACCCGCGATCTGGGTACGCCCCAACGGCCGCAGAGTCTTCACCCGCCACTCCAGCGAAGACACACCCGAATACCGGCTCGCCGACGTCCGAAAAGTCAAGCGCCACATGGACCGAAAGACCGGCAAAGCCAAAACGGCCAAGACCACAGACTAGGTGCTGGCCCCCGTTTAGACATCGGGACAAGGCACCTTCAGGGCGGGGCGATGCTCCGGTGTCGTCCCGCCCCTCCAACCTTGACAGAAGAGCAAAGGAATATCGGCATAATGCACCCCTACCAACGCGACCCGCAAAGCGGCGCGGGGAATTGCATCTGCGGCCACCCTCAGCTACCGTGACACACCAACGGGCCTTCAACGCGCCCAAAAACACCCAAGCCACCCCAAACGCGGGTGGCTTTTCGCATTTCACAAAGGTCCACGCAAATGGCCGACATGCCGGGCAACACCCAACCACGCGGCGCCGATATCGAAGTCTGGGAAGACTGGCCAGCCGGACACGGTTACGACGACGTCGGCGCCCTCGTGCCGCGGCGCATCAAAATCAACGGTGCCGAACTACTAGCCCCGGCCGACCGACCCCTCCTCGAACTCAGCCGAATCGACGGCAAAAACTGCCTCGCCGCAACGGTCAACATGTTCGTGCGCTCCCTGGTAATCCACCCGGTCGAATTCGAGCCGCCCGCTGACTACGTGACACCCGAGCGCCGCCACGCCGAATTCTGCGAACTCACGCCGTCGTACAAGGTCCACTTCGACGGAGACACCGAAGAACTGCTCAACGTACTTCAGCAATCCGGACGGAAGTTCTCGCTGCGAGACGCCGATGCCCAGTAACAACGAGGCCGTCGCGAAACTCATCGCCGACAACCTGCACAACCTCACCATCCCCGGCCCCGACGGCCAACCCGTCCGCTACCGACTGCTCTCCCACTCCACCGTCGGACACTCACCCGAAATGGCCGACAAGATCAACCGCCGCGCCCTCGACGTCGCCCGCGCCATCGTCCACCACATCACCAGCGCCGGCTACACCATCAGCCACCCCAACGACCCCGCACCCACTGACAACCTCGGCCCCTACCTCGTCGCCACCGCATACTGCGCACACTGCGCCTGCGCCATCCACACGCTGACGAACCTCCAGCTCGACCCCAACCGGCCAGACCACTTCACCGCCAAGCTCTACCGGCAAGGCATCGAAGCCATCGGCCACAACCACCGGTGCTGGGAATGAACCACCCCTTCGAGCCGCCGCCCATCCTGGCCCAGCTGCTGCCCTTCCACGAAGCCACCAAACGCCTGCAGCGCAACCAGATCGGCGCATGGCTCGGCAAATTCGCCCACCTCATGACCAGCCACCCCCGCTTCCCCGCAACCATGACCGTCACCCAACAAGACGACCGCACCTTCGTGCTCACCGTCATCATCGACGGCCCACCGGAACTCCCCACACCACCAGCCTGATCCCCGTGCCCGGCACCCATCACCGCACCACCACACAACGCGGCCTCGGCCACAGGCACAAACAGCAAGTCGCCCGCCTCAAACACCACCACATCGACGGCACCCCATGCTGGTGGTGCGGCCAACCCATGTACCGCGACCCCACACTCAACTGGGACCACAAGGCGCTCTCCGGTGACCACTCCATCCCACGCTCAGCCGGAGGCACCCTCGCCGACCGCCTACTCCACGGCACCTGCAACAGCGAACGCGGCGACGGAACCCGCGACCACCAACGCCCAGCACTCACCGGCAGACGCGCGACACACAATCAGCCCGACCTCGGCCACACGGCCATGACCTGGCCTTAACACCTGCATGGACCCATGCAACCGGTCACCGGTCCCACGGTCACCATGGCGCGGCCGGCCCCAGCCGCCCCGACCCTCCCAGCAAACAATGTGCCGCCCGTTGTACCACCCCCCGGCCGAAAAAATCGAGGGGGAGGGGGGCCACGGCGACCGCCGCCCGGTCGCTTTTTTCTCTCCCCCGGACGGAAAACGCACCATTTTGGCAGCTCATGGCGATTGATCCGATTCGGCCGGTGAAGCTTGGTCGCCGCGCAGCTGCGCTGTGGCGCGATCTGGTGCGGCCCGAGACACCGATCGACACGAAGGTGCTCGTCGCTGAAGCCTGCCGGCTGACGGATCGGCTCGACAAGTACGACAAGATCCTGCGCGCTGATCCGATGGATCCGGTTCGCAGCGAGGCCCGGCTGGCGGCGTCGGCGTTGCACCGGATCTTGAACGGTTTGTCGTACGAGACGCATGGAGCGTCGGCCGGCGCGGCGGAGGATCCTCCTGAGACCAGTAAGGCCACCACGATTGCTGACGAGATCGCGGCCCGCAGAGCCGCGCGGCAAGCAGACGCCGCGGGTTAGTCACTTTCCGCGCCCGGAGATCGCCCGGGACTACACCGCGGGCTTGGATGCGCTCGAGTGCGCCAAGATCGCGGGCCGGGAGAATATTCCCTGGCAAGAGCTGGTGGTCCGCGAGGGCATGGCCACCGACGACGCGGGCCGGTGGCTGGCGTTCGAGGTCGGCGTCCTGGTGGCCCGGCAGAACGGCAAGAACGGCGGCATCGAGGTCGTCGAGCTCGGTTGGATGATCAACGAGCCGGGCGTGTCGATCCTGCACACTGCGCACGAGTTCCAGACGGCCATGGAGTCGATGGACAAGCTCGAAGCGCTGATCTTGTCGCACCCGCTGTTGGAGAACGAGGTCGCGCAGATCCGCCGCGGGAACGGCCGGGAGTCGATTCGGCTGAAGAACGAGTCGATCATCCGGTTCCGGACGCGCACGAAATCCGGTGGCCGTGGCTTCTCGGTGGACCGGCTGGTGATCGACGAGGCGATGATCTGGTCGCCGGCGTCGCAGGCGGCGATCATGCCGCTGCTGACCACGGCGAAGAACCCGCAGATCTGGTATCTGGGTTCCGCGGCTGATGAGGAGACGCACGAGTATTGCGGCAAGTGGGCGTCGCTGCGGGCCCGCGCGCTAGCTGGTGATGATCCGAAGCTGTTGTGGCTGGAATGGTCGGCGCCAGAGCCGCCGGAAGATCCGGCGGCGCGTCGGGTTTGGCGTGAGGACCGCGCGAATTGGGCTGCCGCGAATCCGTCGATGGACTACCTGGTGACCGAGGAGTACATCGAAGATGAGTTGGCGGCGTTCCGGCGTGATCTAGCGAAATGGGAGGTCGAGCGGCTCTCAGTCGGCCGGTGGCCGAAGGACATCACCGACGTCCACATCTTCCCGATCGAGAAGTGGGACGCGCTAGGGGACGGATCGCCGGATCTGGTGAACATCTATCCGCAGGTGATTGCGGTGGACCGCGATCCGGTAACGAAGCTGTGGGCGATCGCCGGGGCGACGCGCACTGCTGACGGGCACGCCCATATCGAGATCGGCTACAACCAGGCGGCGTCGGCGACTGAGGTGGTCGAGAAGCTCGTCGACATCGTCACCCAGGCTGACCCGGCAGCGTTGGTGATCGAGTCCCGGTCGCCGGCGGCGGTCCTCAAGCCGTATCTGATCGAGGCTGGCATCGAGCCGGTGATGACGAACACCTCCGAGCTGGCGTTGGCCTGCGAAGGCATCGTCGAGGCTGTCGAAGCGGCCCAGATCACCCATTCCAACCAGGCCGTGCTGAACGAAGCGGTGATCTCGGCGTCGAAACGAGACCTGCCGGGCGACCGGTTCGCGTGGGACCGCAAGCCGGGCGGGCAGATCGTGCAGCTGATGGCCGCGACGTTGGCGCATTGGGGTCTGCTGACGTTCTCTGCGCCGCCGACGCGGTCGGCTGCGCCGTTGGCGGACAACGAAATTGAGACATCCGGAGCCGATTTTGAGCGTGAATTCGACGCCATGAACGCTCCGTTTTGACCTGTTAGGGAGGCTGAGTGGCGCCGAACACGCGCGTACCGGCCGTTAGGCAGCGCCTACCACGCAAGGTTGCAGGGCACAACACCAAGACCGCGGCGCCGGTCACCGAGACAGGGTTCGCGAACCCGTTCCCGGGGATGCTGTCGGCGTTCAGCCAGTGGGACCAGTTCGAGCAGGTTCCGGAGCTGTTGTGGCCCAACAGTGTTCGCACCTACACCCGGATGTGGCGTGAGGATTCCCGGCTGGCCAGCGTGTATTACGCGATCGCGCTGCCGATCCTGCGCACGCCGTGGCGGATCGACCCGAACGGTGCCGAGGACGAGATCGTCGACTTCGTCGCGACGAACCTGGGGTTGCCGATCGTCGGCGACAACGACCCCCAGCCGAAACCGCGCACCAGGGACCGGTTCTCGTGGACCAAGCACCTGAAACTCGCGTTGCGGCATCAGCAGTTCGGGCATCAGGTGTTCGAGCAGGTGTACCGGATCGGTGATGACGGGCGAGCCTATCTGCGGAAGTTGGCGCCCAGGCCGTCCTCGACGATCGCCTACTGGGACGTCGCCCTCGACGGGGGCCTGGTGGGCATCACCCAGTACCCGCCCGGGACGGCGTTCGGGGCTCCGATGGGGACGATGCAGGGCGGCATGAGTGGTTTGCAGCTGCAGATCCCGGTGTCGCGGCTCGTCGTGTATGTGCGTGACCCGGACCCGGGGCAGTGGATCGGCAACAGCTTGTTCCGGCCGGCCTACAAGCACTGGCTGCTCAAGGACGAGCTGATCCGCATCGAGGCGACCGCGGCGCGCCGCAACGGTGTCGGTGTCCCGAAAGTCATTGCCCCGCAGTCGGTTTCTGAGGCCAGTATCGGTAGCTCGGATCTGCAGCCGTATCTGAACATCGCGCGGCAGTTCCGGGGCGGCAACACGGCCGGTGTGGCGTTGCCGTTCGGCGCCGAGATGGAACTGATGGGCGTGCAGGGACAGTTGCCGTCGGGGTTCATCCGGATGGCCATCGAGTACCACGACAAGCAGATGGCGTTGTGCGCCCTGGCGCACTTCCTGAACCTGGACCGCGGCGGCTCATATGCGCTCGCGTCGGTGCAGGAGTCGACGTTCACCCAGGGTGTGCAGCAGGTCGCCGACGACATCCGCGACACCGCCCAGGCCCACGTGGTCGAGGATCTGGTGGACATCAACTTCGGTGTCGACGCGGGCTGCCCGATGCTCGTGGTCGACGAGATCGGTTCCCGCCAAGACGCCTCCGCGGCGGCGCTGCAGATGCTGGTCAACGCCGGGCTGCTCACCGCGGACCCCGAGCTTGAGGCGTTCGAGCGTCAGCAGCTCGGTTTGCCGGCCGCCGACCCGGATCTGCAGGCCGAGAACCCGGCCCAGTTCCCCAAGCCCCCGTCGTCGGTGGTTGAGCCGGACGTGCCGGCCGATACCGAGCCGGTTGATACCGCGTTGCCGGCGCTGCCGTACAAGGGCGCGGCCAACGCCTCGGCCGGGCGCCGCGGCCGCCGGCTGACCATCAATGCCGAAAGAGGAGAGCTGACACTGTGGTGAACCTCGTGACCGTGCCCGGCGTCGAGCTGATGCGGGTGGGCAAGTGGAATCTGTCGACCGGCGAGTGGGAATGCACGACCAAGGAGATCGCCGCGGCGATCGACGCGCACGACAAGGGGCTGCTGCGCAAGCCGGTGATCCGGTTGGGCCACAACGACCCCCGCTTCTCCGGTGACCCGGCGGTGGGCTGGCTGGATAACCTGCGGGCCTCCGAGGACGGGCAGGCGCTGATCGGTGACATGGTCGGCGTCCCGGAGTGGCTGGCCGAGATCCTGCCGTCGGCGTACCCGTCGCGCTCGATCGAAGGCCTGTATGACTACACCGCGCCGGATGGCAGCGAGCACGAGTTCGTGCTGACCGGGCTGGCGCTGCTCGGGGCCACCCGCCCGGGTGTGGAGTCGTTGCAGAGCCTGCAGGATGTGGCCCGGTTGTACGACATCGCCGCGGCCGGCCAGGTCGGCGGCAAGGCGATCGAGCTGACCATCGAAGCCGCCGACGCCCCGAAGCCGTACGGGGACGTCAAGTATGCGGACCCGAAGAACGGCAAGTACCCGATCGACACCGCTGAGCATGTTCGCGCGGCGTGGTCGTACATCAACATGCCGAAGAACCAAAAGGATTACAGCGCAGCAGAATTGGCCCAGATCAAGGACCGCATCAAGGCTGCTGCGAAGAAGTTCGGAATCAAGATCGAAGCCGGCGAGGCTTCCGAAACAGAAGGAGGGGCCATCGTGGCTCTACCCGAAAAGGTCGCCGAAGCGCTCGGTATCGACGCATCCGCCGACGAGGACACCGTGCTGGCCAAGATCGCCGAGCTCAAGCCTCCGGCGCCCGCGGCCGAACCTGAACCCGAGCCGCAGCCCGCGCCGGTCGCGGCGGCCGCCGGCGTGGTCAACGGGCTGGTGCAGATCGAGCAGGCCACCCTCGACGAGCTGAAAGCCGCTGCCGCGCAAGGTGTTGAGGCGCGCGCCCGTCAGATCGCCGAGGAAGACGAGCGCACCGTCATGGCCGCGATCGGCCAGGGCAAGATCGCCCCGGCCCGCAAGGACCACTGGCTGGCCGCGCTCAAGGCCGACCGCGACGGCACCAAGCAGGTGCTGGCCAGCCTGGCGGCCGGCCTGATCCCCGTCAATGAGGTCGGCCACCAGGGCGTGGCCGGCCAGATCGGCTTCGAGGGCGCCCCCGACCCCGAGCAGCAGGCCAAGGACTACGCCCACGGCAGGGTCATGGCCCGTCTCGGATTCCCCACCACGAAAGGCAGCGTGAACTGACATGGCTGGACAGGACTACGTCCCCCTCTATCTCGCCGGCACCCAGGCATCCTGCATCGCCGGTGCGGCGATCACCCAGGGTCAGCTGGTCGTGATCACCGGCGGCACGCTGGTCGGCGGCGGGGTGAACCCCACCGTCGTACCGACTTCAGCGGCGACCTCAGCCCAGGTCGGTGTGGCCGCGGCCAGCGCCGCCTCCGGCGCCCCGGTCAGCGTGTACTTCGGCGGCGTGCACCTGCTGGCCGCCGCCGGCGCGATCAACGCCGGAGACCCCGTCGTGGCCGCCGCGAACGGCGCAGTCGCCGACCTCGGCGACGGCACCACCTACGACCAGGTGATCGGCCACGCGTGGAGCGCGGCCGCAAACGGCCAGGTCGCCGTCCGGCTCGGCGAGTTCTGACCGGCCGCCAGCACCAGCCACACGCACCCCGACTCCCGTAGTGGGTCGGGGTTTTTTCAACCCCGAAACCCGCTGCGCCGCAGCACTTCCAGAAAGGACTAGGTCGAGATGCCCATTCTCGAGCCTCCTGGCTTTCCCACCGGAAACCTTGCCACGCAAGACGTTTACTCGATCAGTCGTTACCTTAACGACCCGACGACCGTGCTGCGCGCGCTGCGCCTGATCGCCGACCAAATCTTCATCGGCAACAAGGTGCTGACCGGGCAGTTCTACACCAAAGACGGGTCGGTCATCTACGAACAGATCGAGTCGATCTTCGCGGCCAACACCCCGCAAGCGGTGCAGCCCGGCGACGAGTACCCGCTGACCCCGGTCCCGACCGGTCCCGCGCAGATGGCCAACGTCGTCAAGTGGGGCCTGGACACGCCGATCACTGACGAGTCGATCGCCCGGCAGAACTTCGACGTGGTCGCGCGGGCGTTCATCAAGATCGTCAACAGCATGGTCGCCCAGATCGACTCGGTGGTCATGTCGGCGATGGTCGCCGCGATCACCCAGTCGGTGAACGCCGGCGCATCCACCATCGGCGGCTCGAGCCCGGCCGGCGGCGCGAACTGGAACGGTTCGGGCAGCAACCCGCCGAAGATCCTGCGTGACGTCATGTTCGCCGAGGAGCTGATGCGCTCCCTCAAGCAGGGCTACCGCGCCAACACCGTCGTGCTGGACCTGCAGACCTTCGCCGCGGTCATGGGCGACCCCAACATCACCGCCGCGCTGCCGCGGGAGGACATGGGTGCCCAGGGCGTGACGAAGAACCCGATCTTCGAGGGCATCGAAACCGGTTTGGCGGTGCGGATGCTGGGCAAGACGTGGCTGTCCACGCCGAACCTTCCCGGCGGCCCGTTCGAGCCGTTCGCCGCGGTCCTCGACGCCACGATCTTCGGCGCGTTCGTCGACGAGGAGCTGCCCGCCCCCGGATACGTCGGCTCACAGTCCGACGGCTCAGCCAACGACGACGGCCGCTCGATGATCCAGGTCAAGACGATGCGCGAGGACAAGAATGACCGGTGGCGCATCCGGGCCCGGCGCGTCACCACCCCGATCATCATCGAGCCCAAGGCGATCGTGCAGATCGAGGGTGTGTGATGGCCTACCGCGTCACCGCCCCGCTGGTCGTCGCCAAGGACCGCGAAGGCCGAAACCACCACTGCTACGCCGGCGCGATCATTCACTGGCTCGGCCCCGAGCAGCGTGACCGCTGGCTGCGGCTCGGCCTGGTCGAGGAGATCGACGACACGCCCCCCGCTGCGGCCGCCGCCGACAGCCCCGCGGCCGGGGGCGCCGGGCCGGCCAAGCCCGCCAAGACCGCCCCGGTCGAGAAGTGGGCGGACTACGGGGCGTCGCTCGGCCATGACCGCGATGAGCTGCTCGCCCTGGGCAAGCAGAACAAGCAAGAGCTCATCGACCTGCTCGGGTGAGATGACCGCGCCGTCGCCGACGCCGTTTCTCGATCTGGCCGGGTTCACGGCGTTGTGGGACGGGCCGCCGCTGACCGTCCAGCAGCGGGCGATCGTCACGTTGCTGCTGCAGGTGGCGTCGAATTGGATCTACAACAACGGGCCGCAGGGCGCCAACCTTCCGGCCGATGATCCGTCGGCGCAGTTCGTCGTGTGGGACGTCGTATCGAGCGCTGTGCGCTATCAGCGGTACAGCAAGCTCGCGTCGTTCTCCCGCACCACCGGCCACCGCATGGACGGCGGCAGCTTCAGCGACCCGATGCGGGCGTTGGAGTTCACCAACGTCCACAAGCAGCTCTTGGGCATTCCCCTCGAAGCGGTGCCGATGACGTCGTGCTGCCCGAACGACTTCGACGCCGACGACCCGGATCAGGGCTGGCCCACCTGGTGGTCCGACCAATTCGGCAACCAGGGCTGGGACTACTGGGACGTCAACAATGAGTGACTATCCCGGCGGGGAAACCCTCGCGGTCGTGCAGTTTCAGCCCACCGGCGCGACAGACTCGCTGTTCCAGCCAGTCAAGGCGCCGACGGTGGTGGCCTGGGTGTTCGGTTGCGCGTTCGAGCCCTACACCCGCGGCCCGGTCGAGGAGCAATCCGACACCATCACCAGCCACGAGCGGGCGTGGGCGTTCCTGCCGTACGTGGCCGGGTTCGGCATTCCGACGTTCGACCAGTCCGGCAACCCGCTTCTCGACAGCAACGACGATCCGATCCCCGTGGCGATCGACAACTCGATGTGGATCCAGCCTCAGCGCCCGAATGACGCTCTGGCGCAACGCAATTACAAGGTCCAAGGGCTGCCGGAGATCGAGTACGACATCGACGGCTCTCCGTCGTACGCGTGGATCGTGTGCGAATGGCAGGCCGGATGAGAACCAGCAAGCGCGATCGCCGACGTCCAGGACGGACGTGGATGGGCTGGCGCCGCCCTTGGACGCGGATCTCGTGGACGGACGGACTCTACCGATGACCATCGAAGCGGAGATCGCCGCCGGGCTGCACTCGGTGGAGATTGAGCACGAGCTGCACAAGTTCGCCGAGAAGGTCCGCGACTACGCCCGCGACCTGGCGCCGGTGTTCGGTGAGACCGGCCGTGATGATCGCCGCACCGCCCCGCCGGAGGGCGCGCCGGGGGACTTCCGCGAGTCGATCAAGGTCCGCACGACCGGCAAGCCCGGTCATCTGCGGGTCGGGTCGAACAGCCCGATCGCGTTGTGGCAAGAGGTCGGCACCCGCCACTTTCCCGAGGACGCCATCTTCGCCAAGACCGCCAAGTACTTCGGCGGCACCGGGCCGATCATCGACGAGGGCGTGCAGCACGCGCAGGGGCGTCTGCGCGGCGAGCTGGAGCGCCTGGAGAAGCTGGCCGCGGCCGGCGCCGGCGCTCATCACATCGCGGCGCAGCGCCGCGCTGTGGAGCAGGCCCGGACGGCGCGGTCGGCGGCGTTCAAAGCCGCCCGCGGCCGCGGCCGGCGGGGTCGCCGATGACCCTCAAGTACGGGCGCCCCGCGGCCCCGGAGGCGTTTTTCATCGCCAAGCTGGAACCGCTGGGGCTGCCGGTCGGCCCGGAGCGCGACCAGGAGACGCCGCTGCCGTGCTACGTGGTGACCTCGGTGGTCAACAAGTCCGACAAATACGTGCTGGACGCGACCGTGTCGGTGCACACCTACGCCAAGGGCACCAACCAAGCGGAAGGCCGCGCGGCGGCCAGCGACGCCGCCTGGAACGCCGACGAGCTGTTGTTGTCCCAAACCCCAGGCGATGTGGTGATCATGCCCGACGGCCGGCCGGCCGGGGCGTGGATCTGCCCGCACATGCCGCCGGTGTTCGCCGAATACCGCGACCCCCACATCAAGCGGTACGTGGCGCGCTACGATGCGCTGCTGCGTTTCACACCGACCACGTAATTAGCAACGAACCCTGTTGAGCCCCACCTGATTTCAGGTGCGGGCAGTTTCGCATGAGAGGAAACCATCGCAATGACTGGACTGCCCGCAACCGGTGCCAGCTGGGCTCAGATGATCGAGCCCGGCCTGAACCCGTTGGCGATCCGCTACGGCCAGATCACCGACATCTTCATCCGGGACTACTTCAACGCCGACGGCAGCGTGTTCAACCTCGCCGACCCGGCCAAGGGCCTCGGCCCGGCCACGCTGCCCAACGGCCAGGTGGTCAACCTGTTCACGCCGTTCGCCGCCGATGGTGTGTCGATCCGGCCCGACCTGCTGGTGACCGCGCCGGGCGAGAACCTGGGCTTCCACCATGTCGGGCTGCTGAAAGAGGACTCGACGTCGATCACCCCGGATCAGACGATGCAGCAGACCCCGAGCGCCCAGCAGGTCCGCTCGGCGCGCAACGTGCTGACCAAGCTCGACGACAAGATCGTGTTCGAGCCGCTCGAGGAGACGCCGCTGACCCGCTACCTCAAGTACGAGCTGCCGCTCGTCAACGGTGTTCCCGCGCTGGGCACTCCGGGGTTGATCATCCCGCGAGGAAACACCGATGTGCCGGTCGACCGGATCATCATCGCGATGATCGTCGACACCGACGGCCAGCTGCTGGCCCGGGTGCTGCCGCACGTGATCACCGACAAGAAGGGCAAGGAAGACCTCGCCCGCAAGAACCCGTACAGCTCGCAGCTGACCTACGAGGTGCTGCCCGACCCGTTCTCCAAGCAGGCGGAGTGGACGTGCTACGCCGGGTCGCAGTGGAACGCCTCGGGTGACTTCGAGTTCGAGACCTTCGCGCCTCTCGCCACGCCGGTGACCGGGCTGACGGCCAACGTGCAGTTCCCGACGCCGACCGACGTGGCCAGCCCCGTCTACACCGCGCAGATCCAGCAGGGCACCACCTGGGCGGCGGCCACCGTCGCACCCTCCCCGACGGTCGCCGGCGGCTTCACCACGATCCAGCTCACCGGCCTGACCGCCTCCACGGCGTACGGCGGTGTGCAGGTGACGGCGACCAGCGGTGAGACCACGGTGACGTCGCCGGTGTCCAACGCGTTCACCTCGACCGCCTCGTAACACCCATCCATCGCCGGGGCGACCGCTTGCGTGGGCCGCTCGCCCCGGCGATGCCTACGCAACCGCCCACGCAGCAAGGAAACCCTCGTGTCCGAATACGACTCGTTCGAGGCCGCCCGCGAACAAGCCGCCGACTACCTCGGCTACGTCGCCAGCGAGAAGATCCGCACACCCCGCGGTGACGTGTTCGAGATCCCCAACCCGTCCCTGCTCGACGACGACCAGCAGCAGCGTTACGACGCCCTGCAGCTCGAAGTCGAGTCCTGGGACCGCCACCCCGACGTCCTCAACGACGACGGCACCGTGAAAACCCGTGGCGCGTTGAAGGATCCGGCACGCAAGACCGACGCAGACGGCAACACGGTGCTGGTGGAGAACTACAGCATCCAGCTGGCCAAAGCGATCTTCGGTGACCGCTACGAAGCGTTCAAGGCCGCCGGCGGCCGCGCCAACGACGTGTCGTTCATCTGGGCCAAGATGAACCGGGTCATCGCGAACAAGCGGGCCGCCGATTCCAAAAGTGCTGGAAGCGATCAAGCTGTGGCGGCTGTTCCCGACCCAGATAGCGTCTGACCTTCGCCGCTACTACCCCGGCTGTCACATCCGCGACTGGCACCAAGGCCGCATGTCCAGCCGGGAGCTGCTCGAGCTGCTGGCCGAGCTGCCGGAGACCTCACGGTTCAAAGAGGCCGCCGAGCGCACCTTCCGGGTCGTCGAATACCGCGGCCCCGACCCGAACCTGAAGGACCAGCTGCTGCTGATCCCCGGCTACGGCAAACTGCCGAAAGACGTTGCCGTGGTGGGCGAATACGTCGACTGGACGCTCGACCGCAAGATCGCGGCCCGCAACGTGCGTGAGCTGGTGATGCTGCGCAACGACGGCCGCGACACCACCCCGGACCTCGCGGGCCTGTACGAGCCGCTGCACGAGGTGCTCGCGCAGCGGGAGCGCCAGAAACGCGCCGACCTGGTCGCCAAAGCCAGAGCCCATGTCCACCGAGGCGCTTACTCATACGAGAGGCGGTGAGCCGTGCCTGTATACCTCGACGTTGAATCTCGGATAGACCAGCGCGCGCTCATGGCGACCTCCCGGGCGCTGGTCGATCACTTCGCCCGCGTCGGCAACGACATCTCCCACGGTCTGGGAGGGTCGCTGTCGAAGGCGTTCGCCGCGGTGGACGGCACCGCCGCCCGGCGGGAATTGCTGGCGCTGCAGCAGGAGTGGCGGCGCGCCGCGGACGTGGAAGCGGATGCGGCCGCCCGGATGATCCGCGATCAGCGCCGGCTCGCCGAGGCCACCGTGAAGTACGGGGACGACAGCAGCCGCACCGCGGCGGCGCAGGCGATGCTCGCCCGCTCGCAGCGCGACCATATCGACGCGATGATCGCGGCCGAAGCCGCGCACGGCCGGCTGGCCAAGGCCGGCAACGAGACCGCGGACTCGGTCAGCCGGCTGCAGAAGCTCGGGGCGAACCCGATCTTCAACGCCGCCGGCATCGGCTCGGTGGCCGGCGTTGGAATCGCGATGGATCTCACCACCCGCAAAGCAGGCGATCTCGAGCAGCAGTTGATGAAGCTGCATGCCGCTGCCGGCGAGACCGGCGAGATGATCGGCGGCCAGTTCAGCGGCAACCTGAAGACGATTTCTGACGGCGTACTGCAGATGTCCGGCAAGGTCGGCTACACCACCACTGAGCTGATGAACGCGATGTACACCATCGAGAAGGCCGGTTTCCGGGGGGCCGACGCCCTGAAGGTGCTCGACGCCGCGGCCCAGGGGGCCGGCTCGGAACAAGCCGACCTGATGGAAGTGGTCAACGGCCTCACCACGTCCATGACCGACTTCAACGTCAAACCGGAGCAAGCAGCACGGCTGATGTCGCAGATGGTGACCGCTGTCGGATCGGCGAAAACCAGTTTCCAGGATTTCGCTGGCGCGTTGCATTCGGTCGAACCTGTCGCTGCCGCAGCGCATCTCAAGCTCGAAGACGTGTGGGGCACGCTTGCGCAGCTCACCCAATCCGGTACATCACCGGAGCAGGCGACCGAGAACATGCGCAACGCGATCAACGCGTTCACCGGGCAGTCTCAGCCCGCGCGGGATGCTATGGCGCAGTTCGGAATCAACGCCGACGAGGTGAGTCAGAAGTTTTCGGAGCGCGGTCTGGCCGGGACGATGCAGTACCTGTTCGACACGGTGCAGTCGAAGTTGCTGCCGGGCATGAAGCTCAATCAGGGTGAGCTTTTCAAGAGTTCGCAGGCCGCTGCCGATCTCGACGAGATGATCACGCAGATGTCGCCGCACGCCGCGCAGTTGGCGACGGCGTTGAAGAACAACGAGATAACCGTCAAGGATTACACCAAGGCCGCGCGGGACAGCGTCGCCGAGGACCGGGCAAAGCTCATGGAGTTTGCGCAGCTCAACGACAAAGTCGACGGTTACAGCAAGGCGTTGCGTATCGGGCGCGACACGATTGAGACGCTCGGCAAGGCGATGCGTGACATGACCGGCACGGTCGCGGGCCAGTCTGTGGCACTGCAGGTTTCCGGCGATCACGCGCAAGAGACGAACGACCGCATCAAGGCGATTGCCACCACGTACACCGAAGCCGACGGAACGGTAAAGGGCTTCCACGAGTCCCAGGACACGCTCAACGCGAAGATGCGTGACGCCCATGCGGCGTTCGGCGCCGCCGAAGCAGAGATCGGCAGCGCTTTCGTCCCGGTGATGACCGAGGTCGCGAAGGATGCGAAGTGGGTTGGTGACGAACTAGCCAAGCACCCGGGCATAGCGCACGGCGTCATCACTGCGCTCGAAGGCCTCGGCGGAGCGTGGTTGACGTTCAAGGCGATCGACATCGTCGGCACCATCCTTCGTCCCATCGCGTCCGGACTGGGCACGATCATCGCCCAGGAGGAAGGCGCCGAGGTGGCCACGAGCCGACTCAGCACCGCGCTGTCGGGGTTGAAGGCCGCCGGCATCCTCGGTATCGGGGCGCAGCTCGGCGGCCAGTGGGCCCAGGATCACACCGACCCGAACAGCTTCTTGCACAGCGCGGCCGTGGTCGGCACCGATACCGCAACTGGTGCGGCGCTCGGCGCGGCCGCTGGTTCGATCATTCCCGGCGTCGGCACCGCGATCGGCGCCGGTGTTGGTGCCGCAGGTGGTTTCGCTGTCGGCCTGTATAACCAGCTGACCAGTCACGCCGAGGGCGGCCCGCTGCACGCGCCCGGCCCGAAAGGCCATGACTCCGCGCTGTTTTGGGGCGCCGACGGTGAGCACGTCCTGACCCACCAGGAGGTGCAGAAGATGGGCGGCCACTCTGAGGTGTACAAGTTCCGCTCCGATCTGATGAACGGCCGCATCGTGCTCGGCCGCGCCGGCGGCGGCGCGCTCGGCTACGGCGGCATGGCCCCCGACGTTGCGGTCGCCTCGTCGCTGGCCGGAACCCCCTACAGCCAGGGCGCCCGGGACGACTGCTCGGGGATGGTCGGCCGGGTCATTCTCGGGGCGATGGGGTTGCCGGCGACGAACCTGCCGACGACGAAGAACATGGGCCAGTGGCTGGCCGCGCTGGGTTTCCAGCCCGGCATCGGCGGCCCCGGCTCCATCAGCGTGGGCTGGTACGACCATGGCCCTAACCCCAACGACGGGCACGCCGCGATGACCCTGTCCAACGGGGAGAACGCCGAAGCCGGCGGCAGCCACGGCAACTTCGTGATCGGCGCCGGCGCGGCCGGCGCGGCCAGCTCCCAGTTCGACCACCACATGTTCCTGCCCACCCTGTACGGGGAAGGCGCGGCCACCGGGATGCCCGGCTTCGCCGCCGGCATGGGCGCGGGTGGTTTCGGCGGCATGGGCGGCGGCATTCCGCCGGGCGCGACACCGGGCACCGGCCCGGGCGGGCAGCCGGGCTACTACACGGCCAACCCGCAGCGCGTCGCGGCGGCCGAGGAACGGCTGCGGCACCTCGACGCCGAGATCGACAACGCCGAGAAACGCCGCTCGGAGCTGAAGGCCACCGCCAAGCAGTCCGAACGCGACCGCCTCGACGAAGAGATCCGCCACCTCAAGGCCGAACGCACCCAGGAGCAGCAGCGGCTGGCCGAGGCCGAGCGCGGCACGTTCCACGCGATGCACGGCCGCCGCGGCGCCGGCGGCGGCGAGAACCCGTTCCTGCCGGTGCCGCTGGCCGACCGCTTCGGGCTGTCCAAGGGGCTGCCCGGGCTCGCGGAGTGGACCGTCGGGTTCCTCGAAGACCTGGTGCTGGGGCCGTTGGAGACCGCGGCGTGGGCCGCGATCGGCCAAGCCCCACCCGGCGCGGGGGGCGCTGGTGGCGGCTTCGGCGGCCTGGGCGTCCCCGGTGGTCTCGGCGCGGCGCGGTTCGGCTTCCCGAATCCCGCCCCGCTCGCCGCGCCGCCAGGCGCGCCGGGCGCTGACGACGCGGCCGCCGCCGGGCTCGACACAGCCCGCGGCAACACCATCGGACCGACACCCAGCAGCGGCGGGGCTGGTGCTGGTGCTGGCGCGTCCGGCGGCGGTGCGCCATCCGCCCCGGCCGACCTCAACGGGCCGCTGACCGCCGACCAGATTGCGAAGCTGCCACCGGATCAGCAACTTCGGCTGCTGCGCAACGCTTTCGCGCATCCCGCACCGCCTGCGCCGGCCCCCGCGCCCGCGGCGCCGAGGCCGCAACCCGACGCCGACATGCTGCCTGCGGAGGTTCGGGCGTGGGCGCAGCAGCACGGCATGATCGGGCCCGACGGGAACTATTCCGGCCCGGCGTTGCCGAACCTGGGGCCGAAATCCGTTGCGCCTCCGGTGAAGATGCAACCCGACCTGTCACGGCTGGGCGGAAACACCAAGGGGCCGCAGCCGCCCGGGCCGCCCTCAGCGCCGCCGACGCCCTGGACTGAGTCCACCCGCGGCCAAAGCTGGTGGCACGACCCGAACGCCCCGTCGTGGCGGCTCAACCTTCCCAAGCTCGGCAACCAGGCACGCCAGTTCTTCGACCTCCACCAGCCCGGCTACTTCGCCACCGGAGGCCCGTCCGGCACGGACACGATCCCGGCGTGGCTGTCGCCTCACGAGTATGTCGAGCCCAGCGAGGCCGTCGACAAATACGGACCCGGCTTCATGGACGCGATCCGGCAGGGCCGCATCGACCCGACGTCGGTGCGCTACTACGCGCCCGGCGGCGAGGTGACCGATCAACCGGAGCCTCCGCCGCAGCAGCAGGCGCCGGCCCAGCAGCCGCAGAACATGGTCAAGGCGCCCGGCGCCCCCGGCGGGCCCGCGATCGAGCCGCCGCCGGGCGCGCCGAAGCCCGGCGACAACGCCAGCATCCACGAACCCACCGGCCCCGGCGCTGTCAGCCCCGGATCCAAGCAGGGACTGTCCGACACCGCGACACCCGGTGCTGATGTTCAACAGCCCGGAACCGGGCAAGGAGCCCTGCCAGGCATCGGTTTCTCCGGCGGCATCATCGGCGGCCTCGAAGGCGCGGCCACCCAGGCCGCCGCGATGGGCGCCGACATGGGCACCTTCGGCGGCGCCGGCGGCGCCGTCTCCTCAGCGATGAACATCGGCTTCCAAGAGCTCAACCGGGCCGCCGCCTACGGCGCCCAGGACGTCGGCATCGGCGTCGAAGGCCTGCTGGAGGCGTTGATCCCGAATTCCGATGCGACCGGGGCGGATTGGTCGAAAACCATCCCCGGCCGCCTGCTGATGGGTGTGACCGGTGTGCGGCCGGCCGGCCAGCAGAACACCGCCGGCCAAACCCAGCAGCCGTTCGCCTCCAACGCCTCCTCCGACCAGTACGCCAACGTCGGTAACACGCAGCCGCAGGCGCCGATCCAGATCATGGGCCCCGTGCACGTGCAGGCCAACGACCCCAAGCAGCTGCACGAGGACATCAATTCGCAGATGGCCATCAACAACTCAGCCCGCGCGGTCGGCACGACGTGGGGCGCATCGCAGGCATACACAGGGTGAGCATGTGGCCGAACGGCACCATCACCCCCTACGGTGCCGACCAGCTCGCCGCAGGTGATCTCCCGAACCTGTGGGTGACCAGCGCCGACCGCCAGCACATCTTCTACTTGATGGGCGGCTTGGCGCCGTTCCCCGGCGTGACCGACGGCATCCTGTGCGTCGAGAACCCGGTCGGGATGGCCGCGAAGTTCAAGAACCTTGACCTGCAGGCCGCCCGCCAAGACGGGGTCACCTACCAGGGCAAGGTGTACGACCCGGCCATCATCAAGCTGAAGCTGCAAGTCCATGCCCGCACACCCCAAGTGCTGCAACAGATCATGGACGAATGGATGGGAGCCTGGTCCACCCCACGCGACACCACCCTGACGATGGAATACATCACCCCCGACGGCGGCTACTGGACCGCCCAGGTCCGGCTGATGCCCGACTCCTGGGGCGACGCAATGAAACTCACCCCCCGCGAGATCGGGGTGTGGGACATGACCCACATCTGCCGCATCGACGACAGCTTCTGGACAACCATCCCCGTCGTCGACTCCTGGCGGCCCACCTACGCCGACTTCTCCGACAACTTCGCCACTCCAACCGAATCCGGGCTCGGGCCGGGCTGGTCGACCATCTACAACCCGAAGGGCTCCGGCTACGAGTACGTCGGCGCCGACCGCCAAGTCCACTGGGCCGACTCCGGTAACTCCACCCAGGGCGTGCTCAACATCTACACCGCCCAGCCCACCGACACCGACAACCAAGTCGTGACCGTCACCCTCGGCGCCGGCTGGGACGGTGTGGTGCTGTTCGGCGAAGCCACCACCGTCATCGGCGCCCGAATGGACGCCAACGGCAACGGCGTGTTCTGCGACTTCGGTTGGGGCGGAATCGAAGTCTACTGCGTCGTCGACGGTGTCGCGACGATGCTCTACCGGGTGGTCGACCTGTTCTCCGCGCCGCTGCCCGGGGAGACCTGGCAGTTCATCGCAGGCGCGGTCCCGGGCGTGCCGCGCAGCTTCGCGGTGACCCGCTTCGACGGCACCGAAGTCGTCTCGTTCACCGAGGCCGGCGAAACCAGCCCCCTCGGGCCGGACAACCGCTACACCGGATTCGGAATGACCACTGGGCAAGGCATTTTCAACGAAGCCCAGCCCGCCCCGATCGCCTATTTCGCCGGCGCCGACAACAACCAGGCCGCCGAAACCGGGTATGTCGGCCTGTCGAACCAGGGCACCCAGGAGGGCTGGCCCGACATCCTGTTCTACGGGCCCGGAACGTGGGGATTCGGCAACGGCCCCAACAGCACGAACATGATCACCGTCGGGCCGCTGAAGGCCGGAGACGTCGCGTTCCTGTCCACGCTGCCGCGCCAGCAGCGAGTGGTGAACATGAACAACCTCACCGACACCTCGTTCCAGAAACTGCTGTCCGGGGTCTATGACACCCCGATACCGGGTGTGGCCACACCGGATCAGGTCACGCTGTCACAGATCCCGGTGTCGATCACCGGCGGCACCGCGTCCTCCCAGATCGTTATGTCGTTGACCCCGCGCAGGATTCACCCGGCGTGACCGCCCCCACCGCGACCGCCCTGATCCAAGCACTACGGGGCGGCAACCCGCTGACTGCGATCCAAACCGCGAAAGCCGCAGCGACACCGCAGCTCATACCGTCACCGAAGGCCACCCTGGCCGTCTACGACCAGTACTACACGTGCATCGATCCGGACTGCTCGGGCCGCTACATCGACCTGCATCTGATGGACCCGCGCAAGGATCTGCCGGCGGGATCGCTGACCCTCGACGGCGACGACGACCTCGCCGAGGTTGCGATCCAGTGCGACACCATCGTGGTGCCGGTCATCTACACCAAGGGCAACTCCCCGTGGCATCCCACCGACCCCGGCTACCGGTGGTCCGGCCGCATCGACGTCGCCCACGACCAATCCAAACAGGGCATCCAAACCGTCGCCTGCGAGCTCGTCGGCGACAAAACATGGCTCGACCGGATCCTGACGTGGCCAAATCCTTTCCTGCCCATATTCATTCAGGAACCAGGCGAATGGTTCGGCATCGGACCAGGCCTAACCGTGATCGCCACCCTGATCCGCGAGCAGGCCTTCCGGCTGCAGTTCCGGCTGTGGGAACTGGTCAACAACATCACCTCCCTGCACCCGGACTTCATCGCGTGGCTGACCGAAACTCTCTACGGCGACGGCGCCAAACCGATGGACCTCATGCAGATGCTGGTCACCCCGATCTGCGTTATCTCACCGGATGTCCTCAACGACACCTCGGCGTGGATCGAGATCAACGGCCGCATGGACTCGATCTGGAAACTGGTCAACCAGCAGGTCCAGGACAACGGGTTCGACATCGACGCCACCATGTGGGTGCCCGGCGACCCGCAGCCCGAAGGGCTGTGGTTCCCGCTGACGGTGGCCACCTGTGTGATCACGCTGCGTGACCGCTCCGGGTTCACCGGCCCGTGGGGCCCGTTCGAGGGCTTGGTGGTCGACCTCACCCAGCTCGAAGGCTCACTGCTCGGCAACGCGCTGGCGCCGCTGCTGAACCCGAACAACGAGGCCTCCTATCTGACACCGGATTTGGGCGAGTACATCGCCCCGACGATCGGTGTGGACTTCATACCGCCGAGCGTGTATTTCAACCTCGACGTCGTCGAATCGGGGATGATCGACTTCAGCGTGGACCACCACGCCCCGCTCGCCTACCAGGCGGTCATCGGTGGCCAGTCCCCGAAGTGGATCAACGATCTGATCAACGCCACCTTGGAGTGGCTTATCGACGCGATCACCATCGCCCTCGGGGTCACCGGCGTACCGAACAGCCTGTTGGACGGCATCTTTGACAACGTGCTGTTCGCCTTCTCCGTCGCGGAGAACTACGACGCGAAACTCAAAGGCGGACCGTACATGTTCGCCGAGAAGTTCTTTCCCTCCGGTGAAGGCGCGCTGTCGATCGACTCCCTGTTCTCGCAGGCCTCGGCGTTGTGGAATATCCGCGGATACCCCTCGGCGAAAATCAGTTTCATCGACAACCAGCCGTTCGCGGTCGGCCGCGAGATCTGGCGCGGAACCCTCGTGTTCTACATTCGCCGCGGCACGCTCTATATCGACTACGTCGAGCTGCTCGACATCAAAGACTCACGCACCGAACGCAATCGGGTAACCCTGCAGATCGGTGACGGCAAAAGCGAAGAAGGCGCACCGACGAAGATCCTGCGGAAAATCTCGGGCCTTGAAACCTATGTGAACATCATTCTTTCCGGAGGCAACCTGACGTGACAGCACCAGCGTTTTATGCCGACCCCAACGGCATGTACGTCACGTACAACGGCCAAACCTATTACCTGCCGGGCAATACGTGGTCGACCAACCCCGACGGGTCGGTGACGTTCAACGGCTCGGTGTGGTTCCCGGCCGCGTTCAACAACGCCTCCGGCGCCGGGATCGTGGTGTTCGGCCCGGGTGGTGGCAGAGCCTCGTTCCCGGCGGTGCAGCCCGGCCCCCCCGGGCCCGCGGTGAAGTTCACCTTCCAGATGATCCCGGTCGCCTACGGCACACCGCTTCCCTCACCCAACCCCGAAGTCGTTGAAACCGAATGGGATTCCAACGGCGACCCGGTCGCGCTCAGCCTCACCTTCTACAACTGGGCCGGCCCGCCGGGACAAGACGGCCAGACGACGATCTCGCAGGTTCTTGGGGGGGTGACCGCGGCGGCCGGATACATGATCGGCTGGGATCCCGGCAGCGGTCAGGCGCAATGGCAGCCCGTCCCGGTCGGGAACTGGTACTACGCAACAGGTATCGTCGCCTCCCCGGCTAACACCAACTCCCAGAAGCAGATCGGCGCCATCCAGGTACCCGCGCAGCTGCTGGCGTGGTGGCCGGAAGTCAAAGCCCAAGCCAACGTCGTCGGCGCGGTCGACACCATGGTCGACCTGGTGGCCCGCGTCAACGGTCCATCCGGGCAGATCTGCGCCTACGGCTACGGCAACCCCGGCGCATCCCCGGGCACCGTTCAAGCCATCTCCTACGGGCTGGGGCCGGGCAGCGCCAACATCGTGCCCGCGGGGCAGGCCGCCACGATCTACCTGTACGCCGAGAACCAGACGGCGTCGGCGAACCAGTGGTCGACGACCGCCCGCTGCAGCTTCCAGGTCCGGCCGAGCTTCGTGCCGCTATGACGATCGACCCCACCTACGCGACGTCGGACCCGCCGGCGATCACCCCGAACCCGGCGATCCACAACGTTCCGCCCCAGGACTCGCCGTCCACCCAGGAAATCGGGGTCATCGGCCGCGCGCACAACCTGTCGACCGGCACCGCGAATGGGGTGGCCTCGGCGCTGGTCGGAGGCCTGGGCGCCGGCGCTAACCCGTTCGCCGCGCTGGCGTCGTTCGGGGCCGAAGCCCTGCAGGCGATCGCCGACATCGCCACGCTGATCCTCAAGACCGGCGCCGAGGTGATCGACGACGTCGCGAACTTCATCGTCTCCGCCGTGCAGGGCGTCGCCAACATCATCGGCGCCATCATCCAAGGACTCGACGGGATCCTCGGCGGCGGCGGGACCGCCGCGGACGCCCAGCTCGTGCTGCAGGCCACCGCCGCGACGATCGCCGCCACCAACACCGCGGTGCAGTCGATGCAAGCCCAAGACGCCGCCGACTCCAACAACGGCATCAACGTCTTCCTGAACTTCTCCACCGCCACACTGGCCGGATTCACCGAGACCTACACCCCGGCCGGCTACGGCACACTCGGGATCAACAGCTCAGGCTATGCGCAGCTCAACCCCAGCGGCACAGCCAATTTCACCGGGCTGGCGCTGCACCCGACCCCGACCAACACCGACGACCAGATCGTCTCCGCCGTCTACTACAACGCGCCCGGCTCCTACAACTACTTCAACCTGTCCGAAGGCTCCGGCTATGACATCCTGATCGGCCGCTCCAACGCGTCGATGACCACCTACGTTTACGCCGAGATCAGCCCCATCCTGTACTCGATCCACAACGTGGTCAACGGGACAGACACGGTGCTGGCGCAGTGGACGCCCAGCGAACCGACGTTCTACGCCGGCGCCGCGTATTCGCTGTCCTGCGGGTTCGACGGCAACAACCATCCGCTGCTTCAAATCATCGTCAACGGTGTCGCGATCCTGGAATACCTCGACACCTCGGGTGTGACCAACTACGGTGCCGCATACCGGTATTGCGGCTTCGGGCTGGCCCAGTACGCGGGAATGGCGCCCTCCCAGATGGCGTCGTTCGGGTTCGTCGACGACGCTCCGGGCCCGATCATCGGTGACGTGTTCCAAGCCGGCAACCTGTCGACGACCGCGATCACGTTGGCCAACAACATCAACTGCGCGTTGGCGCCGGCCAACTACTTCAACAACATCCAGGCGCAGACCTCGAACTACACCTACGACCCGTCCACCAATAAGCTCACCGTCCACAAGTCGGCCATCTACAACGTGCGGGTCATGACCCAGTGGGTGCCGAAAAGTGGTGCCAGCTATGCCTATTTCGGTGTCGGGATCTTCAAAAACGGTCTGCTGTATGACATCGACGTCATCTGCCTGACTTCCCCGGGAGCGCTGCCGTACTACATCCAAAAGGGTGCATCGTTCATCGGTGTGCAGCTCGACGCCGGCGACTACATCCAGCCGGGGTTCGTGTCCTACAGCAACTCCAGCTCCTACCCCAACACCATCGTCGGCGGCGGATCCGCCGACTTCTTCTGCGAAATCGCTAACACCGGAACGGCAGGATAAATCGTGATCACTGGATTCATGATGATCGCGCCGACAGTATCAGCGCAGCCTGGTCTGAGCGCCGAAATCGTTTTTCCGCAACCGAACACAGCGACCGGGCCGTTCAACTACGAGGTCACCCAAACCGACCTCACCGCCGACGCCACTGGCGCAGCTGAACTTTCGGGTGACCCGATCGTCGACGGCGACACTGTCACGCTCACCGTGACCGGGCTCGTCGACGGGCACGAGTTCGCGTTCACCTACACCGTCACCGGCGCCGACGGCATCACCGCGACATCGGCGGCCAGCACCCCGATCACCGCCACCGCGTAGGACCGTTCGCGATGGGCCCCGCGGTCGCCGACATCGTGACGTCGGCCTGGACGCTGGGCGCCGCTGTGCTTCTCGGGGTGCTTCTCGAATGGCTTTGGAACACAACGCATCACCATTGAGAGGAGGAGCGGGTTGGCGAGTTACGGTATGACACCGGCGTTCGCCAGCCTGCTTCTCTCGGCGTTGAGCGGTGGACGGCCGCGGGTACCGATCGTGTGCGCCCAGCTGCACAACGGCGCTCCGGGCTCGGCTGGACTGAGCAACCCGTCGGCGATCACGGCGCGCCAGGAGCTGACCGTTACCGCGCCGGACACGGGCGCTGTCGGGCTGACTGGCGTGCCTCCGTCTTGGGAGGTGACCGCCGCGGAAACGGTCGCGGCGGTGAGTCTCTGGTCGGGGTTTGACGGTGATCCGAGCGCGATGTGCATGTTCACGCTCCCGGCGCAGCCGCCGGTCACCGTGGCTGACGGGGACACGCTCGTGTTGGGGTCGTGCGGCTTGGAGTGGGCGCCCGCAGCTGCCGGCCTGTGGGCGCCGGCCAAGACCGTGACGGCGCCGACCGCGCGCGCCGCGGCCGGGATGCTGGCGCCCAGGGTCACTGCTGACGGTGTTGTCGCCGTGCCGCCGATGAACGCGGCCGCGGCCATGTTGGCGCCGGTGGTGCGGACGTACCGGACGCCCGCACCGACGATGCACGCCAACGCGGGGATGCTGACGCCATCGGTCACGGCCGGCGCCAAGGTGGCGGTGCCGTTGGCTACGGCCGCGGCGGCGGCGTTGGCGCCCACTGTGGCAACGCGCGAGGCTGTCGCGGCGCCGCTGATGACAGCCACGGCGGCCGCGCTGGCGCCGACCGCCACGACCAAGTCGGTCGTCTCGGTTCCGACGATGGCTGCCGCCGCGCAAGCGCTGATGCCCAGGCTGGCCGGCAGCGCGGTTATCCCCGTGATGACCGCAGAGGCGTCGGCCAAAGAGCTGGCGCCCACGATCTCGGCGAGCTCGGTCATCGTCGTCCCGCTGTCGGCCGCGGCCGCGCAGATGCTGGTTCCGACGGTCAAGACGACGCTGCCGGTGACGTTCGACGCCTTGGGCTCTGGCGCAGCGAGTTACGCGTCTTCGGGCTCGTGGTCGCACAACGCCGCCGGCAACTATGTGTTGGCGTTCGTAGCAACGGATTTGGGGGTGGCGACCTCGGCGGTCAGCTATGGCGGGGTGGCCATGACTCTGCTCGCCTACGCCTACCACGACAACTCGGCGATCTATGGGGAACTTTCGGTGTGGGGACTGGCGTCTCCACCGTCCGGTGCGGAGACGGTCGTTGCAAGCATGAGCGGCTCGAACTACTTTGTCGCGAACACTGTTTCGTACAACGACGTATCCGCCGTTGGGTCGAAACTCACCGCCGAGGGTGCGCTGGCGGCGTCGCAATCGCTGACCTGCGCCGCCGGGCAGATGATCGTCCACGGGTTCGGCGTAGGCGCCAACTTCGGGGGCGGCACCTTCACCGCGTACAGCGGCGGAACGGAACGCTACAACGGCGCCAGCGGCCCCTATACGGGGCTGCTCATTCAGGATTCGAGCGCTTCCACCACCTTCACCGGAACCACGTCCTCCTTTTGGTCGGCGGCCGGAATCGTATTGCAGTAGAGCGCAATACGACGACGACAGCTATTTCTCACAGGAAAGCGATGCGATGACAGTCACAGCCACTTTGTACGGCGGATTCATGGAATCCCTTGCAAACAAGCAGATCAACCTCTACAACGACACGTTCCACGTGATGCTGCTCGGTTCGGGCTACACGCCGTCGGACGCGCATCGCTACCAGTCCGACATCAGCGCCCAGGAGATCACCGGCACCGGCTATACCGCAGGTGGCCAAGCGCTTTCGGGCGTGGGCGCCAGTTACGCGTCGAACACGCTGACATTTACGGCCAACAACATCTCATGGGGACCGGACTCCACGATCTCTGCCCAGTACGCCGCGATCGTCGACGTCACACCCGGCGCGGCCGCGTCGAACCCGCTCATCGGCTACGTGAACTACGGAGAGCTCGTCTCCGACACCAACGGCACGTTCGAGATCGACTGGAACGCCGCCGGGATCTTCCAAATCACCCACTCCTAAGGCGGATTTCATGGCTTACGGAATCACCCCCGCGTTCGCGGATCTCTTTCTCGCGACGCTGAACAACGTGCCGCTGACCGTCCCCATCGTCTGCGCGCAGCTGCACAACGGGGATCCCGGCAACGCGGGAACGTCCAACCTGTCCGCGGTGACGTCGCGTCAGCAGCTCGCGGTCGACACCCCCACGAACGGGGCCACCGAGCTCACCGGCGCGGCGCCGTCGTGGAACATGACCACCGGCGAGACCATCGAAGCCGTCAGCCTGTGGACGGGTTTCGATGGCGACGCCTCCGCGGTGTGCATGTTCACGCTGGCCGCCAACCCGCCCGTCACCGTCGCCGACGGCGACGTGCTGCTCCTCAACGTCTGCAACCTCACCACCACCGGGATGGCGTCCTGAGATGGCAGTTACCTTCGACTCGTCGACCACCGCAATCGCATCGATCGCGGGATCGGCCACCACCGGGAGCACACCGGCGACGACGCATAACGTCAGCCGCAGCGCCCCCAATCCCGCCGTGATCGCGGCGGTCGAATGGGTCGGGACGGTCGACGCATCCGGGGCCACGTTCGCCGTCGAATTCGGCGGCCAAGCCATGACGCCGGTCCCCGAAGCCCAAGCGTTTTGGAGCTCCAACACCGGCATGGTGCAGCTGTTCTACCTCCTGAACCCGCCGACGGGCGCGCAGACCGTGACAGCGTCCGTGACGGGCATGGGCACCGAATCCGGTGCCCGCACCCTGGCGCTGGCCACCGCCAGCTACTCCGGAGTCGCCGGTGTCGGTTCCGGCACAACAGCATCCGGGGCGTCAGCAGCGCTGGCGGTCACCTCACCGACCGCGCCGCTGTTCGTCAACGCGTTCGGCTGCACCGTCGCCGCCGGGGGCGACTCGTTCGCCTCTTACAACCAGACCAGCCGAGCCAACATCGCGTCGGTCGCCAGCACCAACCAGCCCCTGCTCATCGGGGACGCCGCCGGCAGCGGCCTGGTCGACTTCACCGCGACCGCGCCCGCCGCCAGTGAGGAATGGGCCGGCCTCGGTGTCGGATTATTGGGCAACGCAATCAGTTTCGACGCAGTCGGAACCGACGCAGCCGGCTACCTCGCAGAGGGCAGCATCGCGCACACCCTCGCCGCGGACGCCACCGCGTTGCTCGCCGCGGTCAACATCTACAACACCGCGGCGGTGACCCTGACCGCGGAAGTCGGCAGCAAACCGATGACCCTGCTCGCCAGCGAAACGTACGGTCTCTACAGCAGCAACCCGTGGCTCTACCCGTTCGGCTCGCTGTACCTGTTCGGGGTCATCGACCCACCCGTGGGGGCGCAGACGATCAAGGTGAATTCCTCAGCGCCCGTGTACATGACGGCGCAGTCGGTGTCCTACATCGGCGCTTTGGGATTCGACACCCCGGTCTCGAGTAACGGTGCGCTCAATCAGCTGACCGCGCCGTCGACGAAGCCGGCCGCGAGGCTGGTGGCCGCGCACGGGATCACGCCGCGGGCGAACGCGTTCGGCTACAACCAGACGAAACGGGCGATCGTCAACTCGAGCAGCGCCGACCAGATCCTGCTGCTCGGGGACGCGGCCGGCGCGCCGTATGTGGTGTCCGCGGCCAGCATGTCGGCCTACACGCCGGCCTGGGGTGCCGTCGCGGTGAACCTACTCCCGGCGCCGGTGACGCTCAACGTCTCGGCCGTCATCGGCCCCATCGTGGGATCGGCGAGCCTGGCCGACTATCGGGTGCACACCCCGTCGCCGCTGCGCACCTACTCGGTGCCGGTCGGAAGCACCGAGGTGGTGACCAGCTTCGGCCGGGTCGGCCCGACCTGGACCCAGGCCGCCGACGCGGTGCTGGACTACACCTTCGATTTCACGAACTGGCTTGCCGGAACAGGCGATAGCGTCGCGGCGGCCACCTTCACCCCGGTCAGCCCCGGGCTGACGGTGGTGTCGGTCAACGTCACGGCCACGCAGGCCACCGGGTGGCTCACCGGCGGCGTCACCGGCGACGTCTACCCGGTGATCGTGCACATCGTCACCGAGTACGGCCGCCAGTACGACCAGACGTTCAACCTGATCATCCAACAGACCTAAGCGGGTGGACTTTTGGCTGCTGCCGCCAGAGATCAACTCAGCCCGCATGTATGCCGGTGCGGGCTCTGGCCCATTCCTAACCGCAGCACACGCCTGGGATGCGATCTCTGCGCAGTTAGCCGAAAGCGCCGCCGGTTTCCGTTCAACGGTGCTTGGGCTCGCCGCATCCTGGCGCGGGCCGTCCGCCGACGCGATGACCGCAAGCGCGCTGGCCTACGCGGCGTGGCTGACCACGACCGCCGCGCAAGCTGAGCACACCGCCAACGCCGCGCGCGCCGCGGCCGCAGCGTACGAGTCAGCCCGCGCCGCCACCGTGCCGCCCGCGCTGGTCGCCGCCAACCGGGCCCAACTACGCGTGCTGGTCGCGACCAACCTGCTCGGCCAGAACACGGCGGCCATCGCCGCGCTCGAAGCCGTCTACACCGAATACTGGGCCCAGGACATCGCGGCCATGGCCGAATACCAGGTGGCGTCAGCGGCGAGCACCCGCGGGCTGCAGCCGTTCGACTCAGCGCCCCGGGTAACGGACTCGCTGGACGTTCCGGACGCGCAGGACGCGACCGGGGGCGCCGGGTCGATCTTGTCGCTGCTGAACCCGAACGACATCCCGCTCTGGGGCCTCGACAACGGCAGCCTGCTCGGCCAATACCTGCAGTCATTCCTCTCGTCGGGGCCCTACGCCTTTCCGGTCGCCGTGCTGTCGATGTTCAACGTGCTCTGGGCGCTGGCGCCGGCGACTCCGGTCATGCAGGCGCTCAACCGGTTGTCGGCGGGCGCCGAAGCGACCGCGCCGGCCGCGGGGCCTGCGGTCGCGGTCAGCAGCGTCCGGGCAGCGTTCGGCAACGCCACGCGGGTGGGCCCGCTGTCGGCGCCACAGCAGTGGTGGACGCAGCCACCAAACAACACCGTCCCCGCGGCCCCGGCAGCCGCGCGACCGCTACCGGCCACCGAGACCCCGACACCGCTACCGCTGCCCACCCCGATCCCCGCGCGCGGCGGCACACCGCCCAAGCAGCCGCGCCCCGAACCCGAATACGGCGGCCTCGTCCGATTCGTCACCAGACCGCCAGCCGGCGGCTGAAAGGAGAAACCGTGAAGTACAAGCTCGGCCTGAAAACCGTTCTGGCCCAACCCCGAGTCCGCTTGTGCGACTACTACACCAGCGACCTCCCGTCGGTCGAGTCGCTGAAATACCCACTCGGCCACGCCGATGCGATCCAGCCGCACATGTTCATGAACGACCAGCTGGGCGACTGCGCAATCGCGGGCAGCATCGAAGAGATCCGGCTGGCCAACGCGCTGCGCGGCGTTACGGTCAACTTCACCGACGAGACCGCGGTCCAGAACTACTCCGAGATCACCGGCTACGTGCCCGGTGACCCGAGCACCGACCAGGGCACCGACGTGCACGAGCTGTACGAGTTCCGGCAGAACACCGGCCTGGTCGACGCCGACGGCAACCGGCACAAGATCGTCGCCTACGCCGGCCTGACCCCGGGTGACTTCGACGAGCTGCTGATCGCCCTGTCGCTGTTCGACATGGTCGGCATCGGTATCCAGGTGCCCGACTACTGCGAGGCGGAGTTCGAGGCCGGCCAGCCCTGGCATCTGCTCCGTGGCCGGCATCGCATCGAAGGCGGCCACTACATTCCCGTCGTCGACGCCACCAGCCGCACCGAGGCCGGCCTGTTCACGTGGGGCGGCCACGGCGGCATCACCGCCCCCTTCTACGCGACGTACAACACGGTCGCGGTCGTCGCGCTCACCGAGGAACTGTTCACCGGCGGCAAGTCCCCGGAGGGTGTCGACTTCAACCGGCTGGCAACGGATTTGAACCTGCTCAACACCGGCCCGGTCATGTCAAAAGCGCCGCGCGGCAAGCGCGGCCGGGTCAGCGTCGACGACGCCGACGCCGGCGAGCCGTCGAGCGGGATCCGCCCGGACGACGCCGACCCCGGCGAGCAGATCAGCGCCGGCTGATGGACGAGACCCCGGCGCATGACCAGAACGTCACGCACCGCTACACCGTCCACTACCCGGAGCACGAGCCGCGCGAATCCGACCCGCACTACCGGGATTTCGACGCTTACCGCCGCAAAACCCACGCCACGGCGAAGTGCGCGTTCGGTGTGCGCACCGGGGACTTCACGCAATGCCACGGCCCGCTCGAGCTCCCACACGCACATCGAGTTCGCGCTGCAAAACGGCGTCGACCTGCAGATGCTTGAGCACCAATACCCGGGCGTGGGTGACCCGGATTCCGTTGGCGCATGGGTGGAATCAGCGCAGAACCTGACCTACTACTGCCGCTGGCATCACCGCGGACCCGGCGGCGTGCACTGCGCCAGCTCGGCTGACTTCGAGGGCGAACACTTCGTGAGAGGACTGATTTCGTGAAACCAAACGGCGCACCCGATCTCGTCGGAGAAACCCGCTACCAGGCCGGCGCTACCGCCACCGCTGTCGTCGTCGACGGGCGACTGCAGTGGGAGGTGCGCCGCCACGGCGACGACCACGTCCGCTACACCGACCGCCTCGCACACATCAGCCACTGGTCAACCGAACGTGAACTGTCCGCGCTGCGGCGCTCGCCGGTCGCCGACTTCCCGCGCCTCGGCGGGCCGGCCGGCGGCACGTTGTTCTACCCGGACTGCTCCAACAACAACTGGAACTCCGAGCAGGACGCGGTCGACTTCGTCAACCAGCTGATCCCGCAGGGCTTTTCGGGCATGTGCCACAAGGTTTCCGAGGGCGACTACTACGAGGATCCGTTCTGGCCGGTCGTCCTTCAGGCCTGCCGGGACGCCAACCTTCCGGTGCTGGGCTACCACTACGTCACCACCAACAACCTTGGCGCCCAGGCGCAGACCTACCTGGCGGCCGGCGGCCTGCCCAACGCGATGTTCGACTGGGAGGCCAACGGCGGCGACCTCGCCAACTACTACGCCGTCGCCTCGGCGTTCAACGCCGCCGGCATCACCGTCGGGGTCGGCTACTGTCCGCGCTGGTATTTCGACGAGGTCGGAGGCGGCGACCTGTCCCAGGCCGGCGCGATCGTCTCCTCGGCCTACCCGGGCGGCACTGGTTACGCCTCACAGATTTACGAAGCCGCGGGCGGTGACGAAGGCTCCGGCTGGGCGCCCTACGGGGGCGTCACACCCACCTGCTGGCAGTTCACCGACCAAGCCCTGGTCGCCGGGATCACCGTCGACTGCAACGCCTTCAAAGGCACCGAAGACCAGCTCGCACAACTGTTTACAGGAGGAACCGTGACACAGCCAGAATCCACCGAGCAGCAAGAAATCGACGCGATCGCTGGGCAGCTCGGCGCGTGGCCGCAGCTGGCCGGCAAGCCCGACGCGCTGGCGGTGCTGGCGCAGAAGATCGCCGACGGCGACGATCTGACCCTGGTCGATGCGGTCGCCGCGCACATCTTCGGTTTGCTGCCGGTGCAGACCCCGGCGAAGCTCGGCGCCGTGAGCCCGAATGCGGGTGCGATCGCGCAGACCGTCATGTGCGCGCTGGCCGGCATCGACGCCCAAACCGGGGCGCCGCTGTCCTACCGTCAGGTCGACCAGCTCCACGAGTACGAAGGCCCGGGCGTCTACTTCCCGCCCGAGGCGCCCGGCCAGACCACCTCGTCGGTGCTCGACGTCGAGACGACCAGCGGCAAAGTCGGGCTGCGCCTGTACAAGGGGCTGGACTGGTTCGACATGATCGTCGCGCTGTACCAGCAGGCCGGCGAGCCCACCCCGAAGGCCGCGTCGTGACCGCTGCGGTCACCTGGGCCAACATCATGGACGCCCTGGCCGGTGTCTCGTCGACGTCGGCGTTCGTCGACCACACCGGCGTGTCCTGGGCGATCAGCGGTGAGCTGCCGATCGTGCTGATGACGTGGGCGGGCACCGGGTCGGCGATGGACAACACCGGATGGCCGCAGCCGGCCGCGGTCGCCCAGGCCGCCGCCGCGGCGTTCCCGAACGTGTTCACCTGGCAGCCCGTCGGGAACTACCCCGCGTCGATCTTCAACCCAAACATGGGCGCCTCCGCGCTGGACGGGAAGAACGAAGCGGTCCGGCTGGCGACCGACGTGTGGCCGAACAACCTGATCATCCCCATCGGCTACAGCCAGGGCGCGATCTGCGGCAGCTGGTGGTGGCGCGACTTCATCCTCGCCAACGGGCTGCAAGCCCGGGTGCCGGCCGCGCTGATGTGGGGCAACCCGCTGCGCTCACCCGGCTACGCCAACGGCAACGCCTACGCCGGCTGGGGAATGCCCGGCCTGCGCGACGGCCAGGTCACCGGAGGCATCTCCGGCCCCGACTGCCTCACCCCGGCCCAAACCCCGTCCAACTGGCTCGATTTCGTGTGGCTCGGCACCGACGGGGGCGCCACCGAGCTGTACACCAACGCGCCCATCGGCACCGACCCGTGGACCGCGGAAACCGAAGTCGGACACGACGAAACCCTGATCTACAACATCATCGTGTCGCAGGACTTCGGCGGCACCATCGAAGGCCTCGTCGCGCTGATCGAGGCCGCGGTCGAGCAGTTCGTCAACCCGATCACGATGGTCATCGCGATGGCCGAAGCGATCTGGAACGGCCTGCAATTCGTGGCCGCCGGCCCGTCAGCGGACCACTACGCGTACGACATCACCCCGATGATCAACTACCTGACCCAGGTGGTCGCACCGCAGTTCGCCTAGAGCAGTCGAATCACCCTCTCCTGAAAGGAAATACCGTCATGACCACTATCGATCCCGCCCAGCTCAAGGCCGACGCCGAAACCCTCGTCAAGGACGCCGAAACCGTGCTCCAAGTGATCGAAGACCTGCCGCTGCCCGAGCAGGTGAAGGCGTTCATCGCCAAGGCCGAGGTGTTCGTCAAGGACGTCGACGCCTTCCTGTCGGCCTGACCTGACCGGAACCCCGCCGGGCGACAAACACCTGCCGCCCCGCGGGGTTTCCTAGACCTGAAAGGCCAACGTGGCGATCAACTGGAAGTGGCCCGGCTGGACCTGGGCGGCCAACACGTTCGAGTTCGCGGGAGTGGCGTTCGCCGCCGCACTGCTGGCGGCGTGGCAGGACGCCCCACGACATGACCTCGGCGCCCTCGACTGGCCACACGCGCTCTCCCACGGCGGCTACGAAGCCCTCGGCGTGGTGTTGTACGCGGTCGTCGGGTTGAAGGTGCCCAACCGGACGGCCAGCTGGCTGCGCAACGTCGTGGCCAGACCACGCCGCAGCGCCGGCCGGTGAACTGGACGATCTGGGGGCCGGTCTTCGGCTCCCTCGTGGTCGCCGTCATCGGCCTACTCGGGGTGCTGTTCCAAGCCAAGAAGAACCACCAAGCCTCACTGGAGCAGATCGACACCCTCAAGGAACAGGCCAACGCCGCCACAATCCAAGCCAACGCCGCGCTGGAAGCCGCCCGCGCATCGACGAAGACCGCCGAGGCGACCGCGCAGGCGGCCATCAACGACACCTTCACCAAGGCCTACGCGGCGGCCAGCGAGAACTGGGCCCGCTACACCGACGCCATCGAGAAGCGGCTCCAAGAGCAGGGCGAAGAGATCGTCGAGAACGCCAAACGCATCGACAAGGCCGAGAGGCTCGCCGAAGCCGACCGCCAGGCCCGCGACGTCGCGGAGAAGAAGTTCCGGATCGCCGAGGCATGGATGCGGCGCACAATCCGCTGGATCAAGGAGAACCTGCCCGGCGCCGACTACCCGCCGATCCCTCCCGAACTCGACATCGAACTATGAGGCCGGCCGATCACCCGCTGCTGGTGCTGGTGGCCGGCTGGACCGCGGTGGTGGTGCTCATGGGCGCGATCCTCGCGATGATCCTCGACCGGTGGTGAGCCGGCCGGGTCAGTGCCCGGCTCCCGGGCAGGTGATCGAGGTCGCCTGAGCGGTCCAGCGTTGAGCGGGCCCGAAATCCCACCCGGTCTTGTTCCGCACGAATTGGATCGCATCGGCTTGGCTGCCCCCGCCCCAGAGCACATCGCACGTCGAGGTTGCGAGCTGCTCCGGCGTCCAGCTGCTGTCCGTCGGCGGCAGCGTAGGCGCTGCTTGCACGGTCACTGTCGCCGGCGGCACTGCCGTGACGGTCACCGTTGACGGCGGTGGCACAGCCACAGGCCCCAGCGTGCGGACGGCCGGCGGGGGCGCGCTGCCGGCGGGTGGAAGCGCCGCGACCGTGGGCGCCGGCGTCGGGGCCGCCACGCTCGGCGCAGGTGCGCTCGAGCGCGGGCTGAACCAGTACCACGGGAAGCCGAAGATCAGGATCAACAGGCCGGCCGGCACCACTCCGATCAGCGCGGCGTAGCCGCAGGTGCGGGCCCACGATCGGCCGGCGGCCGGCGCCGGCTCCAGGCCGGCCTCGTCTTCGCAGGCCGACCACGCCAACTCCGGGGCTACCTCGGTGACCGGCGGGACGACCTCGGTCTCGTCGCCGCCCGCGCCGTGCGACATGCTCGCAACAGTCTCATCGCCAGGTGGACTCACGTCGGTGTCATCAGCCGTCATCGTTGGCTTGCCTCCTGCCTGTCGGCCAGGTACCGCTCAAGCATCGGGAGATGGCGCGGGCATCGGTCGCCGACGTAGGCACCCATCTGCGCGCCGGCCGCCGTGGTGCTGATGCCCTCGTCCTGGGCTGCTTCGAGCAGCAGCGAAATGAACGTCGACGGCTCCGGATCAGCGTCGAGCGCATCGCACACCTGCTGCGGAGTCGGAGGGGACGCCCACGCCGCCGGAGCGAGCAGAAATGCCAGGCAGAACATGGGCGTAGCCGCGGCGACAACGACCGCGTGGGCCTTCATGAAGCGGGATCGTAAACCCTCCCTGTTGTACGCGCGAGTAGTTCAGGCGGCGCCGCGGAATGGATTGAGCCGCACGACAGCCTCGCTCCTGCGTTCGTCGTTCACCTTCGTGTAGATCTGGGTGGTCGCCAGCGAGCGGTGACGCAGCAGCTCCTGCACGGTCCGAAGGTCAGCGCCGTCATCGAGAAGCGTTGTGCCGTACCAGTGCCGCAGGCTATGCGGCGTGCCCCGCGCACCCGCACGGCGCATCGCGTTGCCGATGATGTCGCTCACCGATTTTGAATGCACGTGGTTACCCGGGCGGCGAGAGTTAGCTGGGAACCAGAATCCCTTGGCGGGCATGGTCAATGCCGCCTCGACCAGCAACGGATGCAGCGGTATCCAGGCGGTCCGTTTGCCCTTCCCCTCGACGTGCAAAGCTGGCTTGGACAGGTCGATGTCTTCGCCGCGGAGCTTCGCGATCTCGTGTACCCGAAGCCCAGCCAGGGCCGCCAACAGGATCATTACGCGGGTGCGGTGGTGCATCGGCGTGAGCAGTAGCCGCACCAGGTCATCGTCGGAGACCGGCCGCGGCACCCGGTCGGGGTAGCGGGGCGCGCCGAGTTTCACCATCGGGTTGTCGGCGCGATGGTCCATGATGGTCAGCCACGTGAACCATGACCGAAGATAGCTGTGGTAGGTCGCGGCGGTTGATTGCGACCACTCGGTGTGAGAGCCTAGCCACCGGATGATGTCGCCGGCTTTGGCTGTGACTGGGGAGCAACCGGTTTCGAGTGCGAAGAGGGCGATCACGCGGACGCGTTCGAGGATGGTGCTGTCGGCTTTGCGGGCTGCGTATTGCCACAGCTGCCACTCTTCGAGCAGTGGTTCACTTATTGACACGTCCGGTAGTAAATATGTTTTTCCGCAGAATTTGGTAACGGCCGAGAATCGATCTGTATCCAGGTTTGCATCGCGGGTTGCGGCAGGTTTGCTGACCGGGTTCACGCGGCGCCCTTTTCCGAAACTTGTTGCGCGACAATCGGTCTGATAATCCGCAGGTCCCAGGTTCGAGTCCTGGTGGGGGCACCATTGAACAGGACACCACGATGCTGGGCACCCACTCGAGTCCAGGGGCCTGCCGTATGCGCCCCAATTAACACCTGGCGCGGATTAGCTGTTATTCAGGCGCAGTCGTTGAAGGTGGGGTAGACCTGCCCCATGCGAGGTATGTCACGACGCTCTTTCGGATGGCTGGCAGCGGGCTTGAGCCTCACCGGGCTGGCATCTGCCTGCAGCCGACCTGCTCCCAAACCGTCCATTTCCGCCGCTCCGCCGCCGTCAGGCCCTGCGGTGGGCTTCGTACTATCCCATGAGCAGTTCCCCACGGCACAGCTGCTCGACCAGGCCCGACAGGCCGAACAAGCGGGCTTCCGCTACCTGTGGGCCAGCGACCACATCCAGCCCTGGCAGGACAATGAGGGACATTCGATGTTCCCGTGGATCACCTTGGCGCTGGTGGGCCAGCAGACCAACCATGTGCTATTTGGCACCGGCGTCACATGCCCCAGCTATCGTTATCACCCGACGACAGTGGCTCACGCTTTCGCATCGCTCGCGGTTCTCTACCCCGGACGGGTTTTTCTCGGCCTGGGAACCGGCGAACGGCTCAACGAACAGGCCGCCACCACTGAGTTCGGACCCTACCGAGAGCGCCACGACCGCTTGATCGAGGCCATCGAGCTCATCCGTCAATTGTGGAGTGGCCAACGGGTCTCCTTTCACGGCGAGCATTTTCAGACAAACCAGCTCAAGCTCTACGACCTGCCACCATCACCGCCGCCGATCTTCGTGGCCGCAGGCGGGCCGAAAAGCGCACACCTGGCCGGTCGGTACGGCGACGGGTGGATTGCGGAAGCGGGCAGCATGAAAAACCAGAAGCTGGTGGCCGCGTTCAACCAGGGCGCCCGGGACGCCGGCCGTGATCCGGCCAGGCTGGGCAAGCGAGCCGAGGTGTTCGCCGTCGTCGGCGATCACACCGAGATCACGCGGGCCGCCGAACTGTGGCGGTTCACCGGCGGCGCCATCGACCAACCCAACCCTGTCGACATCCAGCGCGCGGCACAGGCCAACCCGCTGGAGAAGGTGATCTCCGGCTGGACGACAGGGACCGATCCCGCCACCCACATCGCCGCAGTCCAGTCCGTGCTGGATGTCGGCGCGACACCGTTCATGCATTTTGTCCAGCAGAACCCGGCTGTCGCGATTGAGTTCTACCGCGCAAAGGTGCTGCCACACCTGCACTGACTGATCCTGGCCACCGGCCAACCGATCCTCGGCCGTCGCGCGCCGCAGTCAGCGTGCGAGCACCGCGTCGAGATAGGTCACGTTGGCGAAGGCGGCGGCCACCTCGTCGTCGGGGTATACAAAGCCGTTGGCCGCGTGCATCTCCGCAACGGTGCGATGTGACACCCCCCAGCCCAGCCGGGCCAAGTGCTCGATGATATGGCTACGTTCACCGTGGTAGACGAGTTCGTTGAAGTCGATGTCGAAGCCGAGCTCCGCCATCCGCTGGTGGTGCTCGCGCCACGGCCCCTCGGCGAAAATGGCGGTGTCCGGAACGAATTCACACGCCAGCCGGCTACCGGCGGCGCTCAGCTCCGTGACGTGGTCGAACAGCGCGTCTTGCGCGTCAGAGGGCAGGTAGACGACCAATCCCTCGGCCGTCCAGGCGGCGGGAGCTTGGGTATCGAATCCGGCAGCTCGCAGCGCAGCCGGCCAGTCATCGCGTAAATCGACGCCGACCGTTCGCCGCTCCGCCGTGGGTTGCGCACCGAGTTCATGGAGCGTCGCCGTCTTGAACTCGATCACCTCGGGCATGTCGACCTCGTAGACGACGGTGCCCGCGGGCCAGTTCAGGCGGTAGGCGCGCGCGTCCAGGCCGGCCGCGAGGATGACCGCCTGCCGGATACCGCTTTCAGTCGCGTCAGCGAAGTATTTGTCGTAGAAGCGGGTGCGCACGGTCATTCCCCGGGCCATCCGGTCCGGGTCGAACTCGGAGTTCTCGTCGGCCGGAATTTCACCGTTGACCAGCCGGGTATAGACATCGATGCCGACCGCGCGCACCAGCGGTGCGGCGAAGGGGTCCTCAATCAAGCCCCGCTCGGTGGCCAGCGCCCGCTGCGCGGCAACCATCGTCGCCGTGGCCCCCACGCTGGTCGCCAAGTCCCAGCTGTCGCTGTCGGTGCGTACCATTCGGCTCCCTCAACCCGTTTTCCCAACAAGATAGACAGGCTAGGTTACTACCGCCCCGGCCGCATCAGTGAGCCGGTCAGCCTGAACGGCGAGAGGCCGCCTTGTACACCCCACACCTCTTCGCTAGTATCTGCGTATGCATGCAGGTACTGAAAATAGCCGGTTACCGGATGACCAGGTCAGCCTGGTTGTCGAGGTCTTCCGGATGTTGGCCGACGCTACCCGGGTGCAGGTGCTGTGGTCGCTGACCATCCGGGAGATGTCGGTGAGCGAGCTTGCCGAACATGTGGGCAAGCCGGCGCCATCGGTCTCGCAGCATCTGGCGAAGCTGCGCATGGCGCGTCTGGTGCGCACCCGCAGGGAAGGAACCACGATTTTCTATAGCCTGGAAAACGACCACGTGCGCCAGCTCGTCATCGATGCGGTCTGCAATGCCGAGCACGCCGGTCCCGGAGTTCCGCGCCACCATCGCGCCGACAGCGCCCTGCAACCAGTGTCGGGGCCCCAGTCATTTCGGGACACCATCGTTGGCGCTGGGTGACGAGCGCTCGTCTCTCCAACAAACGCAACATATTTCCGCATATTTCCGCTAGAGGAGATGATGACCATGACTGAACAACACACACACGACGCACCGCATTCGCATGAACATCAGCACGGAGACCTTGCTCATACCCACGCGCACACCAGCCATGAGCACGAGCACCTCGAACATGAGCACTCACACACCCACGATGACGGCACCGAGCACAGCCACCCGCATGTGCATGAGTCCGGCCTCGAGGAAGTCCACAGTCACGCTCACTGCTGAGGCCAACGCCGCACCGCGGCCGACCAGGCCGTTAAGCGGTGCCCCAGGCAGCGCGCGCCCGTATGGTACCCGAAGCGACGTGAGCGGTGAGCGCGCAGCGCTGTCAATCCACCTCGGGGCAGTAGTGCTTGCGGTTTTTGCGCTCGTTGAGCGGTGGCAGGTTGCGCGCCGGGGTGTGCACCAACGGTGCATCAGCCGGGACGCGTCCGGTGGCGCGGTCCCAGCCGGCACGGGCCCGCGGGTGCATCCGCATCCGCCTCGGCAGGCACGCGAATAGCAGCCGAACCACATCCCCGAATCGGCGGTGCAGCCATTCGTCGCGGCGCGACCACGTGTAACCCATCAGCTCACGCACCGGCGGATCGTAGAGCCCGACGGTGAGCCAAACAAGGAACGGCGCCAGCAGTTTACGCTGCACAGCCCACAGCCAATCCGGAAGCCATTGGGCGAATGGCGGTTTCGGCAGCTCAGTCAGGTCGAGCACGGCGCGTGCGGCCCGGTTGTTCTCGAGCACGTTGCGGCACATATGATCCCAGTAGACCTGGAACTGCTCCCAGGTCTGCGGCACCGGCCGCATGCTCATGCCGTACATTCGGTACCATATGACGTGCTCGGCGAACAGCTGGCGTTTGTCGGATTCGGTGATTCCACCGCAGAATCGCTCGGCCACAATCAAAGTGCCGACAAAGAAGGTGGCGTGGGCCCAGTAGAACACATCGGGGTTAAGCGCGTGGTAGCGACGGCCGCGAGCGTCAACGCCTTTGATGTCGATGTGGTAGTCGCGGACCTCGGCACCGGTTATCGGGGCACGGTGGCCGTCGAAAACCACTCCGCCGATCGGGTAGAGCGATCGCAGCAGCCGCGCCCAGCGCTCCCGGAAGAACGTCGAGTGCTCTTCGACGGCCGCACCCAGTTGGGGGTGCATATTCTGCATGGAGCCCGCCCAGAGTGCCTGCAGCATGCCGCGCCAATCCCCGAAATAGCGCCACGTCAGCGAATCCGGGCCCAGCGGGCGCGGCGGCGCCGCGTACCCCCATGGCGACACCGGGCAGCCGGTGGCGACCTCCTCAGCGCTTTCGCTGGTCAGCTCGCCTGCCGTAGACGTATCTTGGGTCACGGTGACATGTCCTGTCGCGGTCAGCAATTCTGACTACGTGCGTTGTCAAAATGACTCTAGGAGCGATGTGCCTTCCGGTCAACGACGCGGCCGCTGGTCTGGTGTGCCGCTGGAGGACCGCCAAGCTTTGCGCCGGGACAAACTCATCACCGCCGGCGTGCAGTTGCTCGGCGGTAAGGGCGGGCCAGCAGTGACTGTCCGCGCGGTCTGCCGCCACGCTGGCCTGACTGAGCGCTACTTCTACGAAAGCTTCGCTGACCGTGATGAATTCGTTCGCGCGGTTTATGACGACGTGTGCGCCCGCGCCATGGCGACGCTGATGTCAGCGGCCACCCCGCGGGAAGCCGTCGAGCAATTCGTCGAACTGATGGTCGACGATCCAGTGCGCGGGCGGGTGCTGCTGCTGGCGCCCGAGGTGGAACCCGTGCTAACCCGGTCCGGCGCGGAGTGGATGCCAAACTTCATTGCGTTATTGCAGCGCAAACTCACCCGGATCAGCGACCCGGTACGGCAAAACTTGGTCGCCACCAGCTTGATCGGCGGCCTGACCGCACTGTTCACTGCGTATCTGGACGGCCGGTTAGCCGCGACGCGCAGCCAATTCATCGACTACTGCATCGACATGCTTACCAGCAGGGTCGCGGCTCCCTAACGTGAGCCCGGTGCACCCCTGTTCCGGGGGGCTGTCGCGGCTCGCACACTACTGTCGGCGCGGCGCAGACATGCCGTCAAGCCAGTCAAACTTGAATGCTACCGGCATACACAGATATATTGACTGCTACCAACAGGCACAGATAACGGGAGGGTCCATGCCGTCAGAGCTGACCGACCTGGAGCTGTTGCACGAACTTGAGCCGGTCGTCGAGAAGAACCTGAACCGGCATCTGAGCATGCACAAAAACTGGAATCCGCACGACTACATCCCCTGGTCGGACGGTAAGAACTACTACGCGCTGGGCGGCCAGGATTGGTCGCCTGAGCAGTCCAAGCTTTCCGATGTCGCCCAAGTCGCGATGGTGCAGAACTTGGTCACCGAGGACAATCTGCCCTCCTACCACCGCGAGATCGCGATGAACTTTGGCATGGACGGCGCCTGGGGGCAATGGGTGAACCGCTGGACCGCCGAGGAAAACCGGCACGGGATCTCACTGCGTGACTACCTGGTGGTAACCCGTGCGGTCGATCCGGTGGAGTTAGAAAAGCTGCGCATCGAGGTGGTGAACCGTGGCTTCAGCCCAGGCCAAAACCACCAGGGCCACTATTTCGCCGACCGCCTCACCGATTCCATCATCTATGTCACCTTCCAGGAGTTGGCCACCCGCGTTTCACATCGCAACACCGGTAAGGCGTGTAACGAGCCGGTTGCCGACCAGCTGATGGCCAGGATCTCAGCCGACGAGAACCTGCATATGATCTTTTACCGCGACGTCAGTGAGGCTGCCTTCGACATTGCGCCCAATGTGGCGATGTGGTCGTTGCACCGGGTGCTGCGCCACTTCAAGATGCCGGGGTTCCTGGTGCCCGAGTTCCGCCGCAAGGCGGTGATCATTGCCGTCGGCGGCGTCTACGACGTGCGCATTCACCTCGAGGATGTGGTCAAGCCGGTGCTGAAGAAATGGCGCATCTTCGAACGTGACGATTTCACCGGGGAAGCCGCCTGGATGCAGGAAGACCTCGGCGCCCTGATGGACGAACTCGAGAAGGAGTGTGAGAAGTTCGAGCTGTCCAAGCAGCGCTATCTTGAACGCAAAGCCCGCCAGGAGGAGAAGATCACCGCAGAGCGGGTGCTTAACACCAAGGGGGCGCTGCGGATGAGCCGACGGTAGCCGGCGTTGCGGATCGGCTCCCTCACGCTCGCCAGCCCGGTCGTGCTGGCCCCGATGGCGGGCGTGACAAATGTTGCATTCCGAACCCTGTGCCGCGAGCTGGAACGATCCCAGGTCGGCACAGTCAGCGGACTTTACGTCTGCGAAATGGTGACCGCGCGCGCTCTCGTCGAACGGCACCCGGTCACCATGCATATGACGACGTTTGCCCCTGACGAGTCACCCCGATCGCTGCAGCTCTACACGGTCGACCCGGCCACCACGTATACGGCCGCAAAGATGATCGCCGATGAGGACCTGGCCGATCACATCGACATGAACTTCGGCTGTCCGGTGCCCAAGGTCACTCGGCACGGCGGCGGGGCGGCGTTGCCGTTCAAGCGGCGGCTGTTTGGGCAGATCGTCGCCGCTGCGGTACGCGCGACCGAGAGCGCCGGCATTCCCGTGACCGTCAAGTTCCGCATCGGTATCGACGACGACCACCACACCCACCTTGACGCTGGCCGTATCGCCGAATCGGAAGGTGCGGCCGCAGTCGCGCTGCACGCCCGGACCGCGGCGCAACGCTATTCCGGCAGCGCCGACTGGGAGCAGATCGCCCGGCTCAAAGAGCACGTAAAGACTATTCCGGTGCTGGGCAACGGGGACATTTTCGATGCCAGCGACGCGCTGACCATGATGGCCACCACCGGCTGCGACGGTGTCGTCATCGGGCGTGGCTGTCTGGGGCGGCCATGGCTGTTCGCCGAGCTGTCGGCGGCGTTCACCGGCCGTCCGGCGCCTACTCCACCCACGCTGGGTGAGGTTGCCGACATCATCCGTCGACACGCTAAGCTGCTGACCGCACATTTCGGCGAGGACAAGGGGATGCGCGACCTCCGCAAGCACATCGCGTGGTACCTGCACGGCTTTCCCGCCGGATCAGAGCTGCGGCGCGCATTAGCGCTGGTGACAACACTCGACGACCTCGATATCCTGCTGGGTCGGTTAGACCCTGACGTTCCGTTCCCGCCTGCGGCAACCGGTCCGCGGGGCCGGCAGGGCTCACCTTCCCGAGTGGTGCTCCCCGACGGCTGGTTATCCGATCGCGACGACTGCACAGTGCCGACTAAGGCCGACATGATGCACTCCGGTGGCTGATTCGAAACGATCTCGACATCGCGCCTGGACGGATGTCTGGTTACCATGTGGAACTTGTTGCGATGCGCTCCATCAGCTGACTCGTTCGCGGTGTCGCTGTCGACGTGCTAGCAGTGTGGCGGGACCCGCCGGCGGCGCACTATCGTGCTGGCACTGTCAGCGCTGCTCGGACGTAGCCGCAGGGACCGTCGGAGACTCATCAGAGTTCGGAGGCCGGAGAACATGAGTGACGGCCACAACGCCACTCCTGGCCGCGGTCGCGCGCCTCATGCCGACGGTGACGGCGAGTTGACCAGCCGAGTGCCGCAGCGATCCCCAAGCGCGGCACCGTGGGAGCGCTTCTCTGCGCAGTATTCGCTGGCCACCCGTGAACGGCCGGCGCTACAGGTTACCCCGGACGGCGACTACGACCACGCCGAACCGGGCGGCTGTCATACCACTGGTGAACTCACAGTCGCTGAGCTGATCGCCAGAGTCGGTGGCCGCAGCGGCATTCGACCCAGCCGCCATCACGCCGCCCCGGACGTCGAACCGCTCGACTCACCCGGGCACGGAGCTCATGACCCCACTCCGGTCGCCTATTCAGCCCTGGTCGACACCGAGCTGTTCGAGCCGGAATCGCCTCACCGACCGCACAGCACCAAGCAGCAGGATGATGTCGAGCAGACCACGGTGCTTCCGACAGCGTCAGAGCGGGTACCACCGGTGCGGATTCGCCGGACATCCGCCCTGCAGGAACCACCACCGAAACCCCGACGCCGTCGCCTGGTGCTGTTGGCTGGGCGCGTCGTCGCAGCGTTGTTAGCCGTGCTCGCGCTGGCAACGACCGGCGGGGCATGGCAGTGGAGCACCTCGAAAAACCACCGCCTCAACACCGTCAGCGCGCTGGATCCCAACTCGCGCGATGTCGTCGACCCGAATGCGCAGTTCGGCGACGAGAATTTCTTAATCGTCGGGGTCGACAGCCGCGCCGGGGCCAATAGCCAGATGGGTGCCGGAGACACCGAAGACGCCGGCGGTGCCCGGTCAGACACCGTGATTCTGGTCAACATTCCGGCTAACCGCAAACGCGTCGTCGCGGTTTCTTTTCCCCGCGATCTGGCGATCACTCCGACCCGATGCGAGGCCTGGAATCCCGACACTGGTGCCTACGGCCCCCTCTACGACGAGAAGACCAGAAGCTACGGACCCCGATACGTCTACACGGAGACCAAACTCAACTCGGCGTACGCTTTTGGTGGCCCGAAGTGCCTGGTGAAAGTCATCCAGAAGCTGTCGGGTCTTTCCATCAACCGCTTCATCGCCATCGACTTCGTCGGCTTCGCCAAAATGGTCGACGCGCTAGGCGGCGTCGAGGTGTGCAGTACTACCCCACTCAAAGACTACGAGTTAGGTACTGTGCTGGCGCACGCGGGACGCCAGGTCGTCGACGGGCGCACCGCTCTGAACTATGTCCGTGCCCGCCAGGTCACTACCGAGGACAATGGCGATTACGGGCGCATCAAACGCCAGCAACTGTTTTTGTCCTCGCTGCTGCGCTCGCTGATCTCTAAAGACACGTTCTTTTCTCTCAGCAAACTCAACAACGTCGTCAACCTTTTCATCGGCGAAAGTTACGTCGATAACGTCAAGACCAAAGACCTCGTCGACCTCGGCCAATCGGTGCGGGGGATCTCGGCTGGGCACATCACATTCGTGACTGTGCCAACAACCGGCGAAACCGACGCGGACGGCAACGAACCACCCCGGATGGCCGATGTGCGGGCGTTGTTCGACGCCATCATCAACGACGACCCACTACCCAAAGAACACGATCAGAACGCCCAGACGTTAGGAAAGGCCCCTGCACCCAAATCAACCACCAGCACCCCTCCACAAACCGGTAGTACCCACAGCCAGGAACAGGTGCAGGCGGTGACAACCGCTGCGCAAGACATCACCGTGCAGGTCTCCAACTCGACGACCAAGTCGGGTTTGGCCGCCACAGCGACCCGCGAGCTGAAACGGTACGGCTTCCGGGTCCTGGCACCGGATGATTACCCGAGCGCCCTGAAATCGACTACGGTGTTTTTCTCACCTGGTAACGAGCAAGCGGCGGTCACGGTGGCGTCGGCGTTTGCCAACTCCAAAGTCGAACGGGTCACCGGAATCGGGCAAGTGGTCCAGGTGGTCCTGGGTCCGGACTTCTCGTCGGTCAAGGCGCCAGCACCCAGCGGCTCCTCGGTCAGCGTGCAAATCGACCGCAACAGTGGCAGCACACCGACCAAACTGCCTGAGGATCTGACCGTCACTAATGCCGCTGACACCAACTGCGAGTGACAGCACCGTGGGCCGGGGTTGCGCCGCGGAAGTTCAGGGCCAATTCAGCGGCCGCTTCCAGCGTTATTGAAGCTCAACGACGTAGTCTGGAAGACATGCGAACCGCCTACCAAGAGCAACTCTCGGCGTTGACCGACCTGCTCGGCGAGATGTGTGGACGCGCCGGGGTTGCCATGGAACGCGCAACGCAGGCCTTGCTGCAGGCCGACTTGGTCCTCGCTGAACAGGTCATATCCGACCACGAACAGATTTCGGCGCTCAGCGCTCATGCCGAAGAAAGCGCTTTTGTGTTGTTGGCCTTGCAGGCACCGGTGGCCGGGGATCTGCGTGCGATTGTCAGCGCCTTGCAGATGGTCGCCGATATCGACCGGATGGGCGCGCTGGCTCTGCATGTCGCCAAGATCGCGCGCCGTCGTCATCCGCAGCACGCCCTACCCGAAGAGGTCAACGGATACTTCGCTGAAATGGGAAGGGTTGCAGTGGAATTGGGCAATAGTGCGCAGGAGGCGCTGTTGTCTCGCGATCCGCAGAAAGCCGCCCAGATCCGCGAGGAAGACGTGGCGATGGATGACCTGCACCGGCACCTGTTCACTGTGCTGATGGACCGCGAATGGAAATATGGGGTCGCCGCTGCCGTGGACGTGACACTGCTCGGCCGCTTCTACGAGCGCTTCGCCGACCACGCCGTCGAGGTGGGCCGGCGTGTGGTATTCCAAGCAACCGGAAAGTTCCCCGAAGACGATTCGGTGACCGCGCCGCAGTAGATCCGGCCGGGACCGTTCCGATGCGAGACGCTACCCGAATCGGCCAGAGATGTAGTCTTCGGTGGCTTTCTGGGTCGGGTTGGAAAAGATTTTCTCGGTGTCGTCGATCTCTACCAGCCGACCGGGCTTTCCGACCGCCTCCAGATTGAAGAACGCCGTCTGGTCACTGACCCGCGCGGCCTGCTGCATATTGTGGGTGACGATGACAATGGTGTAGTCCTGCTTGAGTTCGGCGATCAGGTCTTCGATCGCCATTGTCGAGATAGGGTCCAGCGACGAACAGGGCTCGTCCATGAGCAACACATCGGGTTGCACGGCTATGGCGCGTGCGATGCACAGGCGCTGCTGCTGCCCGCCAGATAACCCACCACCGGGCTTGTCCAAGCGGTCTTTGACCTCGTCCCACAAATTCGCACCCCGCAGTGCATATTCGGCGACTTCATCGAGCACTTTGCGGTTCCGCACACCCTGCAGCTTCAGGCCGGCCACCACATTGTCGCGGATCGACATGGTGGGAAACGGGTTCGGCCGCTGAAATACCATTCCGATCGCTCGGCGCACACCGACGGGATCGACACCAGCGCCGTAGATGTCTTCGTCATCGAGCAGCACAGTGCCCTCGATCCGGGCGCCGGGGATGACTTCGTGCATCCGGTTAAGGGTGCGCAGCACGCTGGTCTTGCCGCAGCCCGACGGGCCGATGAACGCGGTCACGCTGCGCGGCAGGATGGATAGCGACACATCGGCGACCGCATGGAATGACCCGTAGTAGATGTTGACCTCTTTGAGGTCCAACCGTTTGGCCACCAAAACTCCTTCGCCGAGGATTCAATCTACCGACCTGCTGGATACCCGATTAGAGCCTGGCGGGGATCGACCGTTCTGACGCCCCCGACCCACTGGCTACCAGCGCTCTCCTCGATTCACCGTTCGCCGTCGGCAAGCTTAGATGTTGACCGTATCCACATCCTGACGCTGCATAGCGGTGAAGTATCGCCCTGACTGTTCAGCCGAAGGTCACTGAACCTCAACCGGACCGACACCGCGCGGGACCAGCCGGTCTGCGAGAACCAACCGGGCGGGCACAGCCCATATCACCTCGCTCCGGCGCGGCTGTCGCGGTTGGTCAGCTAGACATGACCAGTGGACGCTCTTCGACACGTCCATCACCCGACCAGATGCCCGGCGTCACCAACTACTACACGAAAACCACTGGCGCAGTTGACTCTCCATCGGAAAGACATTGTCGCTTAGGATTCGGAATGCCGCCGTGAGACCCCAGTGATCAGCCGTCCGATGGCGATCAGCAACAGCAGGAGGACGATCAGCAAGAACGCCGCGTCATAGGAGAGGTCGCGGGCCGTCTTCGAGGGCTGGTTGTAGAACGTCCAGATCGGGTAAGTGAGGTACCCAACCGGCGAGTCGGTGAGCTTCCCGGTCGGAAGGGAATCCGACCAGCCCGCCGTGTAGAGCATGGGCGCTGTCTCGCCGACCGCCAGCGCTAACGCCACCAGCATGCCGGTAACGATTCCGGGTAGCGCCGACTTCAACACGATCTTGCGCAAGGTCCACCCAGCCGGCAGCCCGAGCGCCTCGGCCCCCTCCCGGTACGAGGTCGGCACCTGGCCAAGCGCGGACTCGGTGGCCTTGGCGATATAGGGAATACCCAGGACCGACAGCGTCAGCACGCCGGCCAGCAGGGAAAACCCCAAGGTTTTCCTAGCCCTTCTTCGGGGCAAAGGTTTTCGCGAACACCTTAGCCGTCACGTTGATGACCGCGACCAGCAACACCAGGGTCAGCGCAGCACCCCATAGCCGTTCGGTGGGAACCGGGTTGGCGCCGGCGCCGGCTGAGGTCTGGTCATACATCATGCCAGGCAGCGATCCCATGAATCCGCTGAATAAGTTGAAATTCATCGCCTGCGAATAGCCGACCAGGATCAGCAGCGGAGCCGTCTCGCCCATCACCCTGGCCAATGCCAGCAACACCCCGGTGACGATGCCGGACAGTCCGCTGGGAATCACGATCCTGGTAATCGTTTTCCACTTTGGTAAGCCCAGCGCATAACCGGCCTCGCGCAGGTCCATGGGGATGATCCGCAGCATCTCTTCGGTCGCCCGCACGATTACGGGAATCATCAGCAACACCAGCGCCAGTGATACTGCGAACCCAGATCGGGGAAAACCCAGCGTGGCCACCCATAGTGCGTAGATAAACAGCGCGGCCACGATCGAGGGGACGCCGGTGAGGACATCGACCATGAACGTGGTCAGCCTGCCCATCGGGGTGCCACCACCGTACTCCACTAAATAGATGGCGACGAAGATTCCGATCGGGATGGAGATAACCGCGCACACAAGCCCCTGCAACACGGTGCCGATGATCGCGTGGTAGGCGCCGCCGCCGGCCATGAACGCCGTCATCCCCGCTTGCGAATGTGTCCACCACACGCTGGATGTGATCATCCGGAACCCTTTGGCGATCACCGAATACAGCACCCACACCAGCGGCACCAGAGCGATCCCGATCGAGAGTGTCACCAGCACACTCGCGACGCTGTCGGCGACCCGACGGCGCAGACTGACTCCGGCGAACGTGCGCGCCTTAAGGGGCCGGTCCAGCATCGCCGTCATCGCGTTCCTTTACCTGCGACGGCGGCCCGGGCCAGCGCATTGACCACGAACGTGAGTAAGAAGAGCACAAGCCCCGCGGCGATGTAGGCACCTGCTTTGAACTGGTCGTTGAATTCGGACGCGGTAGCAGCGATCTTGGAGGCAAAGGTGTAGCCTCCGTCAAACAGCGACCAGCCGAACGCTTGCTGGGTGCCGCGCAGGATGATGAGCAGCGCAATCGTTTCACCCAGCGCGCGGCCGAGACCCAGCATCGCTCCGCTGATGTAACCGGATAATCCGAACGGCAGCACAGTGGTCTTGACCACCTCCCATCGGGTGGCGCCAAGCGCAAGCGCAGCTTCGATGTGACTGCGGGGGGTCTGCGCGAACACCTCGCGGGTGACCGCCGAGATGATCGGCAAGATCATGACAGCCAGCACGATCCCGGCGGTGAATATCGTCCCTCCTCCCGCCACCGACGCGTTGCCGGTCGCGAATAAAAAGCACCAGCCCAGGTTGGCGTTGAGCCACGTCGCGATCGGCCTCAGCTCCGGCGCCAGGACGTACAAGCCCCAGACGCCGTAGATGATGGAAGGCACCGCCGCCAGGAGATCGACCGTATATGACAGCGGCCCGGCGAGCACGCGCGGGGCGTACTGGGTCAAAAAGATCGCGATACCGAGCGCTATCGGCATCGCCAGGATCAGCGCGAACACTGACACGAACACCGTCACCTGAAGCAGGTCGCGAATTCCGAAATGCATCGCCGACGTGTCGGTGGTGACCCAATTGCCTCCGTAGGTGAAAAAGTTCTCCTTGTCGCGCGCAAGAGCCGGTATTGCCCGCCAGGCCAGAAAGCCACCGATCGCCGCGATCAGCACGACGATCAGGCCACCGGAACCTTTCGCTAGTGCCCGAAACACCCGATCGCCCGGGCGCGGTTTGGCTTTTCCCCACGGCTTAAGGGGGGACAAGGGCAGCCCGAGAGAAGGCCCGGCGATGGCGTCAGCCGAACCGGCGTCGGCTGGATCCGGTGCGGTCATCGTGTTACCTGCGATCCCATCGTCGTTCCGGTCTGGCGGCCATCGTTATCGGGGCATCCGGTCGATCGCCGACGGACCCGAACTACCCTCCTGCGTCGGTGGCCTACTGTAGTGCGTTCACCGCAGCCAGCAGGCGCCGCTTGAAGCTGTCCGGTAGCGGCACATACCCGGCCTGTGAAAGACCGGCTTGACCGTCGTTGGCGGCTACCGTCAAAAACGATTTGACCGCCGCCGCGGTGCTCGAGTCGTAGCCCTTGGAGCACACGATCTCGTAAGTCGCCAGCACCAGCGGGTAGGCGCCGGCCTCTTTGGTCGCATACAACGAATCTAGGTCAAGCACCAGGTCGTTGCCCTGACCGGCGAACTTGGCGGCGTCAATGGCCTTCCGGGCCGTCTCGTCGGTCAGCGGCGCCGGGCCGCTGCCGTCATCGATCTGCGCAAACGGCAGACCCGCCTGCTCAGCAAAGCCCTTCTCCACGTAGCCGATCGCGCCGGGTGTCGCCTGCACGGCCTGAACCACACCTGCCGACTTTTGCGCGCCCTCCCCGGCACCGCCTTGGAACTCGGTGCCCACCCCCTTGATCCAGCTCTGAGGCGCCGCCGCGGCCAGGTACTTCTGGAAGTTGTCGGTCGTGCCCGACGAGTCGGAGCGGTAGATGGGCGTGATTTTGGTGTCAGGAAGGACTGTGCCCGGGTTGAGCGCAGTGAGCGCCGGGTCTTTCCACCTGGTGATCTCGCCAGTGAAAATCTTGGCCAGCGCATCAGCATTGACCACAAGGCGATTGACTCCGGGCAGGTTGTAAGCCAGGGCGATTGGCCCAAAGACCAGCGGTAGGTCCCACGCCGGGTTGCCGTTGCATCGGTTGACAGCGGGCTGGATCTGTTGAGAAACCAGCGGTGAGTCCGAGCCCGCAAAGTCCACGTGACCGGCGATGAACTGCTCGCGGCCGGCGCCTGAGCCGGTCGGGTTGTAGGACACGTTCTTCCCCGGGCACCGTTGGCCCCACACCTGGTTGAATAATGCGATCGCATTCTGCTGGGCGGTTGAGCCCTCGGCTGTCAAATCATTCTTGCCACCGCAGCCGACATGTGCAGCCAGCGTTCCCGAGCTTCCCGATGTCGCTTCGCCGACATTCTTATCGCTGCCGCACGCGGTCGCCGCCAGGGCGCTCAGCGCTGTCACCGACACCGCCGTCACAGCAGTCAGGCGAACCGTGTCAAACTTCACCTCAGCTCACTTTCTCCGTGTCTACGACCGCTAATTGTGCTGCCCGGCCCAGACCTTGCCCGGGTCATCGGGAACATACGCTTCGGCGCTGACCAGACCCCGCATAACGGGTGAAGACCGGCTAAACAGCTCAGCGGGTACCGCGAGTACCAGACATACCGGCGGCGTAGGCGGTGTCCACGCTGTGCCGGGTAAAGCCCAGCCGCTGATAGGTCCGCACCGCGGCGGCGTTGTCGGATTCAACATAGAGCATCACGGTGGGTTCGGGCGCATCGGCCAGCCGTCGTGCCAGGAATGCGATACCGACCGCCGTCAACAGCTGTCCCAGCCCACGGCCCTGCGCAACCGGATCAACGCCGACAACGTAGACCTCGCCCAAGCCTGGTTGGTCGGGATGCACTTTGGTCCAGTGGAAGCCCAGCAGCCTATCCGTCGCATCATCGAACGCCAAGAACACCCCGTTTGGGTCGAACCAGGGGTCGGCGCGGCGTTCGGCGAGATCCACTGGCGTCCAATGGCCCTGTTCGGGGTGCCCGGCGAACGCGGCGTTATTAACCCGCAGCAGCTCCGCATCATCAGCGGGGCCCGCATAGGTACGAATCCGCACACCGTCGGGGGGCGCCGGCGGCGAGACCTTGCGCAGGGAGCGCCGCATGTGCAGTAGTTCGCGCACCGGGACCAGTCCCAGAGCGGACGCGGTAGCCCGGGCGGGCTCAAGCGTGCCATGTGCCCAGAAATGGTTGTGCCCGCCGGTCCTGGCTAGCGCAGCGCGGGCCATCGCGGCGCCGACACCATGCCGACGTGCCTGCGGGTGAACCACCATCTCGGCCATCGCGGCGGCCGCATCGCGTGGGCGAAGGTTGAGATAACCGACGGCCATCTCGTCTGAGCCCCCGGCTCGCGGACCAGTGACCAGCAGATGCTCGCTGCGCTCATGGGAGAGTTCGCGCAGCACCTGCTCACCGACTGGTGCAACGCCGTCAAATCTGCTTGCCACCGTGACGAGTTCACGCACCATCCGCTGCTCCTCGGCTGTCAGCGCCGAGCGCCAGTTGCACACCGTCACTGACTGTGTGCCGGGTCGGCCAGCGGGTCGTGGATTTGGGTGGGCTCGCTGTTGTCGGCGTTGTCGGCCTCCACGCTCGGCGACCGGCCCCGGGCCGGCCGGACCGCCTTGTACCCCACGTTGCGGACTGTCCCGATCAATGATTCGTGCTCGGGGCCGAGCTTGGCGCGCAACCGCCGCACGTGTACATCGACGGTTCGGGTCCCGCCGAAGAAGTCATACCCCCAGACCTCGTGGAGCAGCTGAGCTCTTGTGAAAACCCGGCCAGCGTGTTGCGCCAAGTATTTGAGTAGCTCGAACTCTTTGTAGGTGAGATCCAGCGGGCGGCCGCGCAGCCGAGCGGTGTACGTTCCCTCGTCGATCACCAAGTCCCCGAGAGTCACCTTGCCCGCGCTCTCCTGGGTGGTCACGCCCCCGCGCCGGGCCACTGCCAGGCGCAGCCGTGCATCGATTTCGGCTGGGCCGGTGTTCGGTAACACGATGTCGTCAAGTCCCCAGTCAGCGCTGACGGCGACGAGTCCGCCCTCGCTTACCACTGCCACCACGGGAATCGAGCGCCCGGTGGTGCCCAACAAGCGGCACAGCCCCCGCGCGGCTGGCAGGTCATTGCGGGCATCCACGATCAGCACTTCGGCGGTTCCCGCTTCCAGCAGTGAGGATACCTCTGGAGGGGCGGTCCGGACATTGTGCACGAGCAGCGACAACGACGGCAGCACCGCATCGGCGTGCCGCTCCGCAGTCAGCATTAAGAGCTCCACCAAGCCCCTCCAGCCGTGTGGGGAAGGCGTCTTCCAGCTTGGGCGTTAACGGCGGGCAATGTGCCGTTACCGACCAGGTCATTTAACGATAGCGTGCTACCTGGTCTTTAGCGCGCCGACGATGCGGGATCAGACGCGGCTGCCGGCCAAAGGCGGCCCGACGCCTGCACCGCGCTGATGGGGCGGAGCGCGCAGCAATCGGAAAATCGGTTCCCGGGCGCACTCGCGCCACAAGCCCGATACGCCACAATGATCCTGGTGCGCAAGCTGCTGATTGGTATGGGCGGAACGGTGCTGGCCGTGGCCGTCGCCGTCATGGTTGCCGTCGCCGTCGACTTCGGAACCTGCATCTACGCCGAATACCGGCTGTCCTGCGCAGTGCGCGATGCCGCTGGCCTTGGATCCGATCCGTTCGTGGCAATCCTGGGCTTTCCGTTCATTCCACAGGCGATGCGGGACCACTACGACGAGCTAGAGATCAAGGCGAATGCCGTCGACCATGCGATGGTGGGCAAGGCCACGCTGGAGGCCACCATGCATTCGATCGATCTGAGCAATGCGTCCTGGCTTTTCAGGCCGGGCGCGAAGCTTGCCGTGGGCAAACTGGAGAGCCGCATCATCATCGACTCGGTGCATCTGGGTCGTTATCTCGGAATACCCGACCTGATGGTTGAGGCGCCGCCTGCCGAAACTAACGACGCGACCGGTGGCACTACCGAATCGGGGATCTCAAGCAGTCACGGTTTGGTGTTTACCGGCACGCCGAAATCTGCCAACTTCAACAAACGCGTAAGCGTGTCCGTGGACCTGTCAATGACCGGCGATGACCGGACCACTCTGGTGCTCACCCCCACCGGCATCCTCACCGGACCGGACACCGCCAATCACCGCGTCCCGGCGGCTAAGCGGGACGCGGTGCTCAGCGCGTTCAGCGGCCGGCTGCCCGACCAGAAGCTTCCGTTCGCGGTGGCGCCGACCAGCCAGGGAGCGCGCGGCTCGGATGTCATCATCGAGGGCATCACCGACGGGGTAACAATCACCCTCAATGAGTTCAAACAGTCATGAATAGCCTGGCTGCGCTGTTTGGCCAATGTCGCCGCGACCAACGACGAGCCGCTGAAGTGCGCTGGCCGTGCGCCGGTGCTGGTATTGCTACTAAATCAGCTACAGCGCAACAGTTTTGGGTGCTGATACGGCCGATCGTTGGTCATCGACGCCCGGGGAAGCCCGTCGCGGCGGAGCGCCTCCGGCGCCGGTTCAGGCTCATCCCGGCCGCACCATTGGCTTGACGAAGGTGTCATTGGGTAAACTATCGACCGTGTCAGCCCGCCTGGAGCCCACGCTCACCAAGCGTCGCGCAATAGATTTGTGCCGTACCGCGGGCTGTTGCTGTAACCGCTGAGTAGCCGCGCACTGCCGCGAGCTCGGAGCACCCGTTGTGGCGTGTCTCTTCCCATTGTTGTAGCAACAGGAGTAGTGCTGTGTCGACCACCATCAACGTACCGATAGAGGCATGGGGGCTGCGATATGCCGCCAGTGCTGGGCGGTCCGTGGTCAGCACCACCGCAGCAAGGTTGGCGGGTGCATTCCCGAAAGGGGCTCGTGTGGGTTATCGGCTCAGCTCGTCACCTCGAGCGCGCGGCGCCCTAGCCAACGGCAGTGCTGGGGCCGCGGTCACTACACCGGGCGGGGCTCTTGGCGCCCCGATCCGCCTGAACCCTGTTTTGTCATAAGCATTTTCGTAAGCAATCGAAAGGATATCCACCATGGCACGCTCCGACGTCCTGGTCTCTGCGGACTGGGCCGAGAGCAATCTCGACACTCCTGGCGTGGTCTTTGTCGAGGTGGACGAGGACACCAGCGCGTACGACAGGGGCCACATCCCTGGTGCAGTGAAGCTGGACTGGCGTACCGATTTGCAAGATCCGATCCGCCGTGACTTCGTCGACGCCCAGCAGTTCTCCAAACTGCTCAGTGACCGGGGCATCTCCAATGACGACACCGTGATCCTGTACGGCGGCAACAACAACTGGTTCGCTGCCTACGCGTACTGGTATTTCAAGCTCTACGGCCACGAAAAAGTCAAGCTGCTCGACGGCGGCCGCAAAAAGTGGGAGCTGGACGGCCGCCCGCTGTCGGCCGATCCGGTCACTCGGCCCACAACGTCCTATACCGCATCCCCACCCGACAACAGCATCCGGGCGTTTCGCGATGAGGTGATCGCTGCGATCGGCAATAAGAACCTGGTCGACGTCCGCTCGCCCGACGAGTTTTCCGGCAAAATCCTGGCTCCCGCGCACCTGCCGCAGGAGCAGAGCCAACGACCCGGTCACATTCCCGGCGCGATCAACGTGCCGTGGAGCAAGACCGCGAACGAGGATGGCACCTTCAAGTCTGATGAAGAACTGGCCAAGCTATACGCCGACGCCGGTTTGGACGGCTCGAAGGAGACCATCGCCTATTGCCGGATTGGTGAGCGCTCGTCGCACACCTGGTTCGTCCTGCACGAACTGCTTGGACACCGAAACGTCAAAAACTACGACGGCAGTTGGACCGAATACGGCTCCCTGGTGGGAGTCCCGATCGAGTTGGGAAGCTGATATGTGCTCTGGACCAAAACAAGGACAAACCCTGCCGGCCAGTGTCGATCTGGAAAAGGAAACGGTGATCACTGGCCGCGTCGTGGACAGCTCCGGCCAACCCGTGGGCGGGGCGTTTGTGCGCCTGCTGGACGCCTCTGAGGAGTTCACCGCCGAGGTCGTGGCATCGGCGACCGGGGATTTCCGGTTCTTCGCCGCGCCGGGGACCTGGACGGTGCGGGCACTCTCGCCCGCCGGCAACGGCGACGCCGTGGTAAGGCCGTCCGGCGCGGGAATCCACGAGGTCGACGTTAAGATCGCCTGACGCGCCTTCCCTGTGAGGGCCGCAAACCACAACGCCGTCGCGCATCGCTCGCCAGGGGGCTTATCCCGGGGCGGCCCGTCGCCGTCTGCGACACTCGAACACCGGCTACCGCAGACGAATTAGACTCGTCTCCGTGGTGCTGTTTTTTGAGGTCATGCTGGTGGCGGCGGTGGTGGCCATCGCGTGGTTCGGGCTGTATGTGCTATACCGCCTCATCACCGACGACTCGTGATGCCCGACGAGCATCGCGGTCGTGGCGGCCCCATCGGCTCCGGCAACCGTGCCGTGGCGGCAGCAGCTGAGCGCGCCAAGGTGACCGCGGCGCGCAACATCCCCGGTTTCGATGACCTCCCGATCCCGGCCGATACCGCCAACCTGCGTGAAGGCGCTAGTCTGCACCATGCGCTGCTGGCCTTGCTGCCGTTGGTGGGGGTGTGGCGCGGCCAGGGCGAAGGTCGCAGCAGCGACGGCGACTACCGGTTCGGCCAGCAGATCGTCGTCTCCCATGACGGCGGCGAATACCTCAATTGGGAGGCCCGGTCGTGGCGGCTCAGCGACTCGGGTGACTACCAGGGGCCAGACCTGCGGGAGACCGGCTTCTGGCGCTTCGTCGAAGACCCCACTGACCCGACCGAGTCACAAGCCATCGAGCTGCTGCTGGCACATTCAGCGGGCTACGTGGAGTTGTTCTACGGACGGCCACGCACGCAGTCGTCCTGGGAGTTGGTCACCGACGCGCTGGCGCGCAGCAAATCTGGTGCGCTGGTCGGCGGCGCGAGACGGTTGTACGGCATCGTGGAGGGCGGGGATTTGGCCTACGTCGAGGAGCGAGTAGACGCCGACGGCGGCCTGGTGCCGCGCCTGTCTGCGCGGCTGTCGCGCTTCGCCGGATAGCGGTTCTGCCGTGCCCCCGCACAGAACAGCCCCCGAGCCGTAATTCCTGACTGGACAGGTCAGGGGCTCGGGGGCCGGGTGGCTGCGGGGAATTCGCCAGCGCGTCCCGCTGATTCCTCGCGCGGCGCTGCTAGCGCGCAACCACCTCACATGTCCTGAAAGCTAACAATTCGCGGACCACCTCCTTCCCTGTGTACGGCTGACCGTACCCGGCTGCCGGCACAGGAACAACAAAAACTCAGCGATCGCTGACGATGGCGGCGTCGACCAGTTCGGCGAACTCCGCGGCCATCGGAGAGCGTCGCAACGGGCGGCCGTCGAGGGTGTGTACGCGGGCGGCCAAGGTCATCGCGGATATCAGCCAAACCCCTTGGGCGGCAAACAGGTCAGCGACACGCAAAGACCGGTAGTCACAGTCGTAGCCTTTGGCGCGGGCCACTTGGAAAAGTGCTTGTTGGGTCGTGCCACGCAAAATCGGATACCACGGCGGCGGCGTCAGCAGGCCGACGGCGCCGCCGACGTCGGCCGCGATCACCACCGTGGAGCGCGGGCCCTCCAGGATGTAGCCGTCGGAGCTGACGAAGATGACATCACCGGCACCCTGCCGGGCCGCGTGCCTCAAGGCCGCCATATTGACCGCATAAGACAGTGTCTTGGCACCGGCCAGCAACCACGGCATCGCGCCGGTGCCCGTGGCGGATACTCCGCGGTCCAGGGTGATCGCGGCCACCCCGTCGCGGCGGGCGGCGGCCACCCGTTCCGGCAGAGGATTGACCATAACGTAAGCCGTTGGCGCCGAGCCACTTTCCCGCCCGCGGCTATAGATCAGCCGCATCGCACCCTCAGCGGCGGTAACCGCTGCCCAGTGGTGTGCAGCCCGGTCTATGGCGCAGCGCCACTTGACGAGGTCTGGCTCGGGCAGGTCAATCAACTTCGACGAGTGGGTCAGCCGCTGGAGATGCGCCTCGACCAGGCAGGCCCCGCCCTCGCGGACCAGCAGCGTTTCGAAGACACCGTCTCCACGCACTACCGCGAGGTCATCGGCATGCACCAGCGGAGTCCCGGTGGAAAGGATCTCACCGTCAAGCGTGACGACCACACCCGCCTGGCCCGCTGTGCCTGCCACGAAGGAGAAGCCTAATTGCCGAACGGGGCCCGGGCCCCGCCAGGAGCCTGACGCTGCCCCCGGCCCGCCGGCATCGGTGCGGTGAGACGTAAGCCGATGATCGGCTACCTCGGTGCCCGGTTCCGTAGAGTTGGGATATGACCGCTGTTCCCGCCCCCGATCCCGGACCCGATGCGGGCGCAGTGTGGCATTACGGCGACCCCCTCGGTGAGCAACGCGCAGCCGAAACCGACGCCGCACTGGTGGACCGCTCGCATCGCGCTGTGCTCACGCTGACGGGTGCCGACCGAAAAACCTGGTTGCACAGCATTTCCACACAGCATGTCAGCGAACTGGCCGAGGGCAGCAGCACACACAATCTCAGCCTGGACAGCCAGGGCCGGATCGAGGATCACTGGGTCCAGACGGAATTGGATGCCACCACATATCTCGACACCGAACCATGGCGGGGCGAACCGCTGCTGGCCTACCTGCGCACAATGGTGTTCTGGGCCGACGTGGTCCCCAGCGCAGCCGACATGGCGGTGCTGTCTTTGCTCGGCCCGCGGTTGGCCGACCGGACCGTGCTCGACGTGTTAGGCGTGGAAACGCTGCCCGAGCACATGCACGCGGTGCCCCTTCGCAGTGGCGGATTTGTGCGCCGAATGCCCAGTGCCCGCGCGGACCAGATCGAACTCGATCTCGTCGTGCCACGCCGAGACGCGGGGGATTGGCAAGGCCGTTTGACGCGGGCGGGGCTGCGGCCGGCCGGGGTGTGGGCTTATGAAGCTCACCGGGTCGCAGCAGTGCGTCCCCGGCTTGGCCTGGACACGGACGAACGCACGATACCGCACGAGGTGGGCTGGATCGGGGGGCCGGGTGTTGGCGCTGTGCACCTGAACAAGGGTTGTTACCGCGGCCAGGAAACCGTCGCACGGGTACACAACCTTGGTCAACCACCCCGCATGCTGGTGTTGTTGCACCTCGACGGTGCCGCGCAGCGGCCGTCGACGGGCGATGTGCTGCGCTCCGACCGTCGCCCGGTCGGACGCCTCGGAACTGTGGTTGAACACGCCGACTTGGGGCCGATTGCACTGGCCTTGCTCAAGCGCGGGCTGCCGGTCGACACCGCTTTGGTCACCGGCGGGGAAATTGAGGTCGCCGCGATGATCGACGCCGACTCGGTGCCGGCCGCCAAGGTCGCAGGGGCCGGTCGGCTGGCTGTCGAGCGGTTACGCGGCGCGTCCCGTGGACCGTGACATTGGTCGACAGACCACACCCACAGCCAGCCGACGGGCACGGTAAACTGAGGCAGGACAACAAAGACACCGACAGATCGGAGCCGCCTCATTGTTGGGCCGCTCCGTTATTGCGCGAGGGGGTTCCCCCATGGGCCGCGGCCGGGCGAAGGCAAAACAGACCAAGGTTGCTCGAGAACTGAAGTACAGCTCCCCGCAGACCGATTTTCAGCGGCTCCAGCGTGAGCTGTCAGGATCGGGTTCGGATGAATCCGACCAGTTAGACGGCGACGACCGGTTCTCTGCAGACCCGTGGGACGAGGCGGACGACCGGCACCGCTAGAGGTGCGTGCTCACCGTGTTGCGCGGACGGCGTCGCCGCCCCGGGAGGTCTGGCCAACCCATTAGAACCTCGGGTGTTGGCCCACTAGTTTGGCCCGGGGTTCGTCTTTCCCGCCTTTGTTAACGGTTCCCAGCACCCAGCAGTCCAGGTGGCGTGCGGTCAAGATCGCCAGTGCACGGTCGGTGTCTTCCGGCGCGACAACAGCGACCATGCCCACGCCCATGTTGAACGTCTTCTCCATTTCCGGCCGGCTGATACGGCCGCGCTGCGCAATCATGGCGAACACCGGCGCGGGTGTCCAGGTGCCGCGGTCCACCTCGGCGACAAGTCCGTGCGGGATGACACGTTCCAGGTTGCCGGCCAGCCCACCGCCGGTGATGTGGCAGAAAGTGCGGACATGCGTTTCAGCGGCCAACGCCAAACAATCCTTGGCGTAGATGCGGGTGGGCTCGAGTAATTCCTCGCCCAGGGTGCGGCCGAACTCCTCGACATATCCGGCCAGGTTCATCCGGTCGATCTCCAGCAGGACCTTGCGCGCCAGCGAATAGCCGTTGGAATGCAGACCGGATGAGCCCATCGCGATGATGACGTCGCCGGGTTTGACGCGCTCGGGTCCGAGCACGTCGTCGGCTTCGATCACCCCCACAGCTGTGCCCGAGATGTCGTAGTGATCGGGTTCGATCAAACCTGGGTGTTCCGCGGTCTCACCGCCGAGCAGCGCACAGCCGGCGCGCAGACAGCCGTCAGCAATCCCGGCAACGATCGCATTGAGCCGTTCCGGGACGATGCGCCCTACCGCGATGTAATCCAACAGGAACAGCGGCTCGGCGCCGCAGACCACCAGATCGTCGACCACCATCGCCACGAGGTCCAACCCGACGGTGTCGTGCTTGTCCATCGCCTGAGCGACTGCCAGCTTGGTGCCCACCCCGTCGCTGGCAGCGGCCAGCAGAGGTTCGCGGTAGTCGCCGCGAAGAGCGAACAGCCCCGCGAATCCACCCAGCTTGCTGCGCACCTCAGGCCTGGTGGCCTTAGCTGCAAGGGGCTTGAACAATTCGACTGCGCGATCGCCGGCTTCGATGTCCACCCCAGCCGATGCATAGGTGATGCCTCGATTGCCGGGGGTGATTCCGCGATCCGTCATCGCGATACAGGCTACCGGGCGCCGCTTCCGGCCGGTATTGCTCGGGCCCGGCAATCTCGTTCAACCGGTTACCGACGCTCCAGCGCAGTGGCGTCTTCGGGGCCACGGGCGCTTTCGCCAGCGCGACGAGCCGCTTCGCCGGACGCGAGGTCAGAGGCAGCAGCACGCACAGCGGTGGCGAGCACCTGCTCAATGACGTTCTTGCCCAAGGCGGCCTCGCTGGGCAAATCGATCGGATACTTACCGTCGAAACAGGCGGTGCACAGCCGTGACGCTGGCTGCTCGGCGGCGGCGATCAGACCCCGCAGCGAAATGTAACCCAACGTGTCAGCGCCGATACCATGCCGCACCGCTTCGAGCATCTCGTCTTCGGCTTCGACCGCGTTGGCGATCAACTCGGCTGGTGAGGGGAAGTCGATACCGTAGAAACAAGGCCACTTCACCGGTGGTGAGGCGATGCGCACATGCACTTCTACCGCTCCGGCTTCGCGCAGCATCCGCACCAGGGCTCGCTGAGTGTTGCCGCGCACGATCGAGTCGTCGACGACGACCAGGCGCTTGCCGCGGATCACCTCGCGCAGCGGGTTGAGCTTGAGCCGGATGCCAAGCTGGCGGATGGTCTGCGACGGCTGAATGAACGTACGCCCGACATAGGCGTTTTTCGTCAGGCCCTGGCCAAAAGGAATACCAGACTCCTGGGCGTAGCCGACCGCCGCCGGGGTGCCCGATTCGGGCACCCCGATCACCAGATCGGCCTCGATCGGGCATTCGCGGGCCAGCCGGCGGCCGATCTCCACCCGAGCGGCATGTACCGACCGGCCCGATAGCGTGCTGTCGGGTCGCGCCAAGTAGACATACTCGAAAACACACCCTTTGGGTGTTGGGTTGGCGAAGCGGCTGGAGCGCACTCCGTCGGCGTCGATCGCCAGCAGTTCACCCGGTTCGATATCACGGACGAACGAGGCACCGACAATGTCGAGCGCAGCTGTTTCCGAGGCCACCACCCAGCCACGGTCCAACCGCCCCAACGACAACGGCCGTACCCCGTAAGGGTCGCGGCACGCATACAGCGTGTTTTCGTCCATGAATATCAGGCAAAAAGCGCCCTGCACGGTGGGCAAAAACTCCAGCGCCGCCTGCTCCACGCTGGAATCAGCAGCTCCGTGGGCTAAAAGCGCACCAAGGATGTCCGAGTCGGTGGTCGCCGCACCCGGCAGCTTGGGACTGATCAGCCCGGCCTCGCGGGCCCGGGCCACCAGTGCAGTGCTGTTCACGAGGTTGCCATTGTGGCCTAGGGCGATCCCGGTACCGGCGGCTGTGGTCCGGAAGACGGGCTGAGCATTCTCCCAGGTGGTGTCGCCGGTCGTGGAGTAGCGGCAATGCCCGATAGCGACGTGACCCGGCATAGCGGCCAGCGTCTGTTCGTCGAATACCTGGCTGACCAGACCGAGATCCTTGAACACCAGCACCTGAGATCCGTCGGCGACCGCGATGCCGGCTGCTTCCTGACCCCGGTGCTGCAACGCGTACAAACCGTAGTAGGTGAGCTTGGCGACATCTTCGCCAGGGGCCCAGACACCGAATACTCCGCACTCTTCGCGGGGCGGGTTCTCCCCGGGTGAGGGGTGCTGGCCGGTCACTGTGGGGCGGCTCCCTGCGCTGTCGGTGATGTACCCGAGTTTACGGCGAGGGCGCTGCAGTCGCCGCATCCAGCAGGCGTGTTGCGCCGCAAAGCATAACTCAGCACGACAAACTCACTATCGGCAGCCACGATTCGATCTCGCCGGCCCGGGCACCCGATAGTGTCAGCGCACCGCTGGCCTTCGCTTCGGTGATCGTCTGCAGCCCGGTCGCCAACAACAGCCAGGTCCGCGGATCCGTCTCGACAACGTTGGGTGGTGTACCCCGGGTGTGCTTTGGCCCGGACACGCATTGGACGGCCACGAACGGCGGAATCCGGACCTCGACGCTGGCCCCGGGTGCCAGCGAGGCCAGCGTGCGCGCGGTGAGCCGAACGGCAGCCGCCAGGTCGGCACGGTCAGGCGCAGGACGGGTGGCATCGCGCAACCACTGCGCGACCGCCACGACAGCGTCGCGGGTCTTGGCTGGATCAGCCTGCTGACGGGTCGACACGTTTCAGGGTGGCAACGTCATGAGCCTGCACCGCCGCCTACCGTACATGAGGTTGCGCAGTTGGCGGCGCCCAAGGCGCCTATCGATGCCGGATAGTCAGCACGGCGGCCGCCGCAGTCTCGTTGAGCACCAGATGCGCCAGCATCGGCGCCGCTATGCTCCCGGACCGCTCGGCAAACCAACCGAGCACCCAGCCCGCAATGCCGGTAGCCAGCACCGTAGCCGCCACCGGCTCCCCGTGCGCACGGGCGTCGATGACGTGAGAGAGCCCGAAAGCCCCGGCCTGCAGTATCCGTCCCCCGGTCGGGCCGAAGGCCGCCATCCCGACGCTGCTCAGCGCACCGCGAAACGCCGCTTCTTCGGCCCACACCGTGCCCCAGGGTATCTGCCACCCCAGCCAGACCGGTGCTGACGTGAACGGTTCGCGCGCGGACATCGCCAGCCGCACCCGGCGCACCGATGTCATCACCCCAACCGCAACCCCTGCCAGTACCGCGGCCGCTGAACCCAGCCGCAACCCTGCCCACAGCTTCGGCGGTGTCAGGCCCAGCGACGTGCGGGTGACCAGCACCAGAAGCCCGCCCAGCCCGGCCTGCATCGGTACCCGCCACCGCATCGGCAGGTATGGGCTCACAAAGCTCCAGCCGATCAGCACCGATGCCAGCGACAGCGCCGCGATCCTCCGACATGTGTTCTCGTGCATCACTTCTCGTACCCGTCGGATCCTGCTGACTGCTTAAGCGCAATACGGATCCGTTCCGTGTCGACGACAGTCCAGCCGTCCGGCGGCACCAGCGCAGCCCAGCCGTCCACGATGGTGTTGGCGTAGTCGTGACCATGCCCGGCAGGCACGCCCTCGGCGTTCGTCAGGTCAGCACTGACCTGCCAGAACGTCACCACCGGATACCAGCGCATGGACGCGCTGCGGTCCCGGCCCGGCGGTTCCGCAAGCCAGGCCGGCCGGTGGAACAACAGCTCGGGCGACCACCACACGACCGGGTCGGAGGGGTGCTGCAGGAAGAGCACCCGCGTCCCCTGCCACGGTCGCGCTGTGATCCGCGCGATATCCCCGGGGTCGATCGCCTCGGAGAACCGCACTGTGCTCCCACTGTCATAACGGGGCTGCACTTCCGGCGTGCCCGGGTCACGATGCATAACCAGCGCATGCCATAACGGGCTGGCCTGCGGAGGTCCCACCCACAGCACCGCGTCGAAACCCATCTTGCTGATATCGGGAAGGAACCGGAACGCGGCCTGCCCGGCCATCGAACCCAGGCTTTCGCCGTAGAGCACCAATTTCGGCCGGTGATCGGCTGGCAGCTGCTGCCAACGGTCGTGAATTGCGTCGATCATCAGCCGGCCGGCGTCCATCGACTTCTGCCGGTCAGCCAGAAAGGAGACCCAGCTAGGCAGGTACGAATACTGCAGACCGGCGATCGCGGTGTCGCCGTTATACATCATCTCCAACGACCGTGCCGCTACCGGATCGATCCAGCCTGTGCCAGTGGTCGGGATAACGACGAGCAGCTTTCGGTCGAACGCCCGAGTTCGCTCGAGCTCTCCGACCAGCAGCCGGACCCGGCTGTGGTCGTTGGCGGCGCTCTGCAAACCGGCGTATACCCGGATGGGCTCTTTAGCGGGCCGGCCGTTGATTCTGGTCAGCTCAGCGGCGTGCGGTCCGGTGGCGACAAAGTTGCGGCCCTGAAAACCTAGTGTCTCCCACCCGGCCAATGATGCTGGGCTGCCGGACTTTTCGGGCAACAGCGGTTGATGAAGGCCCCCGCGTGTACTGGCGTTCCGCGGCTCGGCAATCGCGCTCGCCACGGCGAAGAAGCCGCGGACGAGAACGCCGTTGATCAGCGTCACCAGTAGCCCCACCACGATCGCGGCGCCGATGAACAAGGCTACTTCGTCGTGGACATGCCAGTGCCGGATCAACGTCCGGGCAAGCAGCATGACAGCGTCGATCAGCACCCGGGCGGTGCCGACCAGCAGGCCAGCAACTCCCACCGCGACGAGCAGTGTGCGCATATAACCGAGTGTCGCCGGACCCGGAATACCCATCAGGGCCGAGACCTGCCGTTGCCAGGAAGCGGCCGGGATGAGCATCAGCACACATACCGCCGCCGAAAGGCCCACCACCGTGGCCTTCATTGCCCACAGCACCGGCGCAGGAGGCGGCCACCAGCTGGCCGCGTGGAGCACGACACGCTGCACTATCTTGTCGATCACCACGCCCAGGGCGTAGCCGAAAGCGGCGTTGATACCGCCAATCAGGCCCTGGAACAGCCAGTCGCGGGGCAGCAGCGACGGCGTGAGCGACAAGCAAAAAAAACACTGCGCCGCACGCCACGCCGACGAATCTCAGCCGCAGCAGATGCCACGCCCATACCAGCAGCGGATGCCTGCCGCGCGGCGACGTTCCCGCAACCGACGCGCCGGCAACGTCGTGCACACCCGTGCTCATGCCCGGCTGCTCATCCGAAAAGCCCGGGCAGCACCCGGTAAGACGTGCTGCGCAGCTCGGCGAGAGTGACCGAGAAAAGACCCTGAACCTCCAGTGTGTCCGAGTCCTTATCGACGACCCCGATGCGGGTTGCCGGCAGCCCACGCGTGTCGCACAACGACCGGAATTTGTTCTCACCGTCGCGCGGCAGCGCCACCAGTATCCGGCCCGCTGACTCGGAAAACAACATCACAAAGGGGTCGTAGCCCTCGGGAAACACGATCCGGCAACCGGTTTCACCGGCTAGTGCTGCTTCGACGATAGCCTGGGCAAGGCCGCCTTCAGACAGATCATGTGCGCCTGAGACCAGCCCGTCACGCGACGCCGCAGACAGCACCTCGGCCAGGACTCTTTCACGGGCCAGATCGACCGCCGGCGGCAGCCCGCCGAGATGATCCGCGGTGACCTGGGCCCACACTGAGCCGTCCAACTCATCGCGGGTGTCACCCAACAGCATCAGCACCTCACCCGGCTTGCTACCCAGCGCCGGGGGGATGCGCCGGTTGACGTCGTCGATGACGCCGAGCACCCCGACCACCGGGGTAGGCAGAATTGGCGTCGAGCCGGTTTGGTTGTAGAAGCTCACGTTGCCACCGGTCACCGGAATGCCCAGCACCGCGCAGCCGTCCGCAAGGCCACGCACCGCCTGAGCGAACTGCCACATCACCTCGGGATCTTCGGGCGAACCGAAGTTGAGGCAGTTGGTCACTGCGACCGGCGTGGCACCGGTGGTGGCGACGTTGCGGTATGCCTCGGCAAGCGCCAGCTGAGCACCGGTGTAGGGATCCAGCAGCGTATACCGTCCGGAACCATCGGTGGACACGGCGATACCCCGGCCGCTGCACTCGTCGACGCGCAGCATGCCGGCGTCGGCGTGCTCGGCGAGCACGGTATTGCCGCGCACATAGCGGTCGTACTGTTCGACGATAAACCTACGGCTGCACAGATGCGAACTACCAAGCAACGCAAGTAAAGTTGAGCGTAGCTCCTCACCCGTGGCCGGCCGGTGCAGCGTTCTCGAAGTATTAGCGTTCAGCTCGTCTTGCGAAGCGGGTCGGGCGATCGGGCGGTGGTATACGGGACCTTCATGTGCCACCGTCCGCGGCGGGACATCGACAACCGTTTCACCGTGCCAGGTGATGCGCAACCGGTCACCGTCGGCGACCTCGCCGATCACAGTGGCCGGCACCTCCCATTTGCGGCACACCGCCAAGAAAGCGTCCACGTTCTGCGGCGCAACCACCGCGCACATCCGCTCCTGCGACTCGCTGCACAGCACCTCGGCAGGCGTCATGTTGTTGGTCCGCAGCGGCACAGCATCCAGTCGCACTGTCATGCCACCGTCGCCGGCCGACGCTAACTCCGATGTGGCGCAAGCTAACCCCGCACCACCCAGATCTTGGATGCCGATCACCAAGCCAGCCGCGTACAGCTCGAGGCAGCACTCGATGAGAACCTTCTCCATAAACGGGTCGCCGACTTGAACCGACGGAAGCTTCTTGCGGCCGGGCCCCGACTCGTCACCTCCGAAGGTGTCCGACGCCAGCACCGACACCCCGCCGATACCGTCTAGCCCCGTCCGTGCCCCAAACAGGATGACCTTGTTGCCGGCGCCCGAAGCGAATGCCAGGTGCAAGTCCTCCCGGCGCAGCACTCCGACGCATAACACATTGACCAGCGGATTGCCGGCATAGCAGGGATCGAAAACGGTTTCTCCGCCAATGTTAGGCAAGCCCAGTGAATTTCCGTAGCCGCTTATACCACGCACCACGCCGTCGACAACCCGTCGGGTATCGGGAGCGTCGGCCGGCCCGAAGCGGAGCTGGTCCATCACGGCGACCGGTCGGGCGCCCATTGCCATGATGTCGCGGACGATCCCGCCGACACCGGTGGCCGCCCCCTGGTATGGCTCGACATAGGAGGGATGGTTGTGTGACTCCACTTTGAACGTGGCCGCCCAGCCGTCCCCGATGTCGACCACGCCGGCGTTTTGGCCGATACCGGCCAGCATGCCGGCGCGCATCTCGTCAGTGGTGGTCTCGGCGAAATAGCGCAGGTAAATTTTCGACGATTTGTACGAGCAGTGTTCGCTCCACATCACCGAGTACATTGCCAGCTCAGCGTCAGTGGGCCGGCGGCCCAGGATCTCTCGAATCCGCTGGTATTCGTCGGCTTTGAGCCCTAGTTCACGAAACGGCTGGGGCTCGTCAGGGGTAGCGGCGGCGCGCTCAACGGTATCGACCGCGTGAGTGAGCCCAGATGTCACCCCGACAGTCTAAATTCCATGTTTTCGGGCTTTTGAGCAGACTTTTGAGCAGATAGTTGTGCCCAGCTGGCCGATGGGCGGCCTGGCGAGGGTGCGGGCGGGGACGCTCGATTGCAGACCGTGGCTGCAGGCTGGGTGGCCGCAGGAAGGTTTCTTACTCGGGCGACAGGAATGCTTGCAGCGCCAGGGTGTACGCCGCCACGTCACGGGCACCCATCAGTTCGCGCGCGGAGTGCATCGCCAGTTGGGGGGCGCCCACATCGACAGTGGGAATCCCGGTGCGCGCTGCTGTCAGCGGGCCGATCGTCGAACCGCACGGCAGGTCGGCGCGATGCTCGTAGCGCTGCAGCGGCACTCCGGCCTGCCGGCAGGCTTGCACAAATGCCGCGGCCGTCGGGCCATCGGTGGCATAACGCAGGTTGGGGTGCACCTTTAGCACCGGGCCCGCGTTGACGGCGATCGGATGATTGGGCTCATGGCGGTCGGGGTAATTGGGGTGGGTAGCGTGCGCCATATCCGCCGAGGCCACCATGGAGCCAGGGAGTCGGCGCAGTAGGTCTTCCCGCCCTCCTCCGGCTGCCAGCACAATACGTTCCAGCACGGTCAGCAGCAGCTCAGATTGGGCGCCGTGATCGGACGTAGACCCAACCTCCTCGTGGTCGAACAGCGCCAGCACCGGCAGATAGCCCCGCGGTTCGGCGGCCAGGAAGGCCTCTAACCCCGCATAGCAACTGACCTGGTTGTCCAGCCGCGGGGCGCTGACGAAATCGTCGTCCACCCCGCACAGCCTCGACGGAGCCACCTCGTGAGCCATCAAATCCGCGCTCAGCAGGTCGCCGGCTTCCACACCGGCCCGCTCGGCGACATAGTCGACAAATGAGCGAGGGGAGCCGCCGGCCGCCCACACCGCATTGATGTGCCGCTGCGGATCCAGGGCGACCGACCTGCGGTCCTCGGCCAGGTGAATGGCCAGCTGCGGGATCCGCAGGATCGGATCATCGATACGGACTAACCGGTGGGTGATATGGCCGTCCTCGCGCACCGACACCAGGCCGCTGATACCGAGATCGCGATCTAGCCACGAGTTGAGCCATGCACCCCCGTAGGGCTGCAGCGCCACCACCTGCCATCCCGCGATCTGCCGGTCGGGATTTTGCTTGAGGCGCAGGTTGGGGCTGTCGGTATGGGCGCCGATAACGCGAAACGGCCTGGGATCGTCCGCGCAATCACCGCCACTGTCCCAGGCCACCAGCGAACCCGCACGCACCGTGAAAAATCTTCCAGCCTGCGGCCATGCGTCGATTTCGGCCAACTCGGTGTACCCGGCGGTCCGCAATCTCTGCGCAACCGTGGCGCAGACATGAAACGGTGACGGAGACGCGTCGATGAACTCACAGAGGCCTGCCGCCGTGGCCGTCATGCACCTATGTTTATCACCACGCGTCAGGGGGGACGTTAGGGTCGTGACTATGTCCGCCGTTTTGCCGCAACCCGTTTTGGCGCCGCTAACGCCTGCCGCGATCTTCCTGGTGGCCATCATCGAGCGCGGCAGCGAAAAGACCGTGCATGACGCACTGCCCCAGCTTTCCGGGCTGGTGCGCGCGATCGGTTTCCGCGATCCGGGGAAAAACTTGTCGGTGGTCACCTCGATCGGCTCCGACGCCTGGGACCGCCTCTTTGCCGGTCCGCGGCCTGCGGCGCTGCACCCATTCGTAGAGCTGCAAGGCCCGCGGCACACCGCGCCGGCCACGCCCGGTGATCTGTTGTTCCACATCCGGGCCGAGACCATGGATGTCTGCTTCGAGCTGGCCAACCGGATCCTCAAGGCCATGGGCGGCGCCGTGACCGTCGTCGACGAAGTGCACGGCTTCCGGTTTTTCGACAACCGGGATCTGCTCGGCTTTGTCGATGGCACCGAAAATCCGCAGGGACCGCTGGCCGCCACAGCCACCCAGGTCGGCGACGAGGACCCAGAATTCGCGGGCTGCAGCTATGTGCACGTGCAAAAGTACGTGCACGACATGGCGGCGTGGGAATCGCTGTCGGTCACCGAACAAGAGCGAGTGATCGGACGGACCAAGCTGGAAGACATCGAGCTGGACGACAAACCGGGAAACGCGCATATCGCCCTCAACGTCATCACCGACGACGACGGCACCGAACTGAAGATCGTGCGGCACAACATGCCATTCGGCGAGGTCGGCAGGGGCGAGTTCGGCACCTATTTCATCGGTTATTCGCGCACACCTGAAGTCACCGAAAAGATGCTGCGCCACATGTTCTTGGGCAACCCACCTGGCAACACCGACCGCATTTTGGAGTTCTCCACCGCCGTCACTGGCGGCTTGTTCTTCTCGCCCACCGTCGGCTTCCTCGATGATCCGCCGCCGCTGCCTGGGTCGCACCCGGCGGCGACAGTTGACCTCGCCGACGGCTCGTTAACGATCGGCAGTCTGAAAGGAATCTCTCGATGAACAATCTCTACCGCGAGCTCGCGCCGATCACTGAAGCTGCATGGGCTGAAATCGAATTGGAGGCGTCACGGACATTCAAACGCCATATCGCCGGACGGCGCGTCGTTGACGTCAGCGGTCCCAGTGGGCCGACGACGGCAGCGGTCAGCACCGGCCGGCTGATTGACGTAGCCGCGCCAACCGACGGCGTGGTCGCCCACCTGCGGTCGAGTAAACCCCTTGTGCAGTTGCGCGTTCCGTTTACGCTCTCACGTTCGGAGATCGATGACGTGGAACGTGGATCGCGTGACTCCAACTGGGATCCCATTAAGGTGGCTGCGAAGAAGCTGGCATTCGTGGAAGATCGGACCATCTTCGAAGGCTACGCCGCCGCGTCGATCGAGGGCATTCGAAGCGCCAGTTCGAACCCTCCGCTGAAACTGCCCAAAGACGCCCGTGACTTCCCTGATGTGATCGCACAGGCGCTTTCCGGCCTGCGACTGGCCGGTGTGGACGGCCCGTATTCAGTGCTGCTGTCGGCGAACGCCTACACCAAGGTCAGCGAAACCACCGAGCAAGGCTACCCGATTCGCGAGCACATCCACCGACTGATCGACGGCGATATCATCTGGGCGCCCGCTATCGATGGTGCTTTCGTATTGACCACTCGCGGAGGCGATTTCGATCTTCAACTAGGGACCGACGTGGCGATCGGTTACCTCGCTCATGACGCTAACACGGTACAGCTATACCTGCAGGAGACGCTGACCTTCTTGTGCTACACAGCTGAGGCCTCGGTGGCGTTGAGCTCATGACAGTGCCGGCTGGAGCGAGACCACCGTCAGCGAGGCACACACAGGTCAAATCAGGCTTCAAGAACCGAATTCAGCACCGAGCAGAATACGCCGAGCCCGTCTTCAGAGGGTCCGGTGAGGGCTTCGATGGCATGCTCGGGATGTGGCATCAGCCCGACCACGCGCCCATTGGGGGAACTGATCCCGGCGATGTCGCGGAGCGAGCCGTTCGGGTTGTCGAGGTAGCGGAACACCACTCGCCCCTCGCCTTCGAGTTCGTCGAGCATCCTTTCAGAAGCCACGTAGCGTCCCTCGCCGGATTTCAAGGGGACCACGATGTCGGCGTTCGGCTCGAAAACCGATGTCCACGCTGTCGCGGTCGACGTCACACGAAGCCGCACATCCCGGCAGATGAAATGCAGACCCGCATTGCGGGTGAGAGCACCAGGCAGCAGCCCGGCCTCGCAGAGAATCTGGAAGCCGTTGCAAATCCCCAGCACCGGCATACCCTTGCTGGCAGCATCGATGACTCCGGCCATGACTGGAGCGAACCTGGCGATCGCGCCCGCGCGCAGATAATCCCCGTAGGAGAATCCGCCGGGAACCACGACCGCGTCGACACCCTTGAGGTCTGAGTCGGCGTGCCAGAGGCTGACGACTTCGGCGCCCACGAACCGCGCCGCCCGCGCGGCATCGACGTCATCGAGTGTCCCGGGAAAGGTGATGACCCCGACCCGGGCCGTCACTGCGGTTCCCGGCTTATCGTCCAGTCCTCGATAACCGTGTTCGCCAGCAGCGACTCTGCGATCTCAGCGAGCTCGGAATCATCGACACTGTCATCCACTTCAAGCTCAAATCGCTTGCCCTGCCGTACATCTGAGATTCCCGTATGCCCCAGGCGTCCCAGCGCACCGACAATCGCCTGGCCCTGCGGGTCGAGAATCTCCGCCTTGGGCATCACATTGACAACCACCCGGGCCACCAGCATTCCTCCTCAGGCGTGTATGGCGCCAACTCTACCGACGACCCCGATCTCACGGGCACGAGGCAATGTAGGCGGTGCATAACGGGGCGGTCATCGCGTCCAGTATTTGGGTGTCGGCCGTCAGTGGCCACGGCACCTGCGGCGGGTCCGACGACCACAACGCGAGTTCGCTGACGGTACTGCTCGCGGGATGGGCGAGAAGATAGGTGTGCAGAACGACCGGTCCGCCGACCACTGCGACCAGCCGGTCGGTTTGCTCGAGCGTGATCGGCGGCGATGTGCCCGGCTGGCAGGCCTGCAGCGCGGCCGCGGCATTGCGAAACACCGACGCCGCGGCCTGGCCGCCGCGTGCTGTATCACCGCGCCAGTGCAGCACCTGAGCCTGCAACTGCCACTGACCATCCGGATTGGCGACGGCGGCCCGTGCCGCCACGGCGTACTGGCGGGGATCCTGCGGCGGCGTCGGTGTGGCGCACAATTCCTCGAACCGAAAGCGGGGCGTCGTCCCGGTAACCGCGACCGCCGCCGCGGCCAGCGCAGGCCAGCGGTACACCGCGTTGAGCGGCACGTCGCGTGCGGGAATCCACGCGCTGCCGGGAATCCGGTCACACACGGCCGGGCAGGTTTCCGGGTCAGCATGCACGGCCATCGCGGCCACCGGAGCCACCGCCCCACCCACGACTAGCATGGTCGCCAGCACTGCCCGCATCCGCACTTCCCCTTGAGCGCATACTTGAGCGCACAATCGTAGACATGCAGCTGACGCATTTCGGCCATTCCTGCTTACTCGCCGAGTTCGACCACGCGACTCTGCTGTTCGACCCGGGAAATTTCTCGCACGGGTTCGAGGGCATCAGCGGGCTGTCCGCCATCTTGATCACCCACCAGCACCCTGATCACGTCGACCAGTCACGGCTGCCCGCGCTGCTCGAGGCCAACCCGCAGGCCGAGCTGTACGCCGACCCGCAAACCGCCGCGCAGCTGGGTGAGCCATGTCAGGCCGTGCACGTCGGCGATGAGCTGCGGGTCGGTCAATTGCGCATCAGGGCAGTCGGTGGCCGACACGCGGTAATCCACCCGGAAATCCCTGTGATCGATAACATCTCGTATCTGGTGGGTGACGACAGCCACGCCGCACGGCTGATGCATCCCGGCGATGCCCTCTTCGTGCCTGAGGAGCCGGTGGATGTGCTGGCTACTCCGGCGGCTGCGCCGTGGATGAAGATCTCCGAAGCCGTCGACTATCTGCGGGCCGTCGCGCCCTCGCGAGCGGTGCCCATCCACCAGGGCATCATCTCCCCCGCAGCTCGGGGCATCTACTACAGCCGGCTCAGCGAAATGACCAGTACCGACTTCCAGGTGTTGCCCGAGGAAAGCGCGGTCACATTCTGACCGTGGTCTCCGCGCGAGCAGCCGCATACTCTGCTCACGTCGGCCGGGCGGTATCTGACTAGGCGATATCGCCGGCCGCGCCGCGGCCGGCGGCCCGGCCGGAGAAGATGCAGCCACCGAGGAAAGTGCCCTCCAAAGCCCGGTAGCCATGGACACCGCCGCCACCGAATCCGGCCGCTTCCCCGGCGGCGTACAGGCCGTCCAGTGGGGTGCCGTCAGCCTTGAGCACCCGCGAATCGAGGTCGGTTTCCAGTCCTCCTAACGTCTTTCGGGTCAGAATGTGCAGCTTGACCGCGATCATCGGCCCGGCCTTCGGGTCGGTCAGCCGGTGCGGCGCCGCCACCCGGCCTAACCGGTCACCCAGGTAGCGGCGAGCGGCGCGGATCGCGATGATCTGGCTGTCTTTGCTGAACGGGTTGGCCAGCTCACGATCGCGAGCGGTGACTTCGGCTTCCACCCTTGCGTAATCCAACGGGACTACATCGGGCAGTTGGTTCATGGCAGAGACCAAGTCCCGCAATGAGTTCGCGGTGACAAAGTCAATGCCCCGGTCGATGAATGCCTGCACCGGTCCCGGCGGGCCGTGCCGGGCCCGGGAGCGCAGCAGTTCGGGCACGCTCCGTCCGGTCAAGTCCGGGTTCTGCTCCTGGCCGGACAGCGCGAATTCCTTCTCGATAATCTTGGCGTTCAGCACAAACCAGGTGTAGTCGTAACCTGATTTGGTGATGTACTCCAGTGTGCCGAGCGTGTCGAAGCCCGGATAAAGCGGGGCCGGCAATCGCTTGCCTTCAGCGTCCAGCCACAGTGCGGACGGGCCTGGAATGATCCGGATGCCGTGACGTGGCCAAATCGGGTCGTAGTTGGTGATCCCTTCCGTGTAATGCCACATCCGATCGCGGTTGATCACCCGCGCGCCGGCCTTCTCGGCGATGCCGATCATCCGGCCGTCGACATGGGCGGGCACTCCACTCAGCAGCTGCTCAGGAACCCGCCCCATCCGCTGCGGCCAGTTTTGCCGCACTAGTTCATGATTACCACCGATGCCGCCGCTGGTAATGATCACCGCCGGAGCACGAAATTCGAATTGCCCTAATCCTTTTCGTGATGAAGGTACACCGCGTGGTTCGGCTGAGGGCTCTAACACCGTTCCCCGCACCCCGGTGACCGCGCCACCCTCGACGATCAGCTCGTCCACTTGGTGCCGGTACGCGAACCGCACCCTTGGCTGGCCCTGAAGTCGGCGTGCGAAAATCTCAACCAGAGCCGGCCCGGTGCCCCAGGTGATGTGGAAACGAGGCACCGAATTGCCGTGCCCGCGTGCATCGTAGCCGCCACGCTCGGCCCAGCCCACCAGCGGGAAGATCCGCAGGCCCCGGGCACGCAGCCAACTCCGTTTTTCACCCGCTGCGAAATCGACATAGGCATGCGCCCATTGTTGCGGCCAGTAATCCTCGGGTCGGTCGAACCCGGCCGTGCCCAGCCAATCTTGCAGAGCGAGTTCGTGGCTGTCGCGAATGCCTAAACGGCGTTGTTCGGGGCTGTCGACGAAGAAAAGTCCACCGAATGACCAGAACGCCTGTCCACCCAGATTGGCGCTATTCTCCTGATCCAGGATCAATACCCGAAATCCGCGGTCCACTACCTCGCAGGCGGCCACCAAACCGGCCAGCCCAGCACCGACGACGATGACGTCAGCAGCTGCGGAATCGCTCATGCCACTCCAGCGTAGTGAACCCGGCGATCAGGCCGCGTCGAGAACCTCGCTCTCGGACCCCCAACGGTACACGGTCGCCGCACAGCCATGCATCGAGGCCAGATCCACCGCGTCGAGCATCGCCTGCAGCGGCCCGGACTTGCGCAAGTGGTGGGCGGCAACTGCCACTCGCACAAGGCCGCCACGACGTGCGATACGCTCCGCGGAGAGCACCAGCATCCGGCACCACCACGGCTCGGAGAGGAAACCTTCACCGATTCCCAGTACCCGGGCCCGGGTGGTGGTGTGCCGGACCAAGTCGGTGATCCCGTAAAGACCGATCAACAGCCGGAATCCATGGCGTGGCAGCATCGTGACGGTTCCAGGTGACACCAGCCAGCCTGGCGCCGCGAACAGCCGGGTGCGCAGCCCGAGGTGCTCGAGCACCCGGTCGGCGGCCATCAGCCGCAGATTCGCCTCGTGTGCGGGCAGCGTCGCGAATTCGCCGCGAAGCTTTTTGGCGGCCGCTTCGTCGTAGCCGTGCAACACAATCGCGTCGCCGCGGGTGCGCCGATTCGTCAGCCACTCGACGGTGCGCGAGTCCCGCTCCAGCCGGTAGCCGCCGTTGAGCCGGGGCGCCACCAGTAATGACACCGGGACGTTCCGTGCATCCATCTGCGCACAAAACGCGTCGATGTCGGCCAGGGTGCGGTCGCCGATCCCCGAGACCGAGACGATCAATTTCCCAGACACACCCGCAGTGTGCCCACGTCAGATGACAAGAATGTGACGAACACGCAGACAGCAAGCGTCGATCCCGTCCGTACCCCTGATGCGATATTCACTTCCGGCCAACCACCTCAGTCTGTGTCAGAGCCGGTACGCTAGTGGCGTGGTGGAGCGTGTCATCAATCCGCGGCCACGGAAAACCCAGATACCTCACAAGGACGCCGATCATGTCGGCGTGTCCACAGCGCCTGACCGGCAGCTGGTCACCCGGGATGGGGATTACCCGGACAAGCTTGACGCTCGTCTGTTATGGATCAGCGGGGTGTGCGTCCTTGCTCGCCTCATGGTCATCTTGGATATCACCGTCGTCGCCGTAGCTCAGCGCACGTTCATTGCCCAGTTTGGGTCCAGCCAGGCCGTCGTGGCCTGGACGATCACCGGCTACACCATGGCACTGGCCACCGTGATCCCGCTGGCCGGATGGGCGGCCGACCGCTTTGGCACCAAGCGGCTGTTTATGGGCTCGGTGCTTTTTTTCACCCTAGGCTCACTGTTGTGCGCGATGGCACCGAACATCACGTTGCTGATCGGATTTAGGATCCTTGAAGGTCTCGGCGGCGGCATGCTGCTGCCGCTGAAATACACCATCATGACCCAGGCAGCAGGCCCCAACCGGTTGGGGCGGTTGATGGCCGTGGCCGGGGTTCCCACTTTGCTCAGCCCGATCTGCGATCCGGTCGTCGGTGGTTGGCTAATCGAAGCCTTCGGCTGGCAATGGATCTTTCTGGTCAACGTGCCGATTGGCGTGACCGCGTTCCTGCTGGCCGGCGTCATTTTCCCGAAAGACCGCACCAAACCCTCCGAAGCCTTCGACGTTGTCGGAATGCTGCTGTTGTCTCCAGGTTTGGCCGCATTCCTCTACGGGGTGTCATCGATACCCGGCCGTGCCACGGTGGCCGATATCCATATCTGGCCACCCGTGGGCATCGGCGTGCTGCTGATTGCCGGATTCGTGCTCCACACCCGCTACCGAGCGGCGCACCCGCTGATCGACCTGCGGCTGTTTAAAGACCATGCGGTTGCGCTGGCCAACGCGGCACTGTTGCTCTCCGAGACTGCCTATCTCGGCGCTACGTTGCTCTTCCCGAGTTGCTTTCAGCAGTTGCTGCATCAGACGCCGCTACAGTCGGGGCTGCACCTCATCCCCAAGGGCATCGGCGCCATGCTCACGATCCCGACCGCCGGATACATTATGGACCGATATGGCCCGGCCAAAGTCGTGCCGATCGGCGTGACGCTGACCGCGCTCGGGATGGGCACTTTCGCGTACGGGGTTTGGAACGGCATGGACTACTCACCCACGCTACTGGCAGGCCTGATGATCATGGGTATGGGCATGGGCTGTACCTTGATGCCATTATGGGCTGCGGCGTTGCGCCCGCTGCGCCCGCATCAGGTGGCCCGCGGTTCCACACTGCTCAGCGTCAATCACCAAGTCGCGGCCTCGGTGGGTACCGCGCTCATGTCGGCAATCCTGACCAGCCAGTTCGCTCGCAGTGGAAACATCATCGCTGCGAATAAACTCGCGGCTCTTCGGCAGACCGCGGCCAGCCACGGGGCGTCGCTGGACCCGTCGGCGATACCGCGGCGCGCCCTTCTGCCGGACTTCACCAGCGCCGTGCAACACGATCTATCACATGCTTACGGCCTGGTTTTCGCGGTCGCAGTGGTCATGATCACACTGATGTACCTACCCGTAGCGTTGCTCGCCAGAAATTCACTACAACCGAAAACCTCACCCGGAACGCACACGAACGTAGTTACTTAACTTCGTTAGGCTGGTGGGCGTGGTGCATCGCCCCGTCAATCCGCAGCCGCGGCAACCGCCGACCCCGAAACCGTCTCCGAACGGGTCATCCCTGCCGGCCTTTCCCGCCCGGAAGTTGACGGTGGGCGAACGAATCTATCCAGACAAACTCGACGCCGGGCTGCTGCGGGTCGCGGGAGTGTGCGTGCTGGCTGTGGTGATGACGATTTTGGACACCACGGTGGTCGGTGTCGCCCAACGCACCTTCATCACCGTATTTGAGTCCAGCCAAGCCGTTGTCGCCTGGACAATGGCGGGCTACACGCTCGCGCTGGCCACGGTGATTCCCCTGGCGGGTTGGGCTGCCGACCGGTTTGGCACCAAGCGGCTGTTCATGAGTTCCGTGCTCGCTTTCACAGTGGGTTCGTTGCTCTGCGCTACTGCACCAAATATTTTGGTGCTCATCGTTTTTCGAGTAGTACAGGGCCTTGGAGGAGGCATGCTGATGCCTCTTACCATCACCATCTTGACGCGCGAGGCGGGGCCGAAGCGGATCGGGCGGCTCATGGCCGTACTCGGCATTCCGATGCTGCTCGCACCGATCGCGGGGCCGATCTTGGGTGGCTGGCTGATCGACGCCTACGGTTGGCAGTGGATTTTCCGTATCAACCTCCCGATCGGCATGGTGGCATTCATCCTTGCGGCCATCGTGTTTCCAAAAGATCGCGCAACCCCTTCGGAGACCTTCGACGTCGCCGGTTTACTGCTGCTCTCGCCTGGCCTGGCGGCATTTCTTTACGGCATTTCATCCATTCCGGCACGCGGTCTTGTCATCGACCCTCACGTGTGGATACCGGCGAGCATCGGTCTGATACTTATCGGAAGCTTCGTGTTGCACGCTTTGCGCACGAGCAATCCCCTGATCGACCTGCGGCTGTTCAAGAATCGGGAGGTCACGGCCGCAAACTTGACGATGTTACTTTCCGGGGCAGCTTTTTTCGGTGCCGCGCTGCTCATCCCAAGCTGCTTGCAGCAACTGCTGCACCAGACACCATTGCAGTCAGGGGTGCACATGATGCCGGAGCGTATCGGTGCCATGCTGACAATGCCGATTGCCGGAGTTCTGCTGGACAGGCGCGGCCCGGATAAGGTTGTGCTCACCGGCATCACACTGATCGGTGCGGGCATGGCCACCTTCGCTTATGGTGTCGCAGCACAGGTGGGCTACCTGCCGGTTCTACTCGCGGGGCTGGTGCTCATGGGCATGGGCTTAGGTTGCACAACAATGCCGCTGACAGCCGCGGCTGTGCAGTCTTTGGCTCCGCATCAGATCGCCCGCGGTTCAGCACTGATCAACGTCAACCTGCAAGTGGCAGCGTCGATCAGCACGGCGTTGATGTCGGTGATCTTGACCAGTCAGTTTGATCACAGCAAAAACATTGCAGCTGCGCGCAAAGCCGGCATCCTGCAACCGGGACGCCGTGATCTGATACCTGACCCGGCGTTAATGCCGCGTAGCACAGCTGTTTCCGACTTCATGAGCAACGTCCTGCGCGATCTTTCACACGCCTACACCGCCGTCTTCGTGGCAGCGGTTGTCCTGGCGGTGTTGGCGTTAATCCCCGCGATGTTTCTGCCCAAAAAACCTGTCGCCCCGGGCCCGGGCCAAGTCGCGGTCGTTGCACCCTGATGTAGCCGATCGTGACTGCCGTGCACACCGCGGGGATGCTGCTGCCCCGCCCAAGTCGATGAGCACGAGGTTACCCCTCCGCGCGGCCATAGAAGTCGTCTTCCTGGGCGCCGCCGTAGTGCTCGCGATCGGCAGCAGCTAACAACCACGCATACTGGAAAGCGATCTCTTTCCATCGTTCGTAGCGGCCACTGATCCCGCCGTGGCCGGCGGCCATCTGAGTCTTCAGCAGCACAGGATTTCCATCGGTCTTGTGGTGTCGCAACGCTGCAATCCATTTCGCAGGCTCAACGTAATAAACCCTGGTGTCGTGCAGCGACGTCATCGCCAGAATCGGGGGATACTTTTTAGCCGTGACGTTCTCATACGGCGAATAGGACTTCACATACCAGTAGACGTCACTGTCACTTAAGGGGTTTCCCCATTCTTCCCACTCGGTGATGGTCAGCGGAAGCGAGGGATCCAAGAGCGTGGTCAGCGGATCGACGAACGGCACCTGAGCCAGAATGCCGGCGAAGAGGTCCGGCACCATGTTGGCGACCGCGCCCACCAGTAGTCCGCCCGCACTACCGCCCATTGCCACTAAATTCTGCGGACGGGTCAACCCTGACTCGACCAGATAGGTCGCCACCGCGACGAAGTCGCTGAAGGTGTTTTTCTTCTTTAACAGCTTCCCGTGCTCGTACCACAGCCGGCCCATTTCACCGCCGCCGCGGACATGGGCTATGACGAATACCATGCCGCGATCCAACAACGACAGCCGCGAGATCGAGAACCTGGGATCCTCGCAGATCTCATAAGCTCCGTAGCCGTAAAGTATTGCTGGAGAAGGAAATTCGATATCAGATCGATACACGATAGACACCGGTATCCGGGCGCCGTCTGTGCCGCGGACCCAATCCCGGCGCTCGGTGTAGTCCTCGGGCCGATACTCGCCGAGCACCGGTTGCTCGCGCAACAGCGTGCGCTCACCGCTGACCAGGTCGACATCGTAGATGCGCGTGGGGGTGAGGAAAGACCCGGTGGCGATACGAAGCTTCGGTGAATTCCAGCTTGGGTTAGGCCCTAGCCCGGCAGACATCAGCTCGGACTCGAACGAGAGCTCCTCGGCCACGCCGTAGCCACCATCAGGTCCGATGGGCCACAACTGGATCCGCGGCAACGCCGCACGCCGATAGCTGACCACCAGATGGCCGGCGAACGCGTCCACGCCGTCCAGCCGGACATCATCGCGGTGCGGAATCAGTGTCCGCTGCTCGGCAGGATTGCTCACCGGGGCCTCCGCCAGCGTGAAGTTCACCGCACCGTCGTTGTGCAAAATCAAAAATCGGTCCTCACCGCCGATGACCGCGTGCTCCACGAAGTACTCGACACCATCGCGGCGGGGCAGCACAGTGGTAAAAGGTGCGCGCGGGTCAGAGGCCTTCGCATAACGCACTTCGGAGGTGATCGCCGAGGCCGAGACGATCACCACATAGGCATCGCTGCGGGTGCGGCCCACCGCCAGCCAGAACCGCTCATCACGCTCGTGATAGACCTGCTCGGCCGGCTCCCCCGAACCGAGTCGGTACCGCCACACCGTGTCGGGCCGCCAGGCAGCGTCGAGGGTCGTGTAATACACGGTGCGGTTATCGGTGGCCCACGTGACTCCTGCGCCGATGCCAGCGATCTCATCAGGGTATTGATGTCCGGTGCGTAAGTCTTTGAACCGCAATGTATACCGTTCATTGCCAACGACGTCTACGGAGTATGCGAGCACATTGCCGTCTGGACTGACACTGGCGGCGCCCAGCGCGAAGAAGTCGTGACCGTCGGCTTCGATGTTTTCATCAAGCAGCACCTGTTCACCCGGGATCTCAGTGTGCTCATCGAACAACGGAGGGTGCCAGTCGCTTGGCTGTGCTACCGGGCAGCGACATTGGACGCCGTATTGTTTTCCCTCGAAGGTGCGAACGTAGTACCACCACTCCCCGCGACGGGTCGGCACCGACAGGTCGGTTTCCTTGGTGCGAGCCTTGATCTCATCGAAAATTTGCTGCCGCAGCGGCTCAAGGTGGGCTGTCATCCGGTCGGCGTAGTCGTTTTCCGCCTGCAGGTGGGCGATGACTTCGGGGTCAGACTTGTTGCGAAGCCATTCATATGGGTCCACGAAGACGTCGCCGTGGAACACGCGGCGACTGTCCAGCCGCTTGGCAACCGGCGGTGTCGCGCTCATGCGCCCGGGCCGATCCAGTCTTCGAAGCTCTGGCCGGAAATCTTCTCATAGGCTTCGATATACCGACTGCGCGTCGCCTCGATTATGTGATCCGGAAGCGGAGGCGGTGGCTGTGCGCCGGTGCGGTTCCAGCCAGACTCGGGGCTGGTGAGCCAGTTGCGCACGAATTGTTTGTCGAAGCTGGTCTGCACCACACCCGGCTGATACTCATTGGCCGGCCAATACCGCGACGAGTCCGGCGTGAAGATCTCGTCGGCCAGTACCAGATTGCCATCGGCGTCCACCCCGAATTCGAACTTGGTGTCGGCGATGATGATCCCCTTCGTCAAGGCGTGGTGGGCGCCCTGGACATAAGTCTGAAGCGTAAGGTCGCGCAGCTGGTTGGCGCGCACCGCGCCCACCATCTCTATCACCCGTGCCAACGGAATGTTCTCATCATGCTGTCCGAGTTCAGCTTTCGTCGCCGGAGTGAATAACGGTGTTGGAAATCTGCTGGCTTCTACCAGGCCAGCAGGGAGCGGAATACCGCATATCTCGCCGGTCCGCTGGTAGTCCAGCAGTCCTGAGCCAGTCAGATATCCGCGGGCGACACATTCCACGGGAAGCATCTGGAGCTTTCGCACTACCAGCGCCCGCCCGAGCACCTCGTCAGGGATACGGGGATCATCCGGCGGTCCCGCCACATGGTTGGGGGCCTCGACGAGGTGGAAGAAAAACACGCTCATCGCGGTCAGAATGCGGCCCTTGTCCGGGATGGTGCTGGCGAGCACATAGTCGAAAGCTGAGATTCGGTCGGTTGCCACAAGCAGCAGGTGCTCGTTGTCGATGCGGTACAGTTCGCGGACCTTGCCGCTGGCCACGTGCTGATAGTCGGATAACGCGGGACGCACCGCGTCAGCCTATCCGGCACCGCTGTGTTGGGATCAGGGCCATGAACGTTCGGTTCTTGCCTTATGCCAGCACCCCACGTCGGCTCATCGCGCAGCTGATCGCCGACATCGCCGTACTCGGGTGGGTTTCCGGCTGGGTGCTTATCGGCGTGGCTATCAACACCATGGTCTCGAGCGTCGCCGGCGTGGGACGACAGGTCGACACGGGCGCGCATGGCCTCGCCGACAACCTCGAGTCGGCCGGCCACAGCGCCCGGCACATCCCGCTCGTCGGTGCCGCCGTCAGCAAGCCCCTGACCGCGGCCAGCCAGGCTGCGCTGGACGTCGCCGGTGCCGGGCACAACCTGGACACCACCGCGAGCTGGTTGGCTGCGTTGCTGGCAATGGCGGTCGCGGCGCCGCCGGTACTTGCGGTGATAGCGCCGTGGCTGGTTCTGCGGCTACGGTTCGTCCGGCGCAAATGGACCGTGACCAGCGTGGCCGCGACGCCAGCCGGCGACCAGCTGCTCGCACTGCGAGCGTTGGCTAATCGGCCGGTTCGCCAGCTGACCGAAGTTACTTCCGATCCCGTTGGCGCATGGCGCCGCGAGGATCTCAGCATCATCCGCCGGCTGGCCGCCTTGGAGCTGCGGTCGGCGGGCGCTCGGTGGGACTCGGTGTGAGGCGCCAAATAGCCGTTCCCCATCTGTGTCACCAGGCACACCCGCAACGCGATAGTGGGTATGACATGCCGCCGAGAACGATGGCACATGCGATATCACAGGGTTCATCCCTACCCGACGCGAGTTTCTGCTCGGCGTGCGTGCTCACAGAACGCCACGAGGCGCTCTGGAGCGTCATGGCAGTGTGATATCCAATACGATATCGAGTTGGCGGGGGTACTCATCGCTCATCTAGCGACGCAAGAGGCGACTGTGTCGAATGATGCCTCAGCGAATTTCTGCGCTCATGTCCTCGAGCGGGCCGCCACGCACCACAACCGCTGCAGTCCGGCAGCAGCCACGATCAGCCACAACGCCAGCCCATCCCAGAAGAACACCAGCGACACCGTCTGCAGTGACCGCACGCCGAGCTCGACAGACATGGCGTAGGTCGCCGCAGAGTACATGCCGAGCGGGAACACCATCGCCCACCACACACCGGCAAACTGCAGCACCGCAGGCCGCCGGCTGATGCGCCGCAGGCCGAAGTAGACGAGCAGCGGTATCCATAGCGTGGCCGCCAGCCAGGTCACCTGGGTGACCGCGCGAATGCCCCCGGCCAGCCAGCCGCGGGCCAGTTGGTGAAGGTAATCACCGGCCAGGGTCACGATGGCCAGCGCACCCATCAGGATCCAGCTATCCGGTTCGAATCCGTCGCGATCCTGTCGCTCTGCTAACGCGCGCCACAGGATCAGCCACGTCATCAGCCCATACAGCCCAATCGCCGCCACCCAGAGCGGCACCGCGGCCACCAGCCACCAGCGGCGTCCGGAGTGCTCTGCGAGCAGCATCACCATGATCACCAACCCCGATGTGCCGACGCTGGCCAGTTCCCATGCACCATGCACATGATCGCGCAGCACCGGCCACGGGCGAGCCGATATGTTCCGCACGGTGAGCACGCCCAACCACAGCCAAGACGCCAGCGCTGATGCGCCGAGGATGCCAGCGGCCATCGGATGGGAGGCCACCCGACTGCTCAGCACCGCACACGCGGCGACGAACGTAAAAAGCCGCAGCGTCACGTCAGGATCTTCTAGATCCCAAGGGGCGACCCGGCGTCTGACGGCGGCAGCGGCCACTGGGGCAAGCAGAACCGAAAAAGCGAACACCGCCAGAACATCGAGTGTTTCGCTGATCCTTGCGTACTGGTGGTTGCGGGCGGCGATCGATAAGATTCCGGTCGCCATCACCGCGGCGAACGCATCGGGTGTCGGCTCGATGGCGCTGAGCCGCATGGTCACGGCCGATCACGCAATTCCACGATCAGATGTCGGATGCCGGTATGCCGGTTACTGCGGGTCCAGTCGACGGGCGCCACGACCCGGACGTCCTCGAAACGCGACAGCAGTTCCCCGAAGAGCACCCGCAGTTCCAGCCGCGCTAGATTGGCGCCCAGGCAGTAATGCACCCCTTGACCGAAACCTAGGTGTGGATTGGGCTTTCGGAGAACGTCGAATTCGTCGGGATGGTCGAAGACATCGGCATCGCGGTTCGCCGAACCCTCCCACACCAGCACCTTCTGGCCAGCCTCGATCGGCTGACCGCCCAAGCTGACCGCGCGGGTGGCGGTGCGCCGCTTGGACGGCGACGGCGACGTCCATCGCACGATCTCCTCGATCGCTGTGGGCAGCACGCTGAAATCACCCCGCAACCGGCGCCACTGCTCAGGGTGTTCCGCCAGGGCCAAGAGGCCGCCGGCAATCGCATTGCGGGTGGTCTCAGCGCCGGCGCTGAACAGCAGATGGAAGAACAGATACAACTCGGCGTCGGAGAGTGACGGCGCGTCGGGATCGTCGATGGTGGCGTTGGCAACCGTAGAGAGCATGTCGTCGGCTGGTTCTGCCCGCTTGCGGGCGATCAGCTCCAACCCGTAGGCGTATATTCGCGACCCGGCGTCCTCGACATTTAGCGTCGGCATCGACGCCGTTCGGGAGGCACCGAAATCAAACCCCGGCTCCACAGCCTGGAACAACCAGTGCCGATCCGCCTCGGGGACGCCGAGCAGAATACAGATCATCTGCATGGGAAGTTCGGCGGCGATGTCGACCACGAAGTCAAATGCGACGCCTGATCGGACCCCGTCGAGCAGCCGACGGGCCCGTGCACGCAGATCGTCTTCGACGCGGCGGATCATCCTCGGGGTCAGGCCGGAGCTCACCAACCGCCGAATCTTGGTGTGCCTCGGGTCGTCCATCATGTTGAGCACCTGACCCGCGATGGGCAGATCCTGCAGCACCGTGCCGCCGAAGGGCCGCTTACCACCGGTCACCGACGAGAATGTCAGCGGATCACGCAGCACCGCAAGGGTTTCGGCGTAGGTGGCCACCGACCAGAAACCTTCCGCGTCGGGGGTGTGCTCGGTGGGCGCATGCCAAAACACCGGGGCGACGCGGCGGTGCAGGGCGAACAACTCATGCGGGAACCCGTTGGCGAAGTTGTTCAGATCGGTGAAATCGATCCCGGAAAGGACGGCAGGGGCGCTCATGGCCCTACAGGATCGCACCCGGGGTGTATTTCGCCGCTTCCGGGTAGCGCCCGACTAGCGCATCTACCGCTGCGACCACCTGATCGACCTGATCCCCGGCGGCCCCCGTGAACGCCTGCCTGTCGGTCAGCACGGCGTCCAGCGCCGCCCGGTCCAGCGGCAGCCGCGCGTCGGCGGCCAGCCGCTCCACCAGGTCCGGTTCGCCGCCTTTTTCCCGCATCGCAAGCGCCGCTGCTATCGCGTGTTCACGTATCACCTCGTGCGCGGCTTCTCGGCCCATCCCAGCGCGCACCGCCGCGATTAAGACCTTCGTCGTGGCCAGGAACGGCAGATAGCGATCCAGCTCGCGGTCGATCACCGCCGGGTAAGCGCCGAACTCGTCGAGCACGGTCAAAAACGTCTCGATCTGGCCGTCGACGGCGAAGAAGCTGTCCGGCAACGCCACTCGGCGTACCACCGAACATGACACGTCACCTTCGTTCCACTGGGCACCGGCCAGCTCGGCCAGCATCGCGGCATAGCCGCGCAATACCACCTGCAGTCCGTTGACCCGTTCGCAGCTGCGGGTGTTCATCTTGTGCGGCATGGCCGAGGAGCCGACCTGTCCCGGCGCGAAACCCTCGGTGACCAGCTCATGGCCGGCCATCAGCCGGATGGTGTGCGCCAACGACGACGGTCCAGCGCCCAGCTGGACCAGCGCAGACACCACGTCGTAGTCCAGCGAGCGCGGGTAGACTTGGCCGACACTAGTCAAAACCTTTGTGAAACCAAGGAATTCGGCAACACGCTGCTCAAGGCGTGCCAGTTTGGTCGCGTCTCCGCCGAACAGGTCAAGCATGTCCTGGGCGGTGCCCACCGGACCCTTGATACCGCGCAGCGGGTAGCGGTCGATCAACTCACGCAGCCGGTTCAGCGCGATCAGCATCTCCTGTGCCGTCGAGGCGAACCGCTTGCCCAGTGTGGTGGCCTGAGCGGCGACATTGTGGCTGCGCCCGGCCATCACCACATCGCGGTAGGCGACCGCCCGCTCGGCCAGCCGGGCCAGCACCGCCACCGCGTGCCCGAACACCAGCTCCAGCGACCGGTGGATCTGCATCTGCTCAACGTTCTCGGTGAGGTCACGACTGGTCAGGCCTTTGTGGATCTGCTCGTGGCCGGCCAGTGCGTTGAATTCCTCGATGCGGGCCTTGACATCGTGGCGCAACGCCCGCTCCCGCGCGGCGATCGAATCCAGGTTGACATCTTCGAGCACGCGTTCGTAGTCGGCGATGACGCTCGGGGCATCCGGAGCAATGGGGACACCCAATTCCGCCTGTGCGCGCAGCACCGCCAGCCACAGCCGCCGCTCCGCGATCACCTTGGCCCGGGGTGACCAGATGGCCACCATCGCCGCGCTGGCATAACGGTCGGCCAGCACGTTGGGAATGCTCACAACGACACAGCTTACGGTTGTGATGCCGCAAGCTAGATGAATGTACTTCGTCGGCGTGGATCTCGCCTGGGGCGAGCGCAATCCGAGCGGTATCGCAGTACTCGACGCTCGAGGACGCCTGAAGCGCGTCGGCAGCGCACGCGACGATGCGGCGGTGGTGGCGGCCATAGGGCCCTATGTACAAGGTGATTGTCTGGTAGCCATCGATGCGCCGCTGGTGGTGACCAACCGGTCCGGCCCGCGACCGGCTGAGATCGCGCTAAATCGCGACTTCCGGAGGTTTGAGGCCGGTGCGCATCCCACCAACACGGCACGGCCCGAGTTTGCAGCAGGTCCCCGCGGCGGCCGGCTGGCCGCTGCGCTCGATCTCGACATAGATCCGCGATCATCAGCCCGGCGCCGCGCGATCGAGGTTTACCCGCACCCAGCGGCCGTCGCGCTGTTTCGCCTGGAACACACGCTGAAGTACAAGGCCAAGACGGGCCGCAGCTTCGAACAGCTCAAGTCCGAGCTGCTGCGGCTGATGGACGAGATCGAGAGGCTCGCGACGGCAGCCGTGCCGCTGCGGGTGACCGAGGACTGGGACGTCTTGCGCCGACAGGCCGAAACCGCCCGGCGCAAAAGCGATCTGCGCCGCGTGGAGGATCCGGTCGATGCTGTGCTCTGCGCATATGTGGCCTTGTACGCGCAGCGCCGCCCGGCCAGCGTCAGCACCTACGGGGACCTCGCCAGCGGCTACATCGTGACACCCGCGCTTCCACCGGATTTGGTGGCTCCCGCGAAGCTACCCCGGCGAGTCACACACGCGCCGTTCCCTGGTCGACGGGTGCCAGCACGTCGATGATGTCCACCAGGGTCGCCTGCGCGGCGGCACGCGGATCCCGCCAATCGTCGACCAGCGCAGAAACCACCGCACCGTCGACTGCGCAGACCAATGCGGAGACCAGTTCGATCTGGGCGAACCGCCCGGACCGCTCAATCGCCTCGGCGGCAGCTGCGGCACGCTGACGCAGATTTCGCCGTTGAATCTCGCGTAGCGCAGGCAGTCGCGCGCAGGCAATATAACGCTCGTAACGCGAGAGCAACTGCTCGGTGAGGTGTGACCCGGATCTGTCGCCGACGAGCAGGTCGACGAGCACTTCAGCAGTTGTCTCGGGCCCGCGGCGGCGCCGCGACAGGCTTGCGACCCGGGCCCGCAGCTGGGCGACCTCCAACATCCCGATATGCTCGACCGCCCCTGCGATGAGGTCATCGAGCGAGGAGAAATAGTAGGTGGTCGATGCGAGCGGCAGACCCGCCCGGCGAGCAACTGCCCGGTGACGCACCGCCGTCAACCCGCCCTCGCACAGCAGCTCAGCGGCAGCACTCACCAGCGCGTACCGCCGACGTTCTCCCTTGGGGGTAACTGCTGCCGTCACTCTTAGTCATGCTGCCAGCCAGGTTGGCACCACATTGCCCTTTCGGGCAAACGCCTCTGGCATGATAGCCCGCATGCCCGACGTCACCCGGCGTGCACTGCTGCGCCTTGGTGCCAGTGTGGCCGCAGGTGCAGTAGGCGCGGACGCGCTCGAGAAACTCTTGTGTCCTCGTCGTTCGCGGGCCGTTTCGGTCTCGATGACCGGCAGTGGCGCCGCGTGGGCGCCAGGTCAGCAACCCCGGGCACCGGTGCAGCCGCCACGCGCGCCGGCGGCTGCACCGACAATGTCCACAGGGTCGTTCGTGTCGGCAGCGCGCGGGGGGAAGATGACGAACTGGGCGATCGCCCGCCCGCCTGGCCAGACCCAAGCCCTGCGGCCGCTCATCGCCCTCCACGGCAAAGGCTCTGATGCGGCCACGGTGATGGCCGGCGGCGTCGAACAGGGTTTGGCGCAAGCTGTTACCGCCGGGTTGCCACCCTTCGCAGTCGTCGCTGTCGATGGTGGCGGAAGTTACTGGCACAAAAGGTCGTCTGGCGAGGATTCCGGGGCCATGGTGCTCAACGAGCTCATCCCGATGCTTGACGATCAGGGCCTGGACACTTCGCGGGTGGCGTTTCTGGGCTGGTCGATGGGCGGCTACGGCGCATTGCTGCTGGGCGGGAGGCTGGGGCCGGCGCGTACCGCAGCAATCTGCGCGGTCAGCCCGGCACTGTGGCTGGCGCCCGGCGCCGCCGCGCCGGGCGCCTTCGACGGCCCCGACGACTGGGCAGCGAATTCGGTCTTCGGGCTGCCAACTCTGGCGTCAATCCCTATCCGGGTGGACTGCGGCACTAGCGATCCGTTCTACGACGCCACCCGGCAGTTCACCGCTCAGCTACCCCATCCGCCCTCGGGTGGTTTCTCACCGGGCGGACACGATCCGTCGTTCTGGAGTGCGCAACTACCCGCGGAGTTGAGCTGGATCGCGCCGCTGCTGGTCGCTGCCTGACGGTCGCGTCGCCCTGACGCGAGACCGAAACGCCGCTTTGCTGCTATGGTGTACCACCGTTCACCAGACGTGGACGGCTATCTGACTTGGATGGTGTGCGGTGAACCCGACCGCGACGAGCCGTTAAACCTGCTCGGCGTCACGCGTCCCAACCTCTGGCCCGACAACATGGTGCCACCCACCACAGTCGAAAGGATCATAGCGATGTCGTTCTCGCTCGAACTCTCCGACGACGTCATACACGTGCGCGACTGGGTCCATGAGTTCGCCGCCGACGTGATCCGACCGGCAGCCGCAGAGTGGGATGAGCGTGAGGAGACCCCGTGGCCGATTATCCAGGAAGCGGCCAAGGTCGGGCTTTACTCGATCGACTTGTTCTCAACCCAAGCCGCCGAGCCGACCGGCCTGGGCATGCTGACGGTCTTCGAGGAGATGTTCTGGGGTGATGCTGGAATCGCCCTGTCGATTCTGGGCACCGGACTGGCCGCAGCGGCGCTGGCCGCGAACGGCACACGCGAGCAGCTCGGCGAGTGGCTGCCGCAGATGTTCGGCACCGTCGATGATCCCAAGCTGGGCTCATTTTGTTCGTCGGAGCCGGACGCGGGCTCGGATGTCGGCGCAATCGCGACCCGGGCGCGCTATGACGAGGCGAGTGACGAGTGGATTCTTAACGGCACGAAAACCTGGGCCACCAACGGCGGTATCGCCAACGTGCACATCGTCGTGGCGTCGGTGTATCCGGATCTGGGATCGCGGGGACAGGCCATGTTCATCATCCCGCCGGATACGCAGGGGTTTCAGCAGGGACAGAAATTTCACAAGCACGGTATCCGGGCTTCGCACACCGCCGAGGTGGTTTTGGAGGATGTCCGGATTCCCGGAAGGTTGATCGTCGGGGGGAAGGACAAGTTCGACGAACGGATCGCACGCGCCAGGGAGGGGAAAAGCACCAGTAGCCACGAAGCATTGGCAACATTCGAGCGGACCCGACCTACTGTGGGCGCAATGGCGTTGGGGGTTGCGCGCGCCGCCTACGAGTATGCCTTGGACTACGCGCAACAACGTGAGCAGTTCGGCCGCAAAATCGGGGATTTCCAGGCGATCGGGTTCAAACTGGCGGACATGAAAGCCCGGATTGACGCGTCGCGGCTACTGGTGTGGCGCGCCGGGTGGATGGCTCGCCATAACAAACCTTTCCTGGCCGCCGAGGGATCGATGGCTAAGCTGGTCGCCAGCGAGACCGCCGTCTACGTCACCGACGAAGCGCTGCAAATCCTTGGTGGTAATGGCTACACGCGTGACTACCCGGTTGAGCGTATGCGCCGAGATGCCAAGATCTTCACGATCTTTGAAGGTACCAGCGAAATTCAACGGCTGGTTATCAGCAGGGCGATCACCGGTTTGCCGTTGCGATAACCTCAGCGCCTGCCCGCGATAACTCTGCTCCCGCAGAAATTAGCCGCCGGCAGCCGCGCTTTTCGGGTTCAGCGCCGTCAGATGTCCGCTTTCCACGCCGGCGGCGGGATCGAGTACACAATCGATAATCGCCGGCGTCCCCGATGCTAACGCGTCGACGAGAGCAGACTCCAATTGAACGGGAGTGATGACATGATACCCCTTGCCGCCAAACGCCTCTGCGATCTTTTCGTGATGCGCATGCGCGCTCAGTACGGTGGGTGCCGGATCCGTTCCGCTGGCCGCGACCTCGTCGCCGCGGTAGACGCCGCCGTTGTTGAGGACGACAACGGTAATCGGGAGCCGATAGCGACATATCGTTTCGAATTCCATCCCGCTGAAGCCGAACGCGCTGTCACCTTCAATCGCAATCACCGGCTGTCCGGTCTCGATCGCCGCCGCGATGGCGTAGCCCATGCCGATACCCATGACACCCCAGGTTCCGCTGTCTAGGCGATGCCGCGGCATCTGCATATCGATGACGTTGCGGGCGATATCTAGGGCGTTAGCGCCCTCGTTGACCACATAGACCTCGGGGTGCTGCGCCAGCACCTCGCGAATCACCCGCAGCGCGCTGTAAAACCGCATCGGATGCGCATCCTCCGCGAGGCGTTCACGCATTGCGGTATCGTTGCGAGCTTTGCGCTCGGCGAGTTCATCAGTCCACGCCGTCGGCACGGCGAGCGGCTGGGTGATGATGCGGTCCAGGAGCACCGACAGCACCGAGCCGATATCGCCGGCCAGCGGCGCGGCGATCGGCCGGTTGCTGTCGAATTCGCACGTTTGAACGTCCACCTGGACGAATTTCACGTCGGCAGACCACGGTGGTGATTCACCATTGCCTAACAGCCAGTTCAATCGCGCGCCGATCAACATGACCACGTCCGCGCGGCTCAGCGCCAGCGACCGGGCAGCCGCAACCGACTGCGGGTGTGTGTCCGGCACGAGGCCCTTCGCCATCGACATCGGCAAGAAGGGGATTCGGGTAGTCTCCACGAAACGCCGGATCACGGTGTCCGCCTGGGCATAGGCGGCGCCTTTGCCGAGCACAATCAGCGGCCGGCGCGCGGTGGCCAGTAAGTCCAGCGCCCGCTCAACCGCCTCGGGTGCGGGGAGCTGCCGGGGAGCAGGGTCGACGACCCGCCACAGGGTGCTGGCCGCGGCGGTCGCGTCGAGGGCCTGAGCGAGCACGGCACCGGGGATATCGAGGTACACCCCACCCGGCCGGCCCGACACCGCGGCGCGGATGGCGCGCGCGACGCCGAGTCCGATGTCTTCCGCACGGGAGATTCGGTACGCTGCTTTTGCGAACGGCCGCGCCGCACTCAGTTGGTCGAGTTCCTCATAGGCGCCGCGCTGGAGATCCACGAGTGCGCGCTCGCTGGATCCTGAGATCTGGATCATCGGAAAACAGTTCGTTGTTGCGTTCGCCAGCGCGACCAGCCCGTTGAGGAAACCCGGGGCCGACACTGTCAAACAGATGCCGGGCTTTCGGGTGAGAAACCCGGCGGCGGCCGCGGCGTTCCCGGCTGAGGTTTCGTGACGAAATCCGATGAAGCGGATACCCGATGCCTGTGCGACTCGGGCAAGGTCGGTGATGGGAATACCGACCAGACCGTAGATGGTGTCGATCCCGTTGAGCTTCAGGGCGTCCACTACCAGATGGAAACCGTCGGTCAGTCCCTCAGGGGCGGATTGGATGTTCATGGGTTTCTCCTATGTCAAGCCGCTGCCGGTTGGCAAGGCTGTTGACGGTTCTGTTCGTCGGTCTGGAGGTGGCCGAAGACGACGCGGGCCAAGCGGCGTTTGAGGCAGCGCAGGGCTTCGGTGGTGGAATCGCTGTCGGCTAGCCGCTTCCGGTAGTAAACCTGCCCAAGGCCGTTGAGACGGATCTGGGTTACGGCGATGCGATGCAGGGCGGCGTTGAGTTGGCGGTTGCCCGAGCGGGTCATGCGCACGCGACCGGCAGTGTTTCCCGACCACACCGGGACAGGCGCCACCCCGGCATGGCGCGCGAAGGCGGCCGCGCTTTTGAACCGGGTCACCCCGGCGGTTTCTCCGACGAGTTTGGCCGCGGTCAGCTCCCCGCAGCCTGGAAGAGCAAGCAGCACCGGGGCGACGTGGCGAACTCGCTGTCCGATGCGCTTGGTCAAGGCGTTGATGGTCTCGGTGAGTCGGATGATGTCGGCTAGCTCGTCGCGCGCCAACTCAGCGACCAGGCCAGGCACCGTGGCAAGCCAATCGCCGAGAATCCGGCGGTGCTTGGCCAGATCCAGCGAACGGGCTTTGGGCGCGTGGTCGGGGTCGAGCTCGTGCACCCGCCACAACAGCCGGTTGATGGTGGCAGTGCGTTGCGCCACAAGGACTTCCCGGCGATCCACCAACAACTTCAACTCCCGCGACACCTCATCATGGGAGGCGACCGGCAGATCGGGTTCACGCAGAAAACCGCGCGCGACTGCTAAGGCGTCGATTGGATCAGACTTGCCCCGGGTGCGTGCGCTAGCCCGCGTTTGGGCCATCAACTTCGGCGGCACCCGCACCACCGACTGACCAAAGCCCATCAGATCACGCTCTAACCGGGCCGACAGATGCCGGCAATCCTCGATCGCCCACACCACCTCTGGCCCGAAGCTTTCTCGGGCCCACATCACCGCCTCGGCATGACCTGCAGTAGTGGCCTTGACAACCTTCTCGGCCAGCTTGCGCCCGGCCTCATCGACCGCGACGAACGTGTGCGTGCGCTTGTGTACATCGGCTCCAACAACAACCATGGTGGTTGCCTCCTTCACTGTGAGGTGACGGTTGGGCCGGTCGGCGGACACATCTCAGTCGGGGCGGATGCCACGCTCCTATCAAGTCACGCCGGCCGGTCCTTCACACCTGATGCCGACAAAACCCATGCACGCCAGCCCGAAGGCGGCAGACACTCTACGAGCCAGACACCAGGTGATCAGGATCCAACCACCGCAACATGCGGCATCTCACCCTGACACTGACTTAACTCTTGTCGGTTTGGCATCGGAGTCCAACCGCGATCCTGCCAACCAGCGCCAATACGTCAGTGGTTGGACAGCTCATGAGGTGTGCGGGCATCGTACAGGTGAGGGCGCTGCCCTCGCGTGCCCGCGTGCGTCTGGAGAAGGAGTGTGATCGAGGTGACCGCCGCCGCCCCGCAAATCGCCGCTCTGGTCGAGGCCGCCGCGAGACGCCACCCGGAAACACCGGCACTCATCGTCACCGCCAACCGCGTCCCGGTCACCTATCGCGACCTGATCACGCTGGTCGACGAGCTGGCCGGGCAGCTGGCCCGGCGCGGCCTGCAGCCGGGTGACCGGGTCGCGCTGCGCGCACCCAATAGCGCTGCTTTCGTCCTCGGGTTCTTGGCGGCATCCCGGGCAGGGCTTGTCGCGGTTCCCCTGGACCCCGCACTGCCACTCGCCGAGCAGAACGCCAGGATCGCGGCGGCCGGCGCGCGAGTGGCCTTGATCGACCAGTCCGGCGAAACCGGCGAAACCGCATTCCCATGCTGGCCGGTCTCGGTTCCGGTGAGCCGCGGCGGTCTCCGCATCGACCTCGACGCCGCCGCCCCGCCTTACCCGGTCAGCGCGGCGCCCGACGGGCTGCGGTCCGACGACGCTGTGATCATGTTCACCGGAGGCACGACGGGTTCACCGAAGATGGTGCCGTGGACCTGCGACAACATCGCGTCCGCGGTACGTGGAGTGATCGACACCTATCGGTTAGGCCCGCAGGATGCGACGGTCGCGGTGATGCCGCTGTTTCACGGTCATGGGCTGGTCGCGGCACTGCTGTCCACCCTGGCTTCCGGAGGGACTGTGCTGTTACCCGCCGGGGGACGGTTTTCCGCACACACTTTTTGGGACGATATCCGTGCCGCACACGCGACCTGGTTCACGGCAGTGCCGACGATTCACCAGATTCTCCTGAAACGTGCCGCGGCCGAGCACTCCGGCGGGCTGCGGTTCATTCGCAGCTGCAGCGCGGCGCTCAGCACCCAAACGGCGCAGGCACTGCGGACCGAATTCGGTGCACCGGTGATGAGCGCCTATGGCATGACCGAGGCCACCCACCAGGTGGCGAGCACAACCGACGACCAGATCCCGGCGGCGGGTTTCGTTGGTTGCTCCACCGGAGCACAGATCCGGATCGTCGGGGATGACGGCCGACCCTGCCCGCCCGATGCGGTGGGCGAGATCTGGCTGCGCGGCCGCACGGTGGCGCGTGGCTACCTGGGAGATCCCGACGCAACGGCGCGGACATTCACGGACGGGTGGCTGCACACCGGCGACCTGGGATCACTGTCCGCGGGGGGAGAGCTGACACTGCGCGGGCGTATCAAGGAGCTCATCAACCGGGCCGGGGAGAAGGTCTCGCCCGAACGGGTCGAGGTGGTTCTGACTAGTCACCCAAATGTGGTGGAGGCAGCGGTGTTCGGCGTCCCGGACCCGATCTACGGGGAGACGGTCGCCGCAGTCGTGGTCGCTGGAGCCTCGGATCACCCGGACACCACCGAACTCGCCTCGTTCTGCCGGGAGCGGCTGGCTGCTTTCGAGGTCCCTGCCACCATCCAGGTGACGGACGAGTTGCCCCACACCGCAAAAGGTTCCGTCGATCGCCGTGCGGCCGCCGAAAAATTCGGGGCCAGTCGAGCCTGAACGCCAAGGAGTCCGGCGGTGACTGTGCCTTTCTCTTGGGAGTTGCCCTATGCGTGGCCGCGGAAACCGGTTCTGGCGCAAAACGTTGTGTGCACCTCGCAGCCGCTTGCCGCACAAGCGGGCCTTCGGATGCTCAGTGAGGGCGGCAGCGCGGTCGACGCGGCTCTCGCCGCCGCTATCACACTCACCGTGGTCGAACCGGTGTCCAACGGCATCGGCTCGGACGCCTTCGCCATCGTCTGGGATGGTCAGCGACTGCATGGGCTGAACGCGTCAGGCCGCTCTCCGGCCGCGTGGACGCCGGAGTACTTCGGCGGGCGGGCAGTGCCCACCCTGGGCTGGGATTCAGTCACCGTGCCCGGTGCGGTGTCGGCATGGGTGGAACTACACGCGAAGTTCGGAAAGCTACCGTTCACCCGTGTTTTCGAGCCCGCAATCACCTACGCCCGCAACGGATTTCTGGTCTCACCGACAGTGGCGGCGCAGTGGGCGGCGCAGGCACCGATATGTGAATCCCAGCCCGGGTTCGCCGAGGTGTTCCTGCCGCGCGGACGGCCACCCAAACCCGGTGAACTGGTCAGGTTCCCCGACCATGCGGCTACGCTCGAGACCATCGCCATGACCAACGGCGAGGCGTTCTATCGCGGTGAACTCGCGGCAGAACTCGAGGCGCACGCCGCCGCCCACGGCGCCGCCCTTCGCGCCAGTGACCTCGCCACGCATCGCCCCGACTGGGTCGGTACGGTCAGCGCAGCCTACCGCGGCTACACCGTCCACGAGATTCCGCCCAACGGCCAGGGCATCGTCGCGTTGATAGCGCTAGGCATTCTTGAGCACTTCGACATCGGCTCGTTCCCCGTCGATTCTGCTGACAGTCTGCATCTGCAGATCGAAGCGCTGAAGCTCGCCTTCGCCGACGCGCACACCTACGTCGCCGATATCGGTCATATGCCGCTGGCACCACAGCAACTGCTCGACAGCGAGTATCTGCGGCACCGGGCGACGCTCATCGACCTCAACCGGGCCACGCCGGCATCTGCCGGACAGCCGGGCGGGGGCACCGTGTATCTCGCCGCCGCCGACGCCGCCGGGATGATGGTGTCGATGATCCAGTCGAACTACATGGGATTCGGCTCGGGCGTCGTGGTGCCCGGGACCGGCATCGCCCTGCAGAACCGTGGCTCGAGTTTCGCCGTGACGCGCGGGCATCCGAACCAAGTCGGGCCGAACAAGCGTCCTTACCACACGATCATCCCCGGTTTCCTGACCCGGGACGGCGCGCCGGTAATGAGCTTCGGCGTGATGGGCGGCACGATGCAGCCCCAGGGCCATGTGCAGATGGTGGTGCGCATCGCCGACTACGGCCAGAACCCGCAGACGGCTTGCGACGGGCCCAGGTTCCGGTGGCTGCAGGGTATGCAGCTCTGCTGTGAGCCCGGTTTACCGCAGTCAACGCTGGACGAGCTGCACCGCCGCGGCCACCAGCTGGTGGTTGTGGATGACTACAACGACTTCGGTAGCTGCCAGGCGATCTGGCGGCTCGACGATGGGTATTTCGCCGCCAGTGACCCGCGCCGGGACGGCCAAGCCGCCGGCTGCTAGCCCGCCGCACCCAGGCCGCACTGAGGGTCCCGAGCCCCCGGGAATTCCGCGGCGTGCGCGAGCCGGCTGGGCTTAGATGTGAATTTTGCCTTCAGCGGCCAGTAGGGCGATGTCAGTGCGAAAGTGCCCGCCGGGCAAACGAATCGACTCGAGAATGCGGTAAGCCGCCGAGCGGGCGGCACATAGGTCGGTACCGGTGCCCACCACCGACAGCACGCGCCCGCCGGAGGACACGACTGTCCCGTCTCCGCGCCGCGTCGTGCCGGCATGCAGCACTCCATCGGCGTCCGACCCGATGATGACGTCGCCAAGCCGGGGATGGTTAGGGTAGTTTTCCGCAGCCAGCACCACGGTCACGGCCGCGCCGTCGCGCCAGCGCAGTGCGCCAAAAGCAGCCAGCTCACCGGTGGCCGCGGCATAAAGCAGCTGCCCCAGTGGTGAGTCCAGCAGCGCCAGGATCGATTGCGTCTCGGGATCACCAAAACGGCAATTGAATTCGACCACAGCCGGACCATTTTTGGTGATCGCCAGCCCCGCGTAGAGCAGGCCCTGGAACGGACAGTCGCGCCGGGTAAGCTCGGCCGCCACAGGTTCCACGATTTCAGTGACAATCTGAGCGCAGATGCCTTCCGGCAGCCACGGCAAAGGCGCGTAAGCGCCCATTCCACCGGTGTTAGGCCCCGTGTCCCCGTCACCGACCCGCTTGAAATCCTGCGCCGCCAGCAGTGGCACCACCGTCATGCCGTCGACCACACAGAACAGCGATACCTCGGGCCCGTCCAGATAGGACTCCAGCAGCACCGGATGCCCAGATTCGAGCAGTCTGGCCGCGTGGGCACGCGCGATAGCACGATCCGGGGTCACTACTACACCCTTACCGGCGGCCAGCCGGTCATCTTTAACCACCCAGGCAGGTTCGCCGACGGCCAGCCCAAACCGGTCCAGCGCCCTATCCAAATATGCTGGATTATCGACGATTTCGCTTGCAGCGGTGCTAACACCGGCCGCTGCCATGATTTCTTTGGCGAATGCTTTGGAACCTTCGATCCGGGCCGCCTCTTTAGTGGGCCCGAAACAGACGATGCCATCAGCGCGTACAGCATCGGCCACGCCGAGTACCAAAGGTACCTCAGGGCCGATGACCACCATATCGGCCTTCACGCGGCGGGCCAGCGCCGCAACCTCATCACCGGAGGTGATGTCGACCTGGTGCTGATCGGCGATCAGAGCGGTGCCGGCGTTACCGGGAGCGATAACAAGTCCGTCGACCTGCGGGTCTTTGCGGAGCGCCAACAGCAGCGCATGTTCGCGGGCACCGGACCCGATCACCAGGACACGCACGAGACATCAGGTTAGCCCGATTGGCCGGACTCCTTGGCGAGGACCTCGGCGACATTGGACTTCTTGTCGGCCGGCACGCCGTTCTCGGCCGCCTTCTTGCGTTTGGCCGCGACTCGCTCGATGGCGCTGTTGAGCCTCGACCCCAGCGGGAAGCCGACGTAATGGGTGATGAACACCGCGAGTTCGCGCAGCTCATCGAGACTCAATTCCTCGTTGTGCAGGACGGCGTTGACCTGAACCTCGAGCAGGTCTTCCTGACCCTGGGCCGTCAGGACCGCGATTACCGCCATCCGGCGGTCACGCATCGACAGTCCGGGCCGGGTCCAGATGCGGCCGAAAAGATGCTCGACGGTCAAGGCGAAGTACTCGCCCGGCATGTCGGGCATGTCCCAGGCGTAGACCTCGTTCATCTTTTCCAAGCCTTTGCGGCGCAATTCGTCCATCGCGTTTCTCCTCTCCGGTCTACGGGGACTCCGTCGCGGTGTGGGGTACCCCCAGACCGTCCGCCAACCGCTCGAGTGCCACTTGGGCCAGCGGCAATTGCACCGACAACGCCTCGCCCAACCCCAACGCCAGGCTCAGATCTTTCTCCCCCAGCCCGCGAGTATGCAGGAAAGGCTGGTAGAGGAAGTGTTCTGGCTCAAGGGGTTTCATGGTGTCACGCAACATGATTGCTCCCGCGCCCCCGGTCAGCGCGTCGGTGTGCCGCACCACCTTGGCGAGGTCGTGAAGGTTCAGGCCGCTTGCCTCGGCGAGCATCGACGCTTCACACGCAGCCGCATACGAGATAAAAGTGATCATGTTGCGTGCCAGCTTCATTCGTGTCCCCGCGCCCGGCGGACCGGCGTGGATCACCAGCGACGCCCAGCGGGAGAACGGCTCCTGGATCCGGGTGAAAACCTCGTTGCTGGCTCCGACCATGGTTGCCAGCTCCCCTTTGGTGGCCGCTGCCGCGCCGCCACTGACCGGGGCGTCGATGACGTGGATTCCCTCGGGTTCCAGCTGCCTCGCCAATGCGACCGCGGTGCTATCGCTGATTGTCGAGTGGACGGCGATGATGGTGCCCGGTGTGGCGTGGTGCGCCAGCCCGTTCTCACCGGCGATCACCTCGCGCACCTGCGCGTCGTCGAGCACAGTCACGCTGATGATGTCGGCGTCGGCAACATCGGCGACGGTGGTCGCCGCGGTGGCGCCGGCGTCGGCGAAAGGTGCCATGGCGTCGGATCGCACGTCGAAGACCGTCAAGCCGCCCGGCCAGTCGAGCAGGCGGCGGGCCATCGGTGCACCCATGTTGCCCAGTCCGATGTAGCCCAGCTTCACCTGTTCACTCATGAGCGGATGATCTGTCCGCCGTCGACATTGAAGATCTGGCCGGTGATCCACGATGCCGAATCACTTAACAGGAACAGACACAATCCCACCAGATCCTCTGGTGTGCCCATGCGCGACAACGGGATCTGCTTGACCATGTCCTTGACGATCTCGCCCGGGGTGACGGTCCTGGTGGCTTCGGTGTCGATCGGGCCGGGCGCGATAGCGTTGATCCTGATATTCATCCCGCCGAGTTCACGGGACAGCTGTTGGGTCAGCCCATTGATACCGACTTTGGCCAGGCCGTAGTAGTTGGAGTACAGCCACGCTGCCGTCGACGACTGGTTGACGATCGCACCACCGCCCCGCCGGGCCATCTGCCGGTACACCGCTCGCGTGCACACCAGTGCCCCATCGAGGTTGACGCTCATGAACTTCTTGTAGTAGTCGAACGGCACCGTCAGCAGTAGGTCGAGTTTCATCGCGCCGTAGATCGCGGCGTTGTTGACCAGGTAGTCGACGCCGCCGAACTCGGCAACGGTGCGATCGACCATCGCCGTGGCCGAATCCGGGTCGGACACGTCGACCGGGGTATGGATCGCCGTGCCACCGTCGGCGACGATCTGCTTAGCGGCCCCCTCGGCGGCGTCGGCGTTGATGTCGGCGACCACGACCGACGCGCCTTCACGAGCGAGCGCCTGTGCGTAGACCAACCCGATGCCCTGGGCCGCACCGGTGACAATGGCCACTTTGTTTGCGAATCGCATGCTTTCCTCTCTGCTCAGTGGCCGGTTAGGGCGCCCCTGTTCGCGCCCGCGACGCAATTCCGACTCCGCGCGATCATTGGACTCCTGTCGCAATCAGTTTCGTCTCCAGGTACTCTTCGAATCCGGCCAGACCCATCTCGCGGCCGATACCGGACTGCTTGTAGCCGCCGAACGGTGCGTCCGCCGAGTACCACACTCCGCCGTTGACGGCGACAGTGCCCACCCGCAATCGCGCCGCCACGCTGGCGGCGCGGTCGGGGTCGGAGCTCATCACGGTGCCGGAAAGCCCGTAGGGCGAGTCGTTGGCGATGCGCACCGCGTCGTCGTCGCCATCATGCGCGATCACAGTCAGCACCGGGCCGAAAATCTCCTCCCGGGCAACCCGAGCCTCGTTGGTCAGGCCGGCGATCACAGTGGGCTCGATGAAAAAGCCGACCGCCTTGTCCGCGGGCCGGCCACCGCCACAGGCGAACGTTCCGCCCTCGGCGACGGCGAGATCGAGGTAGCCCTGTACCCGGTCGCGTTGACGCGCCGAGATCAGCGGCCCGCACACCGTGCCGGGGTCGGACGGATCGCCGGGCTTGATCGACGACATGGTCGCCGCGGCCGTAGCAACAGCCTCGTCGTAGCGGGCCCGCGGCACCAGCAGCCGAGTGGTGATCGCACACCCCTGACCGGCATGCATACATACCGAGAACGCCGACACCGAGCACGCACTAGCCAGGTCAGCGTCGTCAAGCACGACGAACGCGGACTTGCCACCCAGTTCCAGGAACACTTTCTTGATGGTGGCGGCGGCGTCGGTCATCACGCTGCGGCCGGTGGCCGTCGAACCGGTAAACGAAACCATGTCCACCCGTGGATCTTTGGCCAACAGCGACCCCAGGCTGTGGTCGCTGGAGGTGACAATGTTGACGACACCGGGTGGAAAATCAGTGTGCCCGGCGATGAGCTCGCCGAGCGCCGCCGCGCACCACGGGGTGTCAGGCGCGGGTTTCAACACGACGGTGTTACCCGCAGCCAGCGCCGGACCAAGCTTGGCGAGGTTGATCTGATGCGGGAAATTCCACGGGGTGATCGCTCCGACCACACCGACGGCCTCGCGCGCAATGGTGCGCCGGGTGGGAATGCCCATCGGGGCAGCCTGGCCGAGATCCTGATTCCACTGGTAGGACTCGGCCGTGTCCGCGGAGAACCCCAGGTCCTCGATGGGTCCTTCGAGCTGGGCAGTCGCCGTCAGCATCCGCGGTGCGCCCACCTCGGCGATGGTGATCTCGCGGAGCTCCTCGACGTGCTCGCGCAGCGCCGCACGCAACTGGCGTACACAGCGCACCCGCAACGCCGTGTTACGCGACCAGTCGGTCTCGTCGAAGGCACGCCGAGCGGCTTCGATCGCCCGGCCCATGTCTTCGGCGTCGGCATCTGCAGCCGTCCCGAGCACGTCCTCAGTGGCCGGATTAAGAGTCGGGAACGTGCCCGAGCTGCCGGGCACCAGTTTGCCGTCGATCAGCAGTGCACTTGTGCCATCGGCCAGTAACGCCATTTCCCGCTCCCGCCTCTACCCTGCGCGATAGAGTAGACACTTGTCCGAATTCATTCTGTCGAACCATAGCTCTCCGACCATCGGCGGTGCAAGAGCCGACCTTCGTGGCTATCCCCAGGAGCAGAGAATCGCCTGTTCACTAGGATTTTCATCGGCAGCACTTGATTCGCTCCACGCGCATCCGATAATCTGGACATGTGTCCAGCGAAGCTGCGGTTGTGATCACATCTGAGGCCGGTGACAAGTCTGGCGACATTCCTCGCAACCGCCGGCAGGAAGAGACCTTCCGCAAAGTGCTGACAGCGGGTTTGCAGACTCTGCGGGAGACGTCCTATACCGACTTGACCGTGCGTGCGGTTGCCGCCCGCGCCAAAGTGGCCCCGGCGACCGCATACACCTATTTCTCGTCGAAGAACCACCTCATTGCCGAGATCTACCTGGATTTGGTCCGGCAAGTCCCGTACTTCACCGATGTGAACGATCCCATGCCGGCCCGGGTGGACAAGGCGCTGCGGCACCTGGCGCTGGTGGTCGCCGACGAGCCCGAGGTGGCCGCCGCGTGCACAACGGCACTCCTTGGCGGCGGCGCTGATCCTGCGGTGCGCAGCGTCCGCGACCGGATCGGTGCGGAGATCCATCGGCGCATCACCTCGGCGATTGGACCCGATGCCGACCCGCGCACGGTGTTCGCCCTGGAGATGGCCTTTTTCGGTGCTCTGGTCCAGGCCGGCAGCGGCGCTTTCACCTATCACCAGATCGCCGACCGGCTGGCCTACGTGGTGGGACTGATCCTGCCCGACGGCCCCGAGCGCCCCCGAGAAACAAGGCACCCGGCCGGAGCAGACCAATGAACATCCACGTGGGTGACCGCCCTGACGAACTCGTGCTTGACCCCTACGACTACCAGTTCCACGAGGATCCGTACCCGTACTACCGGCGGCTGCGGGACGAGGCTCCGCTGTACCGTAACGATGAGCTCAACTTCTGGGCACTGTCACGGCATCAGGACGTGCTACAGGGCTTTCGCAACAGCACTGCGCTGTCCAACGCCTATGGCGTTTCGCTGGATCCCGTTTCCCGTAATCCTGATGCCCACAAGGTGATGTCGTTTCTGGCCATGGATGACCCCGGCCATTTGCGCCTGCGCACCCTGGTCTCCAAAGGCTTCACACCACGGCGGATTCGTGAACTCGAACCGCGGGTGCGCGAGCTGGCCCGTGCCCACCTGGACGACGCGCTGCAGGCGGACGGATCGGGAAGCTTCGACTTCATCGCCGAATTCGCCGGCAAGCTGCCGATGGATGTGATCTCCGAACTCATGGGCGTCCCGCAAGCCGACCGGCCCCGCATCCGCGCGCTGGCAGATGGTGTGCTGCATCGCGACGACGGGGTCGCCGATGTACCCGAGTCGGCGGTCCAGGCGTCGGCCGAGCTCATGGTCTACTACTTCGACCTGATCAACGAGTTCCGCCAAAACCCCGCCGACAACTTGACCTCGGCACTACTGCAGGCCGAACTCGATGGCGACCGGCTCAGCGACCAGGAGGTGGTGGCGTTTCTTTTCCTCATGGTCGTCGCCGGCAACGAGACCACCACCAAACTGCTGGGCAATGCCGTCTTTTGGGCTGCGCGCAACCCCGATCAGCTGGCCACGGTGTTCGCCGATCACTCCCGGATCCCGCTGTGGGTGGAGGAAACCCTGCGTTACGACACCTCCAGCCAGATTCTGGCCCGCACCGTCGCCCAGGATCTCACGATTTATGACACCACTGTCCCCAAAGGCGATGTGTTGTTGCTGCTGCCGGGCTCGGCCAACCGCGATGACCGAGTGTTCGACAACCCTGACGAGTACCGTGTCGGGCGCGAGATCGGTTCGAAACTAGTAAGTTTCGGCAGCGGCGCACATTTCTGCTTGGGGGCGCACCTGGCTCGGATGGAGGCCAGGGTCGCGCTGGAAGAATTCTTGGATCGGATCCGTGACTATCAGGTGGACGAGCCCAACGCCGTGCGTGTCCACTCCAGCAATGTGCGTGGGTTCGCGTGCCTGCCGATCACCGTGGAGCTTGCGTAAATGCCGCGCTTCGAACCTCATCCGGCCCGCCGTCCCACCATCGTCGCAGGTGCGTCGTCAGGCATTGGCGCGGCGACGGCCATTGAACTCGCCGGCCGGGGCTTCCCCGTCGCACTGGGTGCCCGGCGCATCGACAAGCTCAACGAACTGGTTGCCGAGATCCGCGCGGGCGGGGGCGAGGCGGTGGCGTTCCCGCTCGACGTCACTGATGCGGACTCCGTGAAATCCTTTGTGGCACAGTCCATTGATGCGCTCGGTGAGATCGAGGTGCTGGTGTCGGGAGCTGGTGACATGTTGCCTGGGCGGCTGCACGAAATCAGCACCGAGGCCTTCACCGAACAGATTCACATCCATTTGGTCGGCGCCAACCGGCTGGCCACCGCAGTGCTGCCGGACATGGTGGCGCGGCGCCGCGGTGACGTCATCTTCGTCGGCTCCGATGTCGCGCTGCGCCAACGACCGCACATGGGAGCCTACGGCGCCGCCAAAGCAGGCCTGATCGCCATGGTCACCAATTTGCAGATGGAGCTAGAGGGCACCGGCGTCCGCGCGTCGATCGTGCATCCCGGGCCGACACTGACCGGTATGGGCTGGCAGCTTTCCGCCGAACAGGTGGGTCCGATGCTCGAAGACTGGGCGAAGTGGGGTCAGGCCCGCCACAACTACTTTCTGCGTCCCAGTGACATCGCGCGGGCTATCGCGTTCGTTGCTGAAACGCCGCGGGGCTCGTTCGTGGTCAACATGGAGATCCAGCCGGAGGCGCCGCTGACGGACGCGCCGCCGGAGCGCCACGAACTGAAGCTGGATGCGTCGGCGACGTGGGGTCAAACGGCCGGCGGCGAAGCTGAGCGATCAGGCCGGCGTGGAGAGGGGATGCCGAAGATATGAGTGTTGTTGCCGTACCACGGGTCTCGGGTGGCAGCGAGGAACACGGCCATCTTGAGGAGTTTCGCACCGATCCGATCGGGTTGATGAAACGAGTCCGCCAGGAGTGCGGTGATGTCGGGGTCTTTCAATTAGCGGGTAAAGACGTTGTCATGCTCTCGGGAGCGGAAGCCAATGAGTTCTTCTTCCGGGCCGCCGACGATGAGCTCGACCAGGCCGAGGCCTACCCATTCATGACACCGATCTTCGGTAAAGGCGTCGTGTTTGACGCCAGCCCGGAGCGGCGCAAAGAGATGCTGCACAACTCCGCGCTGCGCGGCGAGCAGATGAAAGGCCACGCGACCACCATCGAGCGCGAGGTCCGCCGGATGATCGCGGGCTGGGGGGAAAGCGGTGAGATCGATCTGCTGGACTTCTTCGCCGAGTTGACCATTTACACATCGACAGCCTGCCTGATCGGCACCAAGTTCCGCGAGCAGCTTGATTCGCGGTTCGCTCACCTCTATCACGAACTGGAGCGCGGCACTGACCCCTTGTGCTACGTCGACCCCTACCTGCCGATCGAGAGCTTCCGCCGACGCGACGAAGCCCGCAAAGCATTGGTGGTGCTGGTCCAGGACATTATGACCAGCCGCATGGCCAACCCACCGGCGGACAAAAGCGACCGCGACATGCTCGACGTCTTGATCACCGTTAAAAACGATGACGGCAGCCCCCGGTTTTCCGCCGACGAGATTACCGGGACGTTCATCTCGATGATGTTCGCCGGGCATCACACCAGCTCCGGCACCGCATCCTGGACGCTGATCGAGTTGATGCGGCACCCTGATGTCTACGCCGGGGTAATCGCAGAACTCGATGAGCTCTATGCCGACGGTCAGCCGGTGAGTTTCCATGCCCTGCGCCAGATCCCACGGCTGGACAATGTGCTCAAAGAAACACTGCGGCTGCATCCGCCGCTGATCATCCTGATGCGGGTGGCCAAGGGCGAATTTGTGGTCAAAGGGTATCCGATCCACTCCGGTGACCTGGTGGCGGTCTCACCGGCAGTTTCCAACCGGATCCCGGAAGACTTCCCCGATCCTGACGAGTTTGTGCCGGAGCGCTACGAGGAGCCGCGTCAGGAGGATCTGCTCAATCGCTGGACCTGGATCCCGTTCGGCGCCGGCCGGCATCGCTGCGTGGGGGCCGCGTTCGCGACCATGCAGATCAAAGCGATCTTTTCGGTGTTGCTGCGGGAATACGAGTTCGAGATGGCACAGCCTTCGGAGACCTACCGCAACGACCACTCGAAGATGGTGGTGCAGCTCGTCCAGCCGGCCCGGGTGCGCTACCGCCGTCGGAGAAGGAGCTGACTGTGGGGTACAGAGTGAAAGCGGATCTGGATCTGTGCCAGGGACACGCAATGTGCGAATTGGAAGCGCCCGATTACTTTCGGGTGCCCAAACGCGGTCAGGTCGAGATTCTCGACGACGAGCCCCCTGACGAGGCTCGCAAACAGATCGAACAGGCCGTGTGGGCCTGTCCCACCCAGGCGCTGTCCATCCAGGAGACAGGAGACTAGCCGTGGCAGGATTCCCCCGCGAAGAACTCGAAGACGTCGTCGGGCGCTGGCTGGAGGCCAACCGCGAAGCGGAGCGGCGCGGGGACTGGCGCATTCTCGCCGATTTCTATACCGACGACGCGACCTACGGCTGGAACATCGGGCCCAAAGAAGACGTCATGTGCATCGGCATCGACGAGATCCGCGATATTGCACTCGGTCAAGAGATGGAAGGCCTGCAGGGCTGGCGCTACCCCTACCAGAAAGTGATCATCGACGACAGGCAAGGCGAAGTAGTCGGCTTCTGGAAACAGGTTGCCCCCCCACCAGCAGGGGCTGCCGAGGGTGCGGGACGAGAGGTGTATGGGATCGGTGGCAGCTGGTTTCGGTACGCGGGTGGCGGCAAATGGAGCTGGCAACGCGATTTTTTCGACTTCGGTCACGTGTCGGCGCTCTACGCGGATTTGATCAAAGCGGGTGAACTGTCGGCGGGCATGCACAAGCGCATCGAACGAAGCATCGCCGGCGAGAAGGTGCCCGGCTACTATCCGCTGGGCAAGGCCCCGGTGCCGTTGTGGTAGCGCAGCGCCTCCCCGGCCGACCTCGCCACCCGGGCATACTCACTGAGACCCACATCACTACGCTGTCGGTACAAAACCTCCGATGAAAGCAGGTTCACGGTGAAGACAAAGGGCGCGCTGATCTGGGAGTTCAACCAGCCGTGGTCGGTCGAGGAAATTGAGATCGGTGACCCGCGCGAGCACGAGGTCAAAATCCAGATGGAGGCGGCCGGGATGTGCCATTCCGACCACCATCTGGTAACCGGCGGGATCCCGATGGCCGGCTTCCCGGTGCTGGGCGGGCATGAGGGCGCGGGCATCGTCACCGAGGTGGGTCCCGGTGTCGAGGACCTCGCCGAGGGCGACCACGTGGTGTTGTCGTTCATCCCGTCCTGCGGCAAATGCCAGTCCTGCCAGGCCGGGTTGCGTAACCTGTGCGATCTAGGCGCAGGGCTGCTCAACGGCGCAGCGGTGAGCGACGGGACGTTCCGCATTCAGGCCCGCGGCCAAAACGTGTACCCGATGACACTGTTGGGCACGTTCTCCCCGTACATGGTGGTGCATGAAAGCTCTGTGGTGAAAATCGACCCCTCGGTGCCCTTTGAAGTCGCCTGCCTGGTCGGCTGCGGTGTCACCACCGGCTATGGGTCGGCGACCCACACGGCGGACATCCGGCCTGGAGACGATGTCGCCATCGTCGGCGTCGGCGGGGTCGGCATGGCAGCGCTGCAGGGGGCGGTTAACGCCGGTGCCCGCTACATCTTCGTCGTCGAGCCGGTGGAATGGAAACGCGACCAGGCTCTGAAATTCGGTGCCACTCACGTGTATCCGGATATCGAAGCCGCGCTGATGGGCATTGCGGAAGTCACCCACGGTCTGATGGCCAAGAAGGTGATCATCACCGTCGGTGAACTTAAAGGTGCCGATATCGACAGCTATGTGAACATCACCGCCAAGGGCGGTACGTGTGTGCTGACCGCCATCGGCAGCCTGTTGGATACCCAGGTGACGCTAAACCTCGCGATGCTGACCCTGATGCAGAAGAACCTGCAAGGCACCATCTTCGGTGGCGGTAACCCGCAGTACGACATTCCGCAGTTGTTGTCGATGTACCAGGCGGGCAAACTTAACCTCGACGACATGATCACCCGGCAGTACAAGCTGGAGCAGATCAACGATGGTTACCAAGATATGTTGGACGGCAAGAACATTCGCGGCATTATCCGTTACACTGACGCTGACAGGTAGGCGCTGTGGCCGCGCCGCTGCGAGTGTTTCAGGTGGCGTCCGGGAACGTCGGCACCGAAATGATCAAGCGGATAGCTCGCCATCCAGAACTGGAACTTGTCGGACTGCATTGCTATTCGCCTGAGAAAATCGGCCAGGACGCCGGGCGGATCGCAGGGATCGGGCCCATCGGCGTCATCGCCACCGGGTCGGTCGACCAGATCATCGCCGCCCGTCCCCACTGCGTGACCTTCCACGGGGTGTGGCCGGATGTCGCACTCTACCGGCGGGTGCTCGAGGCGGGTATCAATATCGTCACCACCGCGGACTGGGTCACCGGGCATCACCGCGACAACAATCACCGGTTCCCCGACGACCGCACCGAATCCGAGATCCTGCAAGCCGCGTGCTTGCGCGGGAATTCAACTTTTTACGGGACTGGAATGAATCCGGGTCTGGCGCAGATCCTCACAATCGTGCACAGCGCCGACGTCGCCGATATCCAAAACGTCACCTGCATCGAATCGGTGGATGTCTCCTGTCACCACTCCGCACCGACGTGGAAGAACTGCGGATTTGGCCGGTCCGTTGACGACCCCGAGACCCCGCGCCTGCTGGAGCTGGGAACGCGGGTGTTCGAAGACGGGGTGCGGATGATGGCCGACTGCCTCGGGATCGCCTTAGACGAGGTCCGATTCTCCTACCAGCTGGGTGCGTGCACCAAAGACGTGGATCTGGGATGGTACCGTTTGCCGGCCGGCTCGCTGGGCGGTGCAGCGTTTCAATATGTCGGCATGGTTGGCGGGCTACCGCGCGTGGAGTTACATCTGGAATGGCAGATGACACCACACACGATGCCGCACTGGGATATTCAGGGCTGCTACATTACCAAGATCCAGGGTGATCCGTGCATCTACAGCAAACATCAGATCTTGCCCAAGGCAGGCAGCGACTTCTCGAGCCCGGAAGCGTTCGCATCCGTCGGCATGACCGTCACCGGCATGCCTGCGCTTAACGCGATCCGGGCGGTCGTGGATGCACCGCCCGGCATCATTACCAGCGCGGACCTGCCGCTGCGGGCATTCGCGGGCCGCTTTGCTCTGCCCGCTGACAGCGCCCCGGTTTCTCAGCGCCTGCGATCGTCGCGGTGAACACATTTCCTCATCTCCTGCGGCCGGGACGGATCGGCACCATGTCGGTGCGCAACCGGCTGGTGATGTCTCCGATGGAGACCATGTACGGGACATCCGACGGTCTGCCGTCGCCGCGCACCTGCGACTACTTCGCCGCGCGCGCTCGGGGAGGAGTGGGGCTGATCACGTTAGGCGCCACCGGGATCGACCCTAAACATCCGGAAACTCCCGGCGGCCTGCAGCTGGGGACCGACACCGCCGTGAAGGCGCACCGCGCGCTAGTGCAGGCGGTGCACGAACACGGTGCCAAAATCCAGCCGCAAATCGTGCACGCCGGCCCCGATAGCCTCGGACCCGAGATACATGGCGTCACGGCACTGGGACCATCGGTGATTCCGTCATATCTGACCGGCCGCCCGTCGGCCGAGATCACCAAACAGCAACTTGTCGACGTGCTCGACTTGTTCAAGGCGGCATCGCGACGCGCCGCCGAGGCCGGATATGACGGCATCGAGCTGCACGCCGCCCACGGCTACATGCTGTTGGGTTCTTTCCTTGCCCCGCAGCGTAATAGGAGGACTGACGACTATCGCGGCGATGCGGTGGCGGGGCGTTTTCGGGTGGTGCTGGAGGCACTGGCCGCGATCCGCTCGGAAATCGGCGACGCGCTGCCGATCACGCTGCGCGTCTCCGGGTATGAGCGCGTAGCCGGCGGACGGCCGATTTATGAAACCGCGCAGATGGCGCCACAACTCGTGGCCGCCGGGGTGGACGCTTTTCATGTCAGTGGAGGAGTCATCGATCGGCTGGTCACGCAGATGGTCAACGGCGCCGACGACGGCGATGAGCTCAACGTCGGTGCTGCAGCCGCGGTCAAAGAAGTGGTCGACGTCCCGGTGATTGCTGTGGGCCGCATCCACGACCCACTGCGGGCGGAGAAAATCCTGGCCGACGGGCGGGCTGATTTCATCGCGATGGGACGTCCGCTGCTCGCCGACGCCGACCTGCTCCGCAAAGTGGCGTCCGGACAGGTGCACCGGGTGCGCAAATGCATCTCCTGCGAAAACTGCATTGACGCCATGGAACAGCGGTTTTCGGTTGACTGCGCGGTCAATCCCCGCACCGGCAAGGAACGTGAACTGGCGGTAAGGCGGGCCTCGCAGACCAAGCGGGTGGCGGTGATCGGCGGTGGACCTGCGGGCCTGGAAGCTGCCCGGGTCGCCGCCGAACGCGGGCACCGGGTGACGCTGTTCGAGCGCACCGGCCAGCTGGGCGGCTCACTGCGCTGGGCGTCAATCCTGCATCCGGAGAACGAGCCGTTTTTGCAGTATCTTCTTCAAGAAATCGACTTGAGTACTGTCAAAGTGCATCTGGGCCATGCTGTTTCAGTCGGCGAGATCGTCGAGTTCGCGCCGGAGGCGGTGGTTGTTGCGACCGGTGGCCGGGTTGTCCTGCCGACAATCCCCGGTGATGATCTCCCGCACGTATGCAGCGGACCGGCGCTGCGGGAACTGCTCGGCGGCCATGCCGGACCGACGGATCCGGCCTGGGCGCGGCTCAGTGCCCGGCTGCTGGGCGGGTGGCGCCAGCGTCTGGTGCGCCCCGGGGCGGTGCGCGCCGCGACCCGAGCCTGGATGCCGTTCGGTCGGCGGGTCGCCATCATCGGCGCTGACCTGGTTGCTCTTGAATTGGCCGAGTTTCTCGCCAGCCGTGGACGTCTCGTCTCGGTACTTGAGCCCGGCGCGACGATAGCCGCTGAAGTCGGCGATAAGCGCAGAACCGAGCACATGAATCGTCTCGACAGGCTGGGCGTCACCGTGCACGTCCAGGCACCCGTCGAACGGATCACACCCCGAAGCGTCGTTTTCACACCTGCGGCAGGCGCGACCCGCGAACTGTCCGCCGATAGCGTCGTGGTGGCCGGAAGACTGGAACCCGACACCACGTTGTTCGACGCCCTGGTGGCCGGCATGCCCGGCGCCGATGTGCGTGCCGCCGGTGATTGCACCGGCCTTGGTCTCATCCGCAAGGCCACCGAGGATGGCGCACGTGTCGCTTGTGCCATCTGACGGGAGAGGAGAGAAAAGTGTCCCAGGAAACGATTGAGCAGTCACCGGCACTTATTGCCTCGCAGGCTTCGTGGCGGTGCGTGCAAGCCCACGACCGGGAGGGTTGGCTGGCACTGATGGCCGACGATATCGTCATCGAAGACCCGATCGGCAAGGCGCCTACCAACCCCGACGGGCAGGGCGCACGGGGTAAGGATGCGGTTGCCGCGTTCTATGACGCCAACATCGCGGCGAATCAACTGACAATTACCTGCGAAGAGACGTTCCCGTCCAGCTCTCCCCATGAGATCGCGCACATCCTGCTGCTGCGCAGCGTGTTTGACAACGGAGTCACCAGCACTGTACGCGGGGTGTTCACCTACCGGGTGAACAACGCCGGCTTAATCACCAATATGCGCGGCTATTGGAACATGGACGCTATGACATTCGGCGCAGACGTGTGACCGACCTGCTGGCCGGCCAGGGCGCTGTGGTGGTCGGCGGCTCCCGCGGTATCGGCGCAGCGGTTGCCGCCCTGCTGGCACGACACGGTGCCGGCGTGGTGGTCAACGGTCGCGACCCCGGCGCCGCCGGTAAAGCCGCCGACGCGATCACCGCATGCGGTGGCCGGGCGATCGCGCACGCCGGTTCGCCGTCCGATCAGGCAGCAGCAGAAGCGTTGATCGACAAGTGCATTGGTGAATTCGGCGGAATCCATATTCTAGTGAACTGTGCGGGCATCGCCGAGCCGGTGGGTTCGTCGATCGTCGATATCAGTCCGGCCGAGTTCGATGAACTGCTCGAGGCGCACCTGGGCACCGTGTTCGCGACGTGCCGCGCCGCAGCACCCAGGATGGTCGAGCAGGGCGCTGGCAGCATCGTCAACACCGGCTCATTTGCGTTTTTGGGTGACTACGGCGGCACAGGGTATCCGGCCGGCAAGGGCGCGGTCACCAGCCTGACCTTGGCGATTGCCGCTGAGCTGAAACAACGCCGGGTGCGCGCTAATGTGGTGTGCCCTGGGGCCAGGACACGGTTGTCGAGCGGGCCGCAGTACGAAGCTCAGATCACAGACCTGCACCGCCGCGGTCTTGTCGATGAGGCCACGATGCGCGCCGCGCTTGATGCCGCGCCGCCGGATTACACCGCGCCGCTGTATGTGTATCTGGCCAGCAATCTCGCTGCCCATCTGACCGGCGAAATCCTTGTCGCAGCGGGTGGATTTGTCGGCCGCTTGCCGCGGCCTACCCCTGCGGTCATCGGTTACCGCGATCACCACGACTCACCGCCATGGTCGGTGCAGGAGCTGCACAACCTCTTTCGCCCTGACGCTGCGTCTCGGCCGGGGTGATGTGCAGTCTTATGTGCTGGCTCGCCCGGCGAAATGCCGGGACGCTCACACGAGCATCACTGCCGACGAACAACGGCGGGGCTCATATGCTGACAGTCATGGCCACCGTTTTCACTAAGATCATCAACGGAGAACTGCCCGCCCGCTTCGTCTACGAGGACGACGAGACCGTCGCCTTTCTGACAATCGAGCCGATGACACAAGGACATACACTCGTGGTGCCGCGCGCCGAGATCGACCACTGGCAGGAAGTCGACAGCGCCTTGTTCGGCCGCATCATGGCGGTGGCCCAGCTGATCGGCAAGGCGGTGTGCCGGGCGTTCGGCACCGAGCGGGCCGGGGTGATTATCGCCGGGCTGGAGGTGCCGCACCTACATGTCCACGTCTTCCCGACCCGGCACCTCAGTGACTTCGGCTTCGCCAACGTCGACCGCCACCCCTCACCGGAATCACTCGATGAGGCGCAGACCAAGATCAAGGCGGCGCTCGCCGAACTGGGGTGAATATCAGCCCACCTGCGCAGGAACATCGGCGACGCGCGGCAAGGAGACGCAGAAGCGGCAGCCTTCTCCGGGGGCGGTGGTCACCGTAACGTCACCGCCATGGGCATGTACTAGCGAGTCGACAATCGACAGCCCTAACCCGGTGCCGCCGCTGGAGCGCGCCCGCGACGAGTCGGTGCGGTAGAACCGTTCGAAAACCCGCAACGCGTCCTGTTGGCTCATACCGGGGCCGGTGTCGGCCACCTCCACCACCGCATCGTCGCCGACAGTGCCAACCCGGACGGTGACATCAGCGCTTTCCGGGGTGTGCTGCAGCGCGTTGACCACCAGGTTGCTCAACACCTGGCGCAACCGGGACTCGTCGCCGAGCACCTCCGGGGTGCCCGGACCGTCAAAGACTTCCATCGTGATCTTGCGCTTGGGGGCGATCGCCTGTGCATCGTGCACGGCGTCGGTCGCCAGCGCCAGCAGGTCCACCCGATGCCGTTCCAACGGCCGGTGTGCGTCCAGCCGCGCCAGCAAAAGCAAGTCGTCGACCAGCTGGCCCATCCGGCGTGCTTCGCTTTCGATCCGCAACATCAGCATCTCCATGTCGCGGGCGGCGCCCTGACGGTACAGTTCCGCGAAACCGCGGATCGTGGTCAGCGGGGTCCGCAGTTCGTGGCTGGCGTCGGTGATGAACCGGCGCATCCGCTCCTCGGAACTGCGGGCTTTGTCCGCCGAAGCCTCTGAGGAGGCCAGCGCCCGTTGAATCTGCGCGAGCATACCGTTCAGCGCCAACGTCAGCCGGCCCACCTCGGTGCGCGGATCACGTTCGGGCACACGACGATCCAGCTGACCGGCGGCAATCGCCGCCGCGATCTGTTCCACTTCGGCCAGCGGCCGCAGACTGCGATCCACCACGAAATATCCGGCCGCACCGAGGATCGCCAATATAACAGCCCCAATGGCGATCCGTGACCATAACAGCGCCCGGATGGTGGACTGAACATCGGACAGGTCGCGTGCGACAGTGATAAACCCGCCCCGGGGCCCACGCACCGACACGGCCCGCCACTGCACACCCGACCCGTCGACGGAGCCGACTGTCGTCGGGTTCGGGCCCACGTCGTTGTTAGCGGGCAGTGCTGGTTCGCCGTTGCGATCATTGACGCTCACCGAGGTGCGGCCATCCGGGTCGACCTCGCGCACATAAAAGTTTGACGGCGGACGGGCGGCGTTAGGGCCCTCATCCGGGGGCGGAGGTACCCGCCGTGGGGCCAGGGCCCAACCGCGCGACGCGTCGAGCAGGGTCTGGTCGACGCGGTTAAACAGCTCGTGATGCAGGATCGAGGTGACCGCGATTCCCTGCACCAGCAAGCCACACGCGACAAGAAGCAGAGTGGCCGCCACCAGGCTCACCCGCAGCGGCATCGCTTGTCGACGGTATTTGCCCATCCTGTGCTCGCCTACGGCGCGTCATCGTGTGACACAAGCGCATCGCTGCTCATCGCGGCTCCCGCAGCACATATCCGACCCCGCGCAGCGTATGCAGCAAACGCTTCTCGCCGGTGTCGATCTTGCGGCGCAGATACGAAACATAGGATTCCACGACGTTGACGTCACCACCGAAATCGTAACGCCAGACGTGGTCGAGGATTTTCGGTTTGCTCAGCACCGTGCCCGCGTTGATGACGAAGTAGCGCAGCAGGGTGAACTCGGTGGGCGACAGCGATACCGGCTGTCCGGCCTTCCATACTTCATGGGTCTCTTCGTCGAGTTCGATATCGGCGAACTTCAGGCGGGTGCTGCGCGGTTCACCGGTCACTTTGCCGGCGCGTCGCAAGATGACCCGCAATCGGGCGACCACTTCCTCCAAGCTGAACGGTTTCGTCACGTAGTCGTCACCACCGAGGGTGAGGCCCGCGATCTTGTCCTGCAACGAATCGCGGGCGGTCAGGAACAGCGCGGGCGCGTCGATGCCGTCGGCACGCAGCCGGCGCAATACCCCGAAACCGTCCATTCCCGGCATCATCACATCGAGGATCACCGCATCCGGCCGGGTTTCCCGGGCCCGGTCCAGCGCCGCGGGCCCGTTGGTTGCGGTGTAAACCTCGAAACCCTGGAATTTCAGGCTCACCGACAGCAGTTCGACAATATTGTCCTCGTCGTCGACGATCAGGACACGAGCCTCAGGGGTGGTTTCGCGTGTAGTGGCCACGGTCATGAAGTCAATTTCCTCGCACTTGGTTGAAAGTAACCTCGACAACAGCTGTGCACGAGCTGTGAATCTGATGCCAGCATGCTTCGACGATGCTGCAAACGAGTGGGCTCGACCGGCGCGAATACACTCGGGGAATGAGCCTCGGCAAAAGCGTGATTTCGATCGTCACCGCCCCTGCGCGTGTCGGGCTGGCGGCAGCCGACGTAACCGTGAGCGTCGCAGCCTCGGCGGTAGGGCTGGCGAGACGCACACTAGGCCCCGGCCACACCCAGAACAGGTCGAATCCGGTCGCTCAGCTGCTGGGGATCGAGGATGCGATCACACGGGCGAATCGGCTGGCTCAGTTGTTGGACGACGATGCCCCGCTGGGCCGCGCGCTGGCGCCCGACGGCCCGGTGGACCGGCTGCTGCGTCCCGGCGGGTTGATCGACGTGTTGACCGCCCCGGGCGGCCTGCTCGATCGCCTCACCGAGGAGGGCGGCGTGTTGGAGCGCGCGCTGAAGCCCGGCGGGATCGCGGATCAGCTGCTCGCCGACGATGGGCTGATCGAACGCGTACTGGCCGAGGATGGGCTGGCCGACCGGTTGCTCGCCGAGGGAGGCCTGGTCGACAAGCTGACGGCGAAAAACGGGCCGCTGGAACAATTGGCGGACGTTGCCGACACCCTCAGCCGATTGGCCCCGGGGATGGAAGCGCTAGAACCCGCCATCGCCACCCTGCAAGAGGCGGTCATCTCCCTGACCATGGTCGTCAACCCGCTGAGCAACATCGCCGAGCGCATCCCGTTGCCGCGGCCCTGGCCGCGCCGCTCACCGTCCCGACCGGTGCGTTCCCAGCGCATCATCGACCAGAATCAGTGAGCCGATACGCTGACTTTCGTCAGACCGGCCTCCTTAGCTCAGTGGTAGAGCACTCGCCTTGTAAGCGAGCGGTCGTCAGTTCGATCCTGACAGGAGGCTCGACGCGGAAAGGGCTGCACCGGCCGGCCCGTGCGGACATCGATGCGGGCGCCGCGAACAGATTCACCGGGCCGTCCACTGCGACGTCAGTGCGAACTCCGAGAGGTATCTGGTGGAACTCCAGCCACCGTCGACCACAATCGTCTGCCCGTTGATGAAACTGCCGCCGGGCGAACACAAAAACGCCACAGTGCTCGCCACATCCTCGACCGTGCCCAGCCGCTGATGTGGGGTCATCTCGATATTGAGTCTGCGGAAGCGCTGATCCCGCAGGCGGGCTTCGGTCATGGGCGTTTCGATCACACCGGGCGCCACCGCGTTACACCGGATTCCACGCGAACCGTATTGACAGGCAATATGGGTGGTCAGCGCTGTCAGTCCGCCCTTGGCCGCAGAGTAGGCGCCGCCGCGCAAACCTCCCACCACAGCGAATGTCGATGTGATATTGATGATGGCCGAGCCGGGCTGCATATGCGGCAACACATCCCGTGCCAAACGGAACGGTGCGCGCAGCATCAGTCCGAGAAAATGGTCCAGGGTTTCGTCGTCGGTATCGTGCAGCGGGGTGGGGCTGCCCACCCCGGCGTTGTTGATCAGAAAGTCGACACGGCCCCAGCGTTCGACAGCGGCATCCACGATGCGGCGCGGCGCGTCGTCGTCGGTGAGATCCACGGCCACGGTCCTGACCCGCTCGGGATCGCCGATAGCCTTCTCCAGCTGGTCCAGACGGCTCCGATCCCGCCCCGTTCCGAGCACGGCGGCACCCGCTCCGGCGAGTTTAATCGCGCATCCAAAGCCGATGGCGCCGCTCGCGCCGGTGACGATCGCTACCTGCATGTCATCTGTCCGCCTTCATAAGCGCCGCCTTGATGTGTTGTTTCACTACTTTTCCCGCGTCATTCTTCGGCAAGGCGTCCCAGATGACGACTTGCTCCGGCACTTTGAACGTAGCCACGCCGTGCGCTTCCAGAAAGTCGCGCAAGGCGGCGAGGTCGGGAGGCGGTGCGCTGGTGGGCACGATCACCGCGCAGGCCCGCTCGCCGGTCGCCGCGTCGGGCAGGCCGACGACAGCGACCTCGGCGATGCCCGGATGACCGATAAGGATGTCCTCGATCTCTTTCGGCGAAATATTTTCGCCCTTGCGGATGATGATGTCCTTGGCTCGGCCGGTAACGACCAGATACCGCCCGTCAACCCAGCGGCCTATGTCCCCGGTGCGGAAATAGCCTTCGGTATCGAACGACTCTACTTCGTCCTCGGGATGCAGGTATCCGACCAGCATCTGGGGTCCGCGGGCGAGAATCTCGCCTGCACCGACCGATGCGTCGTCAGCTGCAGCGATCTTGACCTCAGCCAAGCCGGGACGGCCATCCGTGTCGGCGGCGCGGTCCGGGTCAGTCGGCGCGCCGATCGTCGTGACGGGCACCTCCGTCGAGCCGTAGACGCGGGTGACGACGGCTCGCTCGAAATAGGCTGCGGCGCTGCGGATCAACGATGCGGGTACCGATGCGCCGCCACACACGAACAATTTCAGGTCGGGTAGCCGAGTATCGGCCCGCTGTGCCGCGTCGAGGAGCTGCTCCAAAAACGGTGTCGCTCCTGCGATATGAGTGCAGTGCTCGGCCTGCATGAGCCGCACGGCAGCATCCGCGTCCCACCGATCCATCAGCACCGCGGTCGTGCCGAGCAGAAGCGGACATTCGAAGGCGTAGATCGAACCACCGATGTGAGCGATCGGGGAGGGAACCAAGAACCGGTCGCCAGGCTCGACCAGCCAATGCTCCTGGATCTGACAAATCAACGCGTGCAATGAATTATGGCTATGGAGCACACCTTTCGGCCGTCCCGTGGTACCCGATGTGTAGAGAATCATACGTACCGCGTCGGCCTGCAGCGCCGGCAACTCGCGTGCCGGCGCCTGCTCATCGATCAGCGATGGGTATGCGGTGTGATCGCCAGGATCACCGCGCACGACGACAACCTCAGGGCGGGTGTCTAACTCGGACGTGACCCGGCTAAGCATGGGCATGTAGTCGCGGCGGCCGAAACGGGATGGCACAAAGATCATGCGGCTTTGGGCGTCACCGAGGATGAACCGCAGCTCGCGATCTCGCAGCGACGGCAGGATGGGGTTCACCACCATCCCGGCCAGCGTGGCGGCCAGGTAGATGACCACCGCTTCGTGCCAGTTGGGCAGCATGAACGACACCACGCTGCCCACCGGCATACGCCCCAGCAGCGCCTGCGCCAGCGTCGCCGCTTGACAATAGAGGCTTCCGCAGTCCAGACGGCATGCGCCGTCGACCACCGCCACGCGCTGTGGAGTTCGTTCCGCGGATTCGCGCAGCGCATCAGCCAGTGTGCTATTGACCCACCACCCGCGGGCGTAAGGGTCAGCAGCGGTGTGCACTGTCACCGGTAACCTAGTCTTTGATCCGGTGCATCGTCATCGAATACCGGAAACGCGAGGACGGATGCGTGTTGATCGTCACCTGGGCGACCTCACCTTCCGACGTCGTGTAGGTGCGGCGGATCTCTAGCCCCGCGATTCCCGGCTCGACCCTGAGCCGATCGGCCACCCCGGGCGAGAGCACCACCGCGCCAATCTCCTGATGCACCTCGACGATACTCACTCCGAACAGATCCTCGATCAGTGGGAAAGCCGGGCCGGTGTGACGTTGCAGTAACCTGCCGACCGCGGCGAAGGCCCGGTTGATGTAGTACTCAGTGCGGCAGATCGGCGCCGAGTCCTCCTCGGCCTGCCGATATCCGCGGATGGCCAGCCACTGGGTGCCCACCGGCAACCCGGTGTGCCCGGCGAGATCGTCGTTGACGCTCACCATTGCGGTCGAGTCGATGGCGAACTGGGTGCCGGTCGCGAAAGCGAGCAGGTCGTTGATCGACTTGACATCCTGGGCATACGAATTCGACGCCGGGCGGGGTACGACGAGTGTTCCCGCGCGCGGCCGCGAGACGACGAGGTTGTCTTCCCTGAGCCGGCGCAGCGCCTCCCGCACGGTGTAGCGGCTCACGTTAAACCGCTGGCACAGTTCATGTTCAGTGGGCAACTGGGTGCCTACGGGGTAAATTCCCTCGACGATCTCCTTGCGCAGCGTGCGCGCGACCTGAAGGTAGCGGTGGTCGGTGGGGCTGACGGTCACCGGCGATCCTCGGCAGCTGGTGGGTGCAATGCCAGGACGCTGCCCTCCGCGTCGGCGGAGACAAACAGGGTGCCGTCCGGCCCGGCTGTGATCCCCGCGAATGGACCCTGCGGGCCGGAGAACGGCGGTAAGCCTTTAAGCGGTTTGGGCACCACACCGGGCGGCGCTCCGACCGGCAACTCGGCGGCAATCGTGCGGCGGGCCCCGGTGTCCAGGTCGAATTCGATCAACTCCTTGGCGCTGGCGTCGACGATGTAGATCCGACCGTCAGTCGCCAGAATACCTTGGGGGCAGCCTAATTCGTCGAGCACCGGCTCTGGGTGTGAGCCGGTCAGCCGGACCACCCGCCCGGCACCGGATTCGGTGACCAGAGCAGAGCCGTCGGCGGCAATCGCCACACCAACCGGCTCATGCAGGCCGGACGCCAGCGTCTCGACCCTGCCTGCGCGCAGCGACAACACCCGTCCGGTGCCCAGTTCGGCGAACGCGATACCTGATGAAGCGATTGCCACACCGTAGAGTTGATCGAATCCATCCACCAACACCTCGCTCTCGCCGGCGGCGGGCCGGTAGCGGGCCACCTGACCGCCCGAGGTCGTCACCACGAACTGCCCGGCGCCGGCCGGTGCCACGCCGCGCACGAACCCGGGATAGCCCGGAGAGAACAACATCCCGACCGCGTGCAACCTCGCATCCGGATGTCGCACGTAGAAGAACGTGCCGTCGGCGATGTAGAGGTTCGCGTCATCGCCCACCGCCAGGTCCAGCGGCCAGTTCAGTCCGCCGGGCAACACGGCGCGTGTCGCACCGCTGGGCAGAATCTCGGTGATCTCGCCGGTGAAGTTCGACACCAGCAGCCGATCGCCGGCGAAGGTGAGGTTGTCCAGCCCGGGGCTGAGCGCGGCGAGGACGCTGCGCTCACCGCTGCGCGGATCGATGCGCAGCACCTGCCCGCTGGCCACCTGGGTGGACACGATGAAACCCTCGGAATCGAACTTCACCGCATCTGGGACACCGAGATCTCCTGCAACGCACTGTGGTTCGCCACCATCCAGATCGATGCGCCAGATCTGGTTGGCGCCCATCACCGGGAAGTACAGCAGGCCGTCGGGGCCGACCTCCATCGCGTTAGGCAGCGGGACATTCTCCAACAGCACGCGGGGTTCACCGCCGCCGAGATCCATTTCGAGGATGCGTCCACCCACACGGCACTCGCTGATGAATAACCGTCCTTGGTGAAACGTGATGCCGTTGGCGGCCGGGATATCGTCGCGCAGCACCCGCGGGCGCCCACTGGGGTCCAGTACACTCACCCGGCCGTCCATGACCTCGGTGGTGTACAGATTGCCGCCGCTGTCGAAAGCAACGTCGTCGGGCGCAACGATGTCACCGCCCTTGGGGCTCACGACACCCACGTCCCCGGTGCGCAGATCCAGCGCGCTGATCTGGCTACCGGTTACCTGCGCGATGTAGATGCGATCGTCCGGACCGGCGCACAGACCATTGGCGCCGAACAGCCGGCTGGGCGCGGTGACCCGCTCGAGTCGCCACCCCTCGGCCACCTGCGGCGGGCTCATAACGCCGTATCGGCCCGTTTCCGGTGACATGGTCATCCTCGCGGGATCCTTCCATGCGCGCGTCCGATGGTGTCAGATGTACTAGTCCAGACAACTATTCAGGCAGCAGCATAATCGGCACTTGACGCAGTCTAAGCTTCAGCGGAATAGTGTTCTACAAAATGGAGAGTAACATATTTTGTCCGGACAAATCGCTCTATGCATGATCCGTTGAGGTTGGACGGCCGCGTCGTCGTGGTGTCGGGCGCCGGTGGCGGCGGCATCGGTACCACAGTGACGTCGATGGCTGCCGCGGCAGGGGCCACCGTGATCGCGGTGAGCCGATCCACCGCGAACCTCGACGAGCACGTCACTCCCCTGGCCCGGCAAGGCCTTCCCGTCATACCGGTCTCCGCCGACGCGTCGACCGATGAGGGCATCGATACCGTCATCGATCGCGTGCGGGGCACCGTCGGCGAGCTTTATGGGTTGGTCAATATCGCCGGTGGCGCGGCGCCCTCGACCTGGATGCCCGCCACCCGGGTGACCCGCAGCGACTGGCGGGAATTGTTCACTGCGAACCTCGAAACCGCGTTCTTTATGAGCCGGGCGGTCGCGGCGGAGCTGAAAAAACAGGGCAAGCCCGGTGCGATCGTCTCGTTGTCCTCGATCAGCGGCATGAACACCGCACCATTTCACATTGCCTACGGCACAGCCAAGGCGGCGGTGGCGGCGATGACGCGCACGATGGCGCTCGAGTTGGCGCTGGACAACATCCGGGTGAACGCGGTGGCGCCCGGGATCACCGCGACACCGGCCTCGGGCACCTATGTCGACCACGACCCGGAACGTGACCGTCGCGCCATCGCGATGGGGCGGCGTGGCCGTGCGCAGGAGATCGCTGGCGCCATCCTGTTTTTGTTGTCCGATCTTTCCAGCTACATCACCGGACAGACCCTGCTGGTCGACGGGGGCCTCGACCTCAAGTGGTCCCATTTGGACGCTGACAACACGTCGTTGTTTCTCAAGGACGAGTCGTTCCGAGCGGCGCTAAGGAGCATGCGATGACCGACACCGAAGTGCACGCAGCCGAGCAGCTGTCCGCACCGGTCACAATCGGGGTCGAGGCCTACCTCTCCGAGGATTATGCGCGCGCCGAGCGCGACAAACTGTGGCGCAAGGTGTGGCAGCAGGTCGGCCGGGTCGAAGACCTCCCCCAGGTGGGCAGCTACCTGACCTATGACATCCTCGACGATTCCATCGTGGTGGTGCGCACCGGGCCCAGCACATTCAAAGCTCACCACAACGTGTGCATGCATCGCGGGCGCCGTCTGGTCGATATCCCTGAGGGCGCGAAAAACGCTTGCGGCCGCAAGAAATCGTTCGTCTGCGGATTCCACGGGTGGACATACGACCTGGAGGGCAGCTGCACCCATGTGCCCGAAAAACAAGACTGGCAGGGTGCGCTGACACCGGAAAACACCCACCTGGCGCCCGTCAACGTCGATACCTGGGGCGGGTGGGTGTGGATCAACATGGATCCCGACTGCGAGCCGTTGCGTGATTATCTCGAGCCCGCCGCCACCATGCTGGACCCGTTTCAGTTGGACAAAATGCGTTGCAAGTGGCGCAGATGGCTGCATTTTGAGTGCAATTGGAAAGTAGCGATGGAGGCCTTCAACGAGACCTACCACGTCGCGACCACACACCCGCAGTTCAACAAGTTCGGCAGCTTTCGCGGCTGGGCCAAAGTCCACGGGCGGCATAGCAACATTGGCTATGACGCCCCGAAGGATCTGGAAAAAACCAAGTCGAAAATCCGGCTCGGCACCGGCACCGACCCGCGAATCTCAACCGCGCAGATGCAGGTCTACACCCTGGAAGAAACCGACGCCACCACCACCAAAACATTGGTGGATGCCGCACGCAGGCTGGTCGACGAACTTCCGGAGGGCACCCCGGCGGACCAGGTGCTCGAGCACTGGCTGTCGGCCGCGCGCCGCGACGACGCTGCCCGCGGGGTGATCTGGCCGACCATCGATCCCGAACACCTGGCCGCCAGCGGTACGGCGTGGCAGATATTCCCCAATTTCCAGATCGGCCAAGGCTTGACCACCGCGCTGTGCTACAGTGCCCGGCCCTACGGATACGACCCGAACAAATGCATCTTCGAAGCCTCCTGCTACGAGCTCTATCCCGAGGGCCAAGAGCCACACACCGAGTGGGAGTACCTCCCACCGGGAGATCCCAGCTGGCGCACCGTTTTTCCACAGGACTTCGCCAATATGGCCGCGGTGCAGCAGGGGATGAAATCGCTCGGCTTCAAGGGCACCAAACCCAACCCGTATATGGAACGCAGCACCGTCAACCTGCACTATCAACTGTCGAAATATATGGGAACCGGCGAACCGCGCGAGCTGTGAGGAGAACGGATGACCGCCCCGGCGACGATGCAGAGCGGAGCGATGAAAAGGAGCGGCGCCCGATGACGACGCCCGACTGCGAGCAACCGACACAAACGCCTGACGACATCGATATCGATGCGCTGCGGGAGAAATACCGTCAGGAGCGTGAAAAGCGGCTTCGGCCAGAGGGTTCTCAGCAATATCTGGAACTGACCGGCGAGCTCGCCAAGTTCTACGAGATCGACCCGTACACGCCGCCGGTCGTGCGCGATCCGATTCGCGAGGACATCTATGTCGCTGTCCTGGGCGGTGGGATCGCCGGTCTGCTGGCCGGTGCCTATCTGAAGAAGGCCGGCGTGGAAGACGTGCACATCATCGAGATGGGGGGAGACTTCGGCGGCGTCTGGTACTGGAACCGTTTCCCCGGCATCCAATGCGATAACGACTCCTATTGCTATATGCCGTTGTTGGAAGAACTGGACTACATCCCAACCAAGAAGTACGCCGACGGCCCAGAGATCAGGGCCCACTGCCAGCGTATCGGAAAGCACTTCGGCCTTTATGATTCAGCGATCTTCTCGACTGCCGTGCGCGCGCTGCGCTGGGACGAAGCAATCAAGCGCTGGCGGATCAGCACCGACCGCGACGACGACATCCGCGCCCGCTTCGTCGTCATGGCCAATGGCTCCTTCAACCGACCTAAACTTCCCGGCATTCCCGGGATCCAGAACTTCAAAGGTCACCAGTTCCATTCGTCCCGCTGGGATTACGAGTACACCGGCGGGGATTCGACGGGTGGCCTCTACAAGCTGGCCGACAAATGTGTCGCACTGATCGGCACGGGTGCCAGCGGCATTCAAATCGTCCCGTTCCTCGGCCGTTACGCCAAGCACCTGTATGTGTTCCAACGCACGCCTTCATCGGTCGACTCGCGGGGCAATACACCGACCGATCCTGAATGGGTGAAGACACTCAAACCGGGCTGGCAGAAGGAGCGACAGCGCAATTTCCACCGCTGGAGCCCGTTCGAAGGAGTGGTGTTCGACGAGCCGGACCTGGTCTGTGATTTCTGGACTGAGCTGGGCCGCAACATGACCGCGCGAATCGCCGCCATGGATGACCCTGCGTCGCTGACCGTGGAACAGATAATGGCGATCCGGGAAGAGGAAGACTACAAGGTTATGGAAAGGCTGCGGCGCCGCATCGAGAGCATCGTCAAGGATAAGCGTACCGCCGAGGCGCTCAAACCCTACTACCGGTTTCTGTGCAAACGGCCTTGTTCCAACGACGACTACCTGCCCACGTTCAACCGGCCTAATGTCACTCTGGTCGACGTGTCGGAATCCAAGGGTGTGGAACGGATCACCGAAAAGGGAGTCGTTGCCGGAGGAGTCGAGTACGAAGCCGACTGCATTATCTACGCCAGCGGATTCGAGATCACCACGGAGATCAGCCGCCGCTACGCGATCGACACGATCGAGGGCCGCGGCGGGTTGTCGCTCTTCGATTACTGGCGCGACGGTTACAAGACGCTGCACGGCATGACGGCCCGCGGGTTCCCCAACCAATTCCACACCGGCTTCATCCAGGGCGGTGTCGCGGCCAACACCACCGCCATGCTCGAGCAGCAGGCCGAGCATATCGCTTACATCATCGCCGAAGCCCAGAAACGCGGCGCCGTCACCGTCGAGCCCAGCCAGCGGGCCCAGGACCAGTGGATTCAGGTCATCCGCGAAACCGCTGTAGACACTTCGGCATTCGACCAAACCTGCACGCCGGGCTACTATAACAACGAAGGCGGCGGCGGTGGCGAAGGTATCCGTACCCACCTCGGCGAACCTTACGGACCCGGCTTCTACGCCTTCGGCGAGTTGCTCGAACAATGGCGCAAAACGGGCGATCTCGACGGCCTTGAACTCGGAACATAAATGTCTGAGCTGAGATTCGACAATCGAGTCGCGGTCGTGACGGGCGCCGGGCGTGGCCTTGGCCGGGCCTATGCCCGGTTACTGGCCGCACGGGGGGCGAATGTCGTGGTCAACGATCCCGGCGGAACGCTCACCGGTGACGGGATCGACCCCGGTCCCGCGAACGAAGTGGTGCACGAGATCAAGTCGGCAGGCGGTGAGGCGGTCGCGTGCACCGAGTCGGTGACGACCCCAGCCGGTGGTGCGGCGATCATCGCTGCGGCGCTTGAGCGGTACGGCCGGCTGGACATCATCATCCACAACGCCGGCAACGTCCGCAGCGCAACGTTACAAGAAATGAGCTACGAGGACTTCGAAGCGGTACTGGACGTCCACCTGCGTGGTGCTTTTCATGTTGTTCGGCCGGCGTTTCCGCACATGCGCGAGGCCGGCTACGGCCGCATCGTGTTGACGTCCTCAATCGGCGGGCTGTACGGCAACCACGGTATCGCCAATTACGCGGCCGCCAAATCCGGAGTGATCGGCCTGTCCCACGTGGTGGCACTGGAAGGCAGCACGCATAACGTGAAATGCAACGTCATTGTGCCTGCAGCGGAGACGAGAATGGCTCAGGGCCGTGACACCGTGGGCTACCCGCCGTGGGGCCCGGAGTTGGTGGCACCCGCGGTGGGGTGGCTCGCCCACGAATGTTGCTCGATCAGCGGCGAGGTGTTGATCGCGATCGCTGGCCGGATGGCGCGGGCCGTTGTCGCTGAAACTCCTGGCATATACCGCGATTCATGGTCGATCGAGACCGTCGGCGAACAGATTGATGCGATCCGTGACATGGCCGGACCAGTGATTTTCCCGGTCTTGCCCAACGGCCACGCCGACCACATCGACTACAGTTTCCGGATGGCCAGGCGGTACATCCGCGACGGGGCCACTCATGGCTAGGCCGGTCACCGGCCCGCTGGCGGGCGTGCGGGTGCTCGACCTCACTGCGATGGTGATGGGGCCCTACTGCACCCAGATCATGGCCGACATGGGCGCCGATGTGATCAAGATCGAACCACCCGGCGGCGATGTCACCCGTTACGTCACGGTGGGGCCCGCGCCGGGAATGAGTGGTGTGTTCGTCAATGTCAACCGTGGAAAGCGCAGCATCGTGCTTGACCTGCGCTCCGAGACCGGCAAAGCCGCGCTGCGGGCGCTCATCGAAACAGCGGATGTGTTCATCCATTCGATGCGGGCCAAAGCAATCGCCAAGCTGGGCTTCGGGTACGACGACGTCGCCGCGATCAACCCGGCGATCGTCTACACCAATTGCTACGGTTATAGCCGCCGCGGGCCCGACCGAGATCTGCCAGCCTACGACGACACTATCCAGGCCGAATGTGGGCTGCCGGCCGTCCAACAGATGCTGACCGGCGAGGCCAGCTACGTGGGCACCATCATGGCCGACAAGGTTGCCGGCCTGACGGCGCTCTACGCCACCATGATGGCGCTGTTCCACCGCGAGCGCACCGGCGAGGGCCAAGAGGTGGAGGTGTCGATGTTCGAAACCATGGCGTCGTTCATGCTGGTCGAACATGCCAACGGCGCGATTTTTGAGCCGCCCCTCGGACCGGCCGGCTATCCCCGGGCGCTGGCTCCCAACCGTCGCCCCTATCAGACCAGCGACGGCTACATTTCGGCGCTGATCTACACCGACAAGCATTGGTCGGCGTTCATCGACGCCGTTCAGCCGCCATGGGCCAGCGATCGCTATGCCACGCTCGAGCAGCGGGCCCGCCAGATCGACACGGTATATGGTCTGGTGGCCCAGACGATGCGCGAGCGCACCACCGAGGAATGGCTGACGTTGTTCCGCACGCTGGAAATCCCTGCGGCACCCATCCGCACACCCGACGCGCTGTTCGACAACCCGCACCTGAACGCTGTCGGGCTGTTCGAGACGGTCGATAGCCCGCACGGAAGGTTGCGCTTTCCTGGTGTGCCGACGTGGTTTTCGCGCACCCCGGGCCGAGTCAGCGGGCCGGCCCCGGAATTGGGCGCCCATACCGACGAAGTGCTCGAGGAGATCAGCATGGGCAGCACCGAACTCAGCGGGCACACCAGGCACGAGGGTGACTTCACGTCTGCCCGGCACGGAAAGGAGCGCTGATCATGGGTGTGCCCGTCTACCGCCGCATCTTGGACCTCTTCGAGGCCGAGGGTGTCAACACCGTGTTCGGTATCCCTGACCCGAACTTCGTGCATATGTTCCTGGAAGCCGACAGACGCGGCTGGGCTGTGGTCGCCCCGCATCACGAGGAAAGCGCTGGATTCATGGCCGAGGCGGCCGCACGAATGACGGGTAAGCCGGGCCTGTGCATCGGAACGCTCGGACCCGGCGTGGCCAACTTAGCCGGAGCGATGATGTGCGCCAAGGTGGAAAACTCGCCGGTCATCTTCATCGGTGGGCAACGGGCCCGCATCACCGAGCGGCGGGTGCGGCGTGGGCGCATCCAGTTCGTCCGCCAGGAGGCCCTGGTGGAGCCCTCGGTGAAATACAGCGCCTCGATCGAGTACGCCGACCAGACCGACGAAATCGTTCACGAGGCGATCCGCCGCGCGATGTCGGGTACCCCGGGTCCGGCCTACATCGAGTACCCGGCCCATGTGCTGCTGCACGAACTGGACGTGCCGGCACCGGCACCGCCCAGCGCCTATCGCCTGGTCGACCAGGGCGCGGGCGCGCGGGAAATCGCTCAGGCCGCACAGCTGGTGCAGGCGGCCAAAGCCCCGATCCTGCTGGTCGGGCACGGTGTGCACACGTCGCGCAGCGGCGGGCCGGTCAAAGCGCTCGCCGAGCTCATGGCCTGCCCGGTGATCCAAACCTCCGGCGGCACCTCCTTCATCCCGGGGCTGGAGGACCGCACCTTTCCCTACGGGTTTTCTCCGGCCGCGGTCGAGGCGGTAACCGCCTCCGACCTGTGTGTGGCGCTGGGCACCGAACTTGGCGAGCCGGTCCACTACGGCAAGACGCGGCATTGGGCGCAAAACGACCCGATCCGCAAATGGATCTACGTCGAGCAGGATCCGGCGGCGATCGGGGTGAACCGGCCGGTGGACGTGGCGCTGGTGGGCGACCTGCGAGCCGTCGTGCCGCAGCTGGTGGCTGCGTTACAAGACAGCCCCCGCGCATCGTCAGCCGATCTGGCCCGCTGGATCAAACAGGATGCCGACCGCCGGGCCGAGTTGGCGCAAACCGCGCCCAGCGGCAGCACTCCCATCCATCCCGCGCGGTTTGTGGTCGAGGCGACGAAAGCCTTCCCGTCCGACGGCATCCTGGTGCGTGACGGCGGCGCGACGGTTATCTTCCAATGGACCTACTCGCAGGCCAGACCGCACGACGTCATCTGGAACCAGAACTTCGGCCACCTCGGCACCGGATTGCCGTATGCCGTCGGCGCTTCGGTGGCCGATGGCGGCAAACGACCGGTCATGCTGATCACCAGCGACTCGTCGTTTCTGTTTCACATCGCCGAATTGGAGACCGCGGCGCGGCTGGGACTACCGCTGGTGTGCATCGTGGGAGTCGACCACCAGTGGGGCCTGGAAGTCGGTGTTTACAAACGCACTTTCGAACAGCCGTCGCCGCAGCCCGGGGTGCACTGGAGCAAAAACGTGCGCTTCGACAAGATCGCCGAAGGCCTGGACTGCCATGGCGAATACGTCGAGTATGAGCAGGACATCGGCCCGGCGATCAAGCGGGCTTACGCCAGCGGGCGGCCGGCAGTCGTGCACGTCGAGATCGACCCCAAAGCGAACTCGGAGGAAATGCCGAATTACGGCGAATTCCGGACCTGGTACGCCGAGGGCACTCAATAGAGGCAGGATTTGAGGGAAGGTGGCGTTATGCGCGAGTATCTGAAGTTCTATATCGACGGCCAGTGGGTGGATCCGGTGCGGCCGCACCCGTTCGATGTCGAAAATCCCGCGACCGAACAGGTGACGGGCCGGATCTCACTCGGCTCGGCCGATGACGTCGAGGTGGCGGTAACCGCGGCGCGGCGCGCCTTCGCCGGCTGGTCCGAGAGCAGCCGGGAAGAGCGCCTCGAGCTGCTGCAGGCGATTCTTGCCGAATATCAAAAGCGTGCAGACGATCTGGCGGAGGCGGTGACCGAGGAGATGGGCGCTCCGCCGTCGTTGGCCGCCGGGCCCCAGGTGCAGCTTGGCCTGGGTCACCTGGTGACCGCCATCGACGTGCTGAAGAACTTCGCGTTCGAGCAACAGCACGGGGCAACCTTGGTGGTCAAGGAGCCGGTCGGGGTGTGCGGGCTGATCACCCCGTGGAACTGGCCGCTCAACCAGATCGCGGTGAAGGTGTATCCGGCGCTGGCGACCGGCTGCACGATGATATTGAAACCGTCCGAGGTGGCGCCGTACTCGGCTTACATATTCACCGAGATTCTCGACGCCGCGGGCGTGCCGGCGGGCGTGTACAACCTCATCAACGGGGACGGCGCGGGGGTAGGGGTCGCCTTGTCCAGCCACCCCGGCATCGATATGGTCTCGTTCACCGGTTCGACGCGCGCCGGCATCGACGTGGCCGCCAGGGCCGCCAGCACGGTCAAACGGGTTACCCAGGAGCTCGGCGGCAAGAGCCCCAACATCGTGCTCGACGATGCGGAATTCGAGAACAGCGTCCGGGCCGGTGTGACCAACATGATGCTCAACACCGGCCAGAGCTGTAACGCGCCCTCGCGCATGCTGGTGCCGAAATCGCGCATGGCGGAAGCCGTCGCAGTGGCGCGGGAAGCCGCCGAGCAAGTCAAGGTCGGCGATCCTGACGACAGCCACGCCATCGGACCGCTTGCCTCGCGGGCGCAATTCGACAAGGTGCAGCGCTTGATCCAGAAAGGCATCGACGAGGGCGCCACCCTGGTCACCGGCGGCCCTGGCCGGCCCGACGGCCTGGACAAAGGCTACTACGCCAAACCCACCGTCTTCGCCGACGTCACCAACGACATGACCATCGCGCGCGAGGAAATCTTCGGCCCCGTGCTGTGCATCCTGGGCTATGACGACATCGACCATGCCATCGAGATCGCCAACGACACCGACTACGGTCTGGCCGGCTATGTTTCGGGAGCCGACCTCAACAAGGCCCGGGCGGTGGCCAGCAAAATCCGCGCCGGCTGGGTGACGATCAACCACGCCTTCGACATGAACGCGCCGTTCGGCGGCTACAAGTGCAGCGGCAACGGCCGCGAATGGAGCGAGTTCGGCTTCCACGAGTACCTGGAGACCAAGAGCGTGCTCGGGTACGCGCCGGACAACGCTGCCGGGTAGCGGGACCGGATCCGCACGACATCGGGCGGCCCGTCGGAGATCAAAGCGAGGTGTTTTGGCGGTGGGTTCGCTGACAGGGAAAGTCGCGCTGGTGACCGGCGCCAGCCGTGGGATCGGCAAGGGTATCGCGGTGGCGCTGGGAGCCGAAGGAGCGACGGTGTACATCACGGGCCGTACCGTCGTCCCCGGCTCGGGCCCGTTGCCGGGCACTGTGGGCGAGACTGCGGCGGAAGTTTGCCGCCGCGGCGGCACGGGGGTCGCGGTTCAAGTCGACCACGCCGACGATGATCAGGTCGCGGCGCTGTTCAACCAAATCCGTTGTGAACAGGGCAGGCTCGATATCCTCGTCAACAACGCTTTTGCGATCCCGGAGGATTTGACCGAGCCCGCACCGTTCTGGGAAAAGCCGCTGTCGAACTGGGAGATGGTCGAGGTCGGTGTGCGGTCGAACTTCGTCGCGGCTTGGCATGCGGCCAAGATCATGGTCGGCCAGCAGTCGGGGTTGATCGTCGCTATCTCCGGCTATGTTGGGGTGACCTACACGTACGGCGTGGTATTCGGGACGTGCAAGACCGCCGTCGACCGGATGGCGCGCGACATGGCTATCGAATTGCGGCCACACCATGTCGCGTCGCTCTCGTTGTGGCAGGGCCTGACGTTTACCGAACGCGCGCAACGCAATCTCGCGCGCGAGCCTGCGATGCGGGGTCTGACGGCCACGAATCCGGCGGTCGGTTGCTCACCTGAATTTCCCGGCCGGGTGATCGCGGCACTCGCCGCCGATCCCGACGTGATCACGCGGTCGGGAGGCACGTTCATCACTGCGGAGATCGCCCGGGACTACGGCATCACCGACGTGGACGGCCGGGTCATTCCGTCGCTGCGGGCCGAGCGCGGCGCGCCGATTTGGCGCCCGATCGCGGAGGACACCCGTGGACGCTGATCGTGTTGCGCGCGTACTGGACCGGCATGACATCCTGGATTGCCTGACGCGGTTCAGCCGCGGCATGGACCGTTTCGACCGGGATCTTCTGCTGTCCGCGTTTCACCCGGATGCGGTCATCGCCGCAGGCGATTTCGTCGGCGGCCCGTCGGATCTTTACGAGTGGGCTTCGGCTCTGCATGAGAAGGGCCAAGTGGCCACACATCACAACCTCCTCAACCACACCTGCGAGATCGACGGCGAAACCGCCCACAGCGAAACGTATTACCTATTCGTCGCACGCAACCGCGACGAGACTAACTGGATGGCTGGGGGGCGTTATATCGACCGGCTTGAGCGGCGTGACGGATCCTGGCGGATTGTAGTGCGTATCAACGTCATCGAATGGTCAAGCATAGTCCCGGCCATGCCACTGCCCTTCGCCGACGTCCCCGATATCCACGACAACGGTGCGCCGTCGCGCAGCAAGGCGGATCCGTCGTATCAGCGGCCGCTGGTCAACCGGCGGGAGCGGCACAATCCGCTCAGGGCCGTCTGACCTCTGTGGTTGCACTCTCCTGACCCGGGACCGTCGAGCTGGACCCGGGTAACGCTCAACCCGCGTCGAGTACCGGGTTGTCACCTGACGAACGACCAGAGAGATGGGACTCTTTGGTTAGGGCGGCGCTAAGCCGGCGGGTTGCAGACGAGAGCTGCGCCCCCAGACGAGTGACCGCCGCGCCGCTCATCGGCCCGGTGCTGGGAACCAGGCTCAGCATCAGGGCGATGCGCGATCCATCCTCCAGAACTGGCGAGTCGATGTGACTCACCTCGTAGGTGCGGTCTGCGGCCAGGCTGATCGGGAACCACTCTTCGGTGTGGATGAGTTCGTCGGTTAACGCCTGCGCCAGCTGGCTCAGCCGGGTGGACCGTACCTCGGCGCTGCGCACGATCTGCGCCAGTTCCTGCAAGCGCAGATCGGGCAGGATGTGAAGACCCACCGCGTAGCCCCGCTGCCGGGCGGCGGTGACAGCCCGGCGGTAGCGGTCGCGCACGTCCTCGGGCAGGGCGGCCAGCCAGCGCCCTCGCACATCCGGCCCGGCCCAGGCAACGATCGACGCCCCGTATGGCGGGCGGTGGGGGAACTGGGTGCCGATGGGCATCGGGTGACCGCCGCCGCGAGGGCTTCGGACCTGATCGACGACGGTGGAGTGGTCATCGCTGACCGAGAAGGCAATGCAGTGCGCGCCGGTCGCGGCCGCCAGCTCAGCCATCACAGAGCGGGCCAACACCAGAGCCGGATAACGGCTGGCCGCCTCCCGGCCGAGCCGGACCAGAGCCGGACCGAGGTGGTAGGTCTTGCGAACAGGGTCGCGCAGCAACCAACCGGCCCGGAGCAGTTCGGACAGCATCGAGTGGCAGCTGGCCTTATGGACGCTCAAGTGCCGCGATACGTCGGCCAACGTCATCCCCCGGCTCGCATCCCCCGCGAGATGCTCGAACAGCTTCACGACCCGTTCGGTCTGGGGTGAGGGACGCGGAGCCATAGCGCCATGGTCGCATAATGCGACTGCTTGCGGTGTCATAAGCGACCATGTGACCATGGCCACAATGACGGATCTTCAAGGCAGGGTGGCGGTCGTCACCGGTGGAGCCGGCGGCATCGGCCGGGCCCTGGGCAGGCGCTTCGGCCAGGAAGGTATGAAGGTGGTACTGGCCGATGTCCGCAAAGAACCGCTGGACCAGGCAACCCGGGCACTCGCGGGCGAGGGCATCGAGGCCGCTGGCGTGGTTACCGATGTGACCGACTATTCCTCGGTCGAGTCGCTCGCCAAGGAGACGCTCGATCGCTTCGGCGCGGTGCACGTGGTGTGTAACAACGCGGGCACCGGCGCGGTCTCCGAAGGGTATATGTGGGAACACGACCTGGCCGATTGGCGCTGGGGGATCGACGTCAACGTGCTCGGCGTCATCCACGGGATCAAGGCGTTCGTGCCGATGCTGCTGGGGCAGGGCGACGGACATGTGATCAACACCTGTTCGGGCAACGGCGGGTTCGCGCCGATCGCCCGGGGGGCCATGGGCGGACCGGCCACGGCGGTCTACCCGATGACCAAGGCCGCGGTGCTCTGCCTGACCGAAAGCCTCTACACCCACCTGCAGATGACCGGGACGCGGGTGCGGGCGCACGTTCTTTTCCCGGGCGGTTTTTTGAACACCGGCATTTGGGAGTCGTGGCGGCACCGGCCGCAGCGCTACGCCCCGACACAGAAACGTCGCACACCCGAGCACACGCTGGCAGACGTTGTGGCCCGCTTCGAGGCCGCCGGCGCACGTATCGAGTTCACTCCGCTCGAGACGGTCGCTGACCAGGTCGTCGAGGGAATCCGGGCAGACCGCTTCTGGATGATGGGTCCCCCCACACCCGCTGAGGACGTCGTGCGCCGCAAGGCGACGTCGATCCTTGCTCGCAGCAACCCCGACTACCTGGTCGACGTGCTCAGCCAGAGCGCCGCGAAGACGCCCGCTACCGAAGGAGGAAAGCATTGAGCACCAAGATAATTCGGTATGGCCCTCGCCCGCCCGAGGCGCAAGTCGATCACGAGGTCGACGCCACCAAGGCGCCGATCGCCACCGAAGCGGTGACTGTCACGTACCTCACCGATCCGGAGATTGTCGCGGCCGTCTTGCCCAAGCCGCTGGAACCGGCGGCCGAGCCATTGGTGCGCGTTCAGCTTCAGCGGGTCCGGATCGAGGGCAGACCGCCATTCGGATCGGCGGTGTTTTCGGTGACCGCCCGGCATGGCGAGCTGCACGGCGACTATCCCCTCTTCATGCCCCAGTCCACCGAGCAATCGGTCACGGGTGGGCGCGAAACATTCGGCGAACCCAAGAAATTGGCTCACATCGACGTGCAGCGTGACGACGATCGCGTCACCGCGACAGTTGACCGGCTAGGCTATCAGCTCATCCGAGTGAACGGTCAGGTCACTGGCCCGGCGCAGTTGCCACCCGACCAGGTCGACACCGAGTTCTACTTCAAGTTCCTGCGGGCTCCCGACGGCAGCGGTATCACCGATCCGCACCTGGTCTACGGTGAATATCACCGCCACTACGAGCTGTTCGAAAACATCGACGGCACAATCGAATTGGGGGAGTCGCCACTGGATCCGGTGGCCGACATCGTGGTCCGCCAGATCAGCTCGATCACCTGGTGTCGCCGGCGCACCGTCCAGGTGGGACGGATCGCCGCGCGGGTACCGCAGGAGTGGCTGCTGCCGTATGTGCACCAGCGCTACGACGAGCCCTATGACAACGAAGCATTGCTCGCGGCCCCTGGACCCGAGCCCGCGCGGGTATAGCGCATGGATCGGTATACGGTCATCTCGGCCGACTGCCACGCCGGTGCGGATCTGCTCGACTACCGCGAGTACCTCGATCCGCAGTACCGCGACGAATTCGACGGCTGGGCAAAGACATACGTCAACCCGTTCGCCGACCTCACCGAACCCGACGCCGAACGCAATTGGAACAGCGACCGGCGCAACGCTGATCTGGACCGGGAAGGCATTGCGGGGGAGGTCATCTTCCCCAATACGGTGCCGCCGTTCTTCCCCCAGGCGAGCCTGGCCGCACCCCCGCCGGAGACCGTCCGCGAGCTTGAGCTGCGCTGGGCCGGACTGCGTGCGCACAATCGCTGGCTGGCCGACTTCTGCTCCGCCTCGCCCGAGCGGCGCGCCGGGGTAGGCCAGATCCTGCTCGGCGATCTCGACGAGGCTGTCACCGAAATTGCCCAGATCGCGAAACTGGGGCTGCGCGGCGGTGTGCTGCTGCCCGGAGTCGTCCCCGGCAGCGGCATCCCTCCGCTCTACGCCGAGCACTGGGAGCCGCTGTGGGCGGCGTGCGAGCAAGCGGGCGTGGTGGTCAACCACCACGGTGGCAACGCCGGGCCGAGCCCGACCGACGGGTGGGGCAGCTCGTTCGCGGTGTGGGTGTACGAGACGCACTGGTGGGCGCATCGGGCGCTGTGGCATCTGATCTTCAGTGGCGTACTCGATCGCCATCCGGACCTCACCGTGGTCTTCACCGAGCAGGGCGCCGGCTGGATACCGGCGACCCTCGACTCGCTCGACGTCGCGGTCGCGCGTTATGGGCGAGCGAGCTCGGCGATCGCTCGGTTCGCCGGGCCGACCGCCGGCTCATTACCCCTTAAGCCCAGCCAGTACTGGGCCCGCCAGTGTTATGTCGGCGCCAGCTTCATGCGACCCGTCGAATGCGCCGAGCGCCACCGAATCGGCGTCGAGAAGATCATGTGGGGAAGTGATTACCCACATTTCGAGGGCACCGCTCCCTACACGCGCGAGGCGCTGCGCCATACCTTCAGCGGTGTCCCGGCCGACGAGGTGGCGGCCATGGTGGGCGGTACTGCGGCGAGCGTCTATGGCTTCGACCTCCAGGCGCTCGCGCCCCTCGTGGACCGGATCGGCCCGACCGTGGCCGAGGTGGCCGAGCCGCTGGCGGCCGTACCCGCCGATGCGCGCAGCACCGTCTTCGAGCCTGACCCCATCCGTGCCTGGTAACGAAAGGACGCCTGTGGACCCCTATGTGATCATCTCCGCGGACTGTCACGCCGAGCTGCCCACCGAACGGTACCGCGAATATGTCGACCCGGAGTATCGGGAGGAGTTCGAGGCGTACCTGGCCGAAAAGGCTGCCGCGCCGCAGGTTGGCGAGTTCATCGATGAGCAATTCGCGCAGGCGTGGTTCGCCGAGCATGGAGAGGGTATCGCCGGCGGATGGGATGTCGGGCTGCGGGACAAGGAACTCGACGGCGACGGGGTGGCCGGCGAGGTTATCTTCCCCGACGCCGACGCCGTAACCGGGGTCGCCGGGGCCCCGTTCGGGGCCGGTCTGGGCCAATCGGGCGAGCTCGACCCGGGGCGTGCCATGGCCGGGGCCCGGGCGCACAACCGCTGGCTGGCCGAGCTGTGCAGCCACAGCCCCGAGCGGCGGGCCGGGGTCGCGGTCGTGCCGATACTGGCGGATGTCGACGCGGCGGTGGCCGAAATCACCCGAGCCGCGGAATCGGGGTTGCGGGGCGGGATTCTGATCCCCGCGCGCTGGGTCGGCTACCCGCCCTACCACGACCGTCGCTACGACAAGGTCTGGGCCGCCTGCCAGGACCTGCAGATGCCGGTGCACACCCACTCCGGTCCCGCCCCGCAGGAGGAGTACGGCGGACATCTGGGCATCTATGTCACCGAGGTGCGCTGGTGGGGGGCCCGGCCGCTGTGGTTCGCACTGTGGTCAGGCGTGTTCGAGCGCTTCCCCCGGCTGCGATGGGGAGTCACGGAGTGTGGCGCATTCTGGGCCAACGACCTGCTCTGGCTGATGGATACGCGGTATTTGCGCGAGCACTCGGCCAAGAAGATGAGCCATCTGATGGAGGGCGATCTGACGATGCCGCCCTCAGCCTACTTCGACCGCAACTGTTTCATCGGGGCCACCACCACGGAGCGCAGGGAGCTGGCGCGGCGCTACGAGATCGGTGTGCCAAACATGTTGTGGGGCAATGACTTCCCCCATCCGGAGGGAACTTGGCCGCATACCCGTGAATGGCTGCGGCGCTCTTTTTGGGACGTCCCCATCGAGGAAACCCGCCAGATGCTGGGCCTGGCAGCAGCCGAGGTGTACAACTTCGACCTGAACGCCCTCGCTCCCCTGGCCCAACGCATCGGGCCGACCCCCGAGGACCTCGGCCAAGACGATGCAGTGAGCATCCCCAAGTGGGAAACCGCCCGCCGGGTCGGCCGCCACTGGTTGACGGGGGCGGAGCCTTCCCCCCACCTTGTGGAGACATGACACGAATGCTGTCCATGGCCGCACTGCGGGGCCGCTGATTGGGGTAGGCGCCGCCCCGTCACACGACATCGGGCACGTGGATCCCAACCGCGGGGTCAGCGGAAGCGGACGGTCAACGTCGCCAGGCCGAATATTTTGCGGCCACCCGACTTCGCGGAGACGATGACGACACCGGAGCGGGTTGCCGGGTCCAACGATTTGATCCGGCCGCTGAATTCGATGTCTGCGCCTTCGGCGGCCGACACGATCGCGGGCTGCGACAGCCGCACCGCATAGCGGGTCACCGCACCGGGGTCGCCCGACCACGCCGAGACGAATCCGGCACCCAAACCCATGGTGAGCATCCCGTGGGCGATCACATCGGGCAGCCCGGCCAGCTTGGCGATGTCTTCGTCCCAGTGGATCGGGTTGGCGTCGCCGGCCACACCGGCATAGTTCACCAGGTCACCGCGGGACAGCCGCGCATGGTGCACCGGTAGCTCGTCGCCGACCCGCACCTCGTCGAAGAACAACGTCCCCGGTGTGCGGGTGATGCCACCTGCAGCGATCCGGACTTCGCCTTCGGGGCGCACCGTCTTCACGTAATCAGCATCGGATTCACCGATTGCGGCGATGTTCACGTCGTGCATCATCGCGTTCTGTGCGGCCGTTTTGATCGCCGGATCGACATCCTCAGCGGTGACGCCAACGACGGTGGTGTGCAGAGTGTGCACGCGTTCACCGGCCCTATCAGTGAAGGTATTGGTCACCGTGATCAGGTCGCGGCCGGCGATCCGTCGCACCGACGACAGTTCGACATCGACCTGCAGCTCGTCGCCGGCGACGATCGGCCGGTGCTGCTCGAAGACTTCTTCGGTCTGCACATAGGTGTGGTAGCCGACCACCACCGACTCGAACATGCGGCGGTTGCAGGCCATGCCCGGGACCGACGTGAAGGTCAGCGGTGCCACCAAATCCGGATAGCCCAATTCCGCGGCGGCGGCGACATCCCAGTGGGCGGGGTGATAGTCCTGCACTGCCCGGGCGTACTCGCGTAGCTTTTCGCGGCCGACCAGATAGGTGCGGTCCATCTGGTAGTAGTGGCCGACGCGCGATTCGATCGCCGACGTCTCTGCTGCTGTGGTCATGACTGCGCCCAACTTTTCTATCGGCTTGTTGCGGAGGCCGACCAAAGCACAGTAACGCGCGGCCACCGTCGCACCATACGCCGGCGCCAACCCTGCGTACGGTCCACCAGGGCGACACCCGCACCCAGTGATTCACCCTTGCCACGCCAACCCGCGGCTTCGCTCACCGACGACCCGATGGCCCGAGTCACGTTGCTGCCCCGACAGTTGGCAGGTTTACTCAACCACACCGGTGATGCGCTCGTGAAACCGGCCTCGCATCAGCCGTCCACTACGCAAGAAGCGATACGCGCTGCGCGGGGCGAGCAGCCGGCAACCCTGATCGGCGCTACCGCGCGGTGCCCTTGCGGAGCAAGAAAGCCAACACGACGGTTTCGAACGCGTCTTTGGCCTCGATCATTGTCCAGTGCCCGCACTTGGGAAACACGTGCAGTTCGGCGTTGGGGATGGTGCGCATCGGGATCAGCGCCATGTCCAGCGGGCTCACCCGGTCATCGCGGCCCCAGGTGATCAACGTCGGCGCCGTAAGCCGATGCATCACCGCCCACGGCTGCGGTCCCGGGGACGATTCCATGGCCTTGGTCAGCTGCGTGAACGCCTCTTTGCCGTACATTCTGCGCGCGGCGGCCAGCGTTTCAGGATCGGTGGCATGGCGCCAGCGCTCCTCGATGAGTTCCTCGGTGACCACCGCAGGGTCGTAGACCATCGAGTGCAGCCAGCGGATCAGTCGTTCACGGGTCGGGTCGTCGACGAATTCCTGCAGCAACCGGATCCCTTCCGCGGGACCCGGGCTGAAGATGTTGAGGCCGATACCGCCGATGGTCACCAGCCGGCGCACCCGCTCGGGATGGGCGAGCGCGTAGTTGATTGCCACGCCGCCGCCCATCGAGTTGCCCAGGATATCGACGGTGTCCAGACCGAGCGCGTCGACGAACCGGACCACCGCGTCGAACGCGGTGAGCAAAGGGTGGCCCCCGAAGTCGTCGCTGATACCGAAGCCGGGGAATTCCAGGATCAGACAACGGAAGTGCGCGGCGAACGCGGGCAGCACCCCCCGGAAATTGCGCCATCCCGTCACTCCGGCCCCGGAGCCGTGTAACAGCAGCAGCGGCGGCCCCTCGCCGGCCTCGTGATAGCGCAAAACACCTGCCTCGGTCGCGATCTCGCGACGGGTGGTGTCGTAGCTCAGATCAGCTGTCATGCGTGGGTTCCCCCGTCTCGGATTTCGGTGCCGGTGAACGCGCCGCCCTCGGACGCCAGCGCGCCGACCACGCCGGTAACGGCCCGCAGGATCACCCGCTGACGCCCCGCTGGATTCCAGTCTGGTGAGCAAGATCGGTGACAGCTTAGCGAACGACCAATCCGTATCGGGCGGAATGTAATCCCCCTTGACATCGGAGATCGTGATACGGGCGGGGGCGACGCACACCGCGCGCAGACCCTGGCGCGCATAGTCGCGCGAGGGCTTGGGTAAAAACTCGACATTGCCCTTGCCGGCAGGCCGTCATACCGGGACGGGTCGAGTCGATCACGGATTTCTCGTCGCCGACGTTCCCGCAGTGGTGAACCGCTCCCCTCTCGCCCGCATCCTGGGCGCGGATTTGGTCCAGACCGTCAGCGGCGATGCCGGCGGCCCCATGACCGCGTACTTCTCCAGCAGCCGCAGCGCGGTGGACTGCTCGTTACCGCGGGCGGCGCCGGTCAGCCGGAGGCGGCCGCCCTCAAGTCGCTTCATGTGTTCCCCCGCCGGCGTACTGGCCCATAACGTATGTGACGGTTGGCCTGGCGGTCCACCCTTGCTCCCCCAGTCTTGGCCTCCGGCCGCCGCACGCGGTGGTGTCCGACGTCAGCACACTTTCCGGTGTATGGCTGTGGTGAACGGTCGTGATCCGCACCCGACCATCGAGCAACGCACGGATTCTCAGGGGTCAGGCTGGGCCGGTTCACGGATCGGCTCATGCGGCGACGATGGCAGCCTGCGTGTGGGCCCGACACCGCGGGTCCCCGGAACAGCTTTTCCGCTCACCGCGAGCATCAAAGATGTCATCATCACGGGCAGCAGACCATCGATCGCGACCCTCGACGTAAGGACGACAGCATGACCAAACGAGTAATCGACCGGGTGATGGACATCGCCGACCAGCTGCGCGAGCAGGCCGTCGAGGCGGAGCGCATCGGCCGGCTGACCGATCAGACCACCAAAGCGATGAAAGAGGTCGGGTCGATCCGGCTGCTGCAAACCGCGAAGTACGGCGGCTACGAGGTCCATCCTCGCGAGTTCGCCGAGACCGTGATGGCCACCGCCGCCCTTGATCCCGCCGCCGGCTGGATCACCGGTGTGGTGGCGGTGCACCCCTACCAGCTGGCCTATGCCGATCCACGGGTGGCTGAGGAGATCTGGGCCGATGACTTCGACACCTGGGTGGCGTCCCCGTATGCGCCGCAGGGCGTGGCCAAACCCGTCGACGGCGGCTACCTTTTTAGCGGTCACTGGCAGTTCAGCTCCGGCACCGATCAGTGCGACTGGATCATCCTGGGCGCCATGCTCGGCGACGCCGACGGCACGCCGGTCATGCCTCCGCAGATGCTGCACATGATCCTGCCGCGCAAGGACTACCAGATCGTCGAGGACTCGTGGAACGTCGTGGGGCTGCGCGGCACCGGCTCCAAGGACATCATCGTGCGCGACGCGTTTGTGCCCGACTACCGGACGATGGATGCCACCGAGGTCATGGACGGCACTGCGCAACGTAAGGCCGGCATGACCAAGCCGCTGTATCTGATGCCGTGGTCGACGATGTTCCCGCTGGGGATCACGGCGGCGGTCGTCGGCATCGCCGAAGGGGCATTGGCCGCCCACCTGGACTATCAACGAGACCGGGTGGGAGCGACCGGCACCGCGATCAAGGACGATCCATACGTCATGTACGCGATCGGCGAAGCCGCCGCCGACATCAACGCCGCCCGCCAGGAACTGCTGGCCAATGTGGACCGCATCTACGATATCGTCGAAGCCGGCAAGGACGTGTCGTTTCAGGACCGCGCTGCCGGACGTCGCACCCAGATCCGTGCGGCGTGGCGTGCGGTCATGGCCGTCGACCAGATTTTCTCCCGCTCCGGGGGCAACGCCTTGCGGATGGACAAACCGCTGCAACGCTATTGGCGCGACGCGCACGCCGGTCTCGCCCACGCCATCCACGTGCCCGGCACCGTGTTCCACGCCTCGGCGCTAAGCTCGCTGGGTATCGAACCGCAGGGCCCGCTGCGGGCCATGATCTAAGACGCCGCGGTGAGTGAACTCAAGAGCCTCGGCTATGTGCAGGTCTAGACCGCCGACATCGGCAGTTGGCGCAACTCGCCTTCAAGCAGCTGCTCACCGTCGCCAGGGAGAAGATCGATTGCGCCACTGAGGAACTGAGAGGGTGCGCTGGTGCCGGGCTCTTTCGGCTTAGTCTGTGCGTCCACTATCCGCGGGGCGCGCCGTTCGGCCCGCGACACGCAAAGGCCACGCCCAGCCGAGCCGGGGCCGGTGGCGAACCCATGGTTGCTGCGACGTTAGCTGCGTTCGGGTGCCAGACGCTTGAGGGCCAGGCCACCTTCAAACGGCCGGTAGCCGAAAGCGGCCGGCGCGCGATAACCGGTGTCGCCAAGCGGTGTGTGCACCTCGGCGACTGTCGGCCCGATTTTGGTGGCCACCGGAACCAACGCATCAAGGTCGAAACGGTATAGCCGAGCGGCGTTGCCGCCCAAGATCTTTCGGCACTCATCTTGCGACCTGTCGTGCAGGGCCCAGCGGATGGCCAGCTTGGAGTGGGGCGCTAAGCCCTCTTCGTGCGGGTAGTCACTGCCCCACATGATGTGGTCGGCCCCCATGAAATCGATCGTTGCGGAGTCATAGGGGGCCAACGCGCAGGCCAGATAACAGTTCCGCTGGGCGTATTCGCTCGGGGTCAGTGTCAACGCGTCGACAGACGACCCCCCGAACATGCCGTAGGTGCGGTTGTGGGCCTCCGATTTCATGGTGGGCACCATGGCGTCGAGCACGGCCAGCTGCTGCTGCACCCACAGCGTGCCCTGCTCGGTTGGCACGAATCGTAGTGTCGGATAACGTTCGAATACGCCAGCCAATATGAGATGGCCCAGGGTGCGCTGGGCCCACAGCGCCATCTCGGTGATCAGCACCGCATTGGATGCCGGCTGGTCCATCGGCATCTCGGGGCTACCGGCTCCCGCGTGCTGCACAACCGTCAGGTCCAGGTCGGCGCACAGCGCCCAGATCGGTTCGTAGCGGGTATGAAAAAGCGGGGCGACCTGCGAGTCACCGGGCGAGACGGGCGGGATGAGCACGCCGCCGAAGCAGTCCTGCCCGGCGCCCCAGCGTATCTCCTCCAATGCCAGGTCGACATCGTTGGGAAAGATCTGGATCAACCCGCGACGCCGGGCCGGAGCGAGCGAACAGAAGTCGACTTGCCAGCGGTTGTGGGCCTGCACACCGGCCCAACGCTTCTCGAACTCTTCGCGGGTGCGGGGCAGGTTGATTGTGATGTTGGGGGTGGTCGGGAAGAATGGCGGAACAGTGTTCGGCAGCAGCACCTCGGCGGCCACTCCGTCGGCGTCCATTTCTGCCATCCGGAATTCGTGGTCCCAGTTTCGGTTGGCGGTGGCGATGATCAGGTCGTCGAACGGGCTCATGTACGTCGTGGCCCAGGCGTCGAATTCGTCGTGCAGACGCGCCGGCAGATACCGTTTGTAGTCGTGAAGATCGGCGCCGGCATGAGTGTCCGTCGAGATGACGACGTAGCGATCGATCGTGTCCCAGGTTGCAGCCATCGGATCCTCCGCCGTTGTCGGAACGATAAAAGGCTAACGTCCCGGCGAGCCCGACGAGCGCAAGATCGTCATCTCATTGACCCATTGAGCGGAATGCCGGTAGCCCCGGTATCAGCCTGATCGGGTCACTCGCGAACCGGGCCGGGCCGTTGCTCGATGACCTGGGCGGGTGCCTGCCGCAACACCCTGGTGTTTCCGGCCCGGAGTTCACCGCTCGGTGCGGATCTCGGATCTGGGTCCGATCCGCTTCGGGTTGCTGCCGTAACGGCGCATTGAGCTTCGCGATCAGTTCGCAGCACTCCGCGCGGTGATCCAGCACGATCGAGATCAGCATGCGCACCAAAGTATTTGAGCAACCGGATGCTGGTATGACATGTCCGCGGTTGCCTTCGAGGGGGGCGTCTTGGGCATGATGCCCTCCTCCATGTGCTTGGCATGGGACATGGGCAGCTGGCCGAACCGTCCACACGACATCTGCGGAGAGGTCATTTTCGTGCGTCTGGGTGCGCGCAAGGCGGAACTCGACTGTTCACCCCGCCGGCGCCAGCATCTGCTTCCACCCCTCGTCGCCGAGGTTGCCCGGACTGTCAACGGTGTACGTCAGACCGTCGGGACCGACAACATCGCCGCTCTGCACGTCGTAGATCGCTGTGGGGGCCGCGAACGGAACATAGATACACGGGTTGGGTTGCTGCCCGTTGCATCGGACAGTGCCCGACCCCGGTCGCTGCAGTGGATCGCTGACCGGAGGCGGGGGTGCGGGCAGCTGATCGGCCGGCAACGGGTTGAGGCCGTTGTTGACCGATGGGGCGGGGATGACCCGGCCCGGATCCACTGGCTGGTCACACCGCGCCCCGGGTGCGGGGCAGTTGCGGATCTGGTTGGGGTCGCCGTACCAGGGATTGGTGCCCAGCGGCACATAGGGCTGGGGGCTGCGGCATTCCCGCGGGGTGGCCGCCCGCTTGCCGGGCACGTCCACGCATGGGTAGTTACGGGCGCCGCGCACCACGTTGGCGGGGGTGTCTTGCGGAATCTTGCAGTAGGTGCCGGCCGGTAGCGGGGCGGTGCTGGTGTCCGCTGGTGAGCGCCACTGCGACGCCGGGAGGAATCCGGTCAGGCACGGCGGTGGTTGGTTGATCGCCAAGGCAACGTCCACCGACGCATGATCGGGATAGGCGGAGGTAGCGGCCTGCGAGACCGCAGCCGACTGCGGAAGAAACACCAGCAACTGTTCGACGCCGTTGTGATAACGCTTGAGCAGATCGAACACAACCTCAAGGTTGGCCAGTGTCTGCGGCAGCGAGTCGCGAACGTTGTCGAACGTCGCGCTGACTTGGCCGACCGTCGGTGCCGTGTTGGCCAGAATGTTGCGCACCGCGCGGTCTTGCTGCGCGGTCTGGGCGGCGAGGGTGGCGAGGCCGGCTGCCCACTGCGCGATCGCATCGCCGGAATTGGCCTGGCTGTCGATGATTGGCGCTGAATGCATGATGATCGTGTTGATGTCGTTGATGCTGCCCTTGACGTCGTGGGCGATGGCCTGAGTAGCGTCGACGAGCCGCTGCAGGGAGGGCCCCAACCCGCCCACCGCCTGCGATGTCTCATTGAGCAGCGATTCCACCTTATTTATCGGCAGCGCCGCCAATCCCTGGTTGGCGGCGTCTAATGCCGGGCCGATCTGGCTGGGCACCTTGCTTTTGAGGATGGTTTGCCCAGTCCGGAAGTACGGACCGTGGTTGCTGGCCGATACCAGGTCGAGGTACTGCTCGCCCACCGCCGACACCGAGTGCACGTTTGCCGAGGCGTCGACCGGGATCTGATAGCCCGCATCAATGCTCAGCACCGCCCGTGCGCCCCGCTCCGTGGGTTCGACAGCGATCACCTTGCCGATGGTCATGCCCCGGTATGTGACGTTGGCGGTTCGGTAAAGCCCGCCGGATTGCGGCAAATCGGCATACAGCGTGTACCGACCAACACCCAAAAGGGCGGGGATCCGCAGGTAATACCAGCCCAAGACCACCACCGCGACGACCGAGATTCCGGTCAGCAACACCAGTTGGATCTTGAGCAGGCGCGGCAGCATCTCATTCGCTCCGTTCCACCAGGGGTCCGCCCGGCACATCGTTGGGGTTCGGCGTGTAGCGCACGTCGGGGATCATGGTGCCCGGATCCCGTCCCCAGGACTGCTCCAGTGCCCGCAGCATCCCGGAAAAGCCCGTGCCGCTCAGCAGCGCGTTATCGAGGGTGGACAGCGTCAGGTCGGCCGTCGCCGACACGTTGATGTAGTCGCCGCGGATCACTTTGGGCACGTTGTCGATGTTGAACGGCGCCGTGAGCAACAACTTCAGCGCGCCAACCGCATAGGGAGAGGCCCGACCCAGCTGCTTGAGCGGCCGCTGGAGCGACTGCAAGTCCTGGTGCAGACCGGGTCGCGTCGCGGACAGGGTGCGGTTTGCGGCGTCGCTGAACCGCCCCAGGGATTCGGTGGCGTCAGCGAACAGATCGCGGGCGTCGGCGAAATGCCGGATCAGCGGCGGGATCGCTGTGAGCACGTGATCGAGGGTCTCGTCGTGCTTCGCGACAATTGTCAGCAGCTGGTTGGTGGAGTCGATCGCGCGGGTGAGATCTTCGCGCTGACGGTTGAGTTCGGCAGTGAACGTGTCCAGCCGCGTGAGGAATTCGCGGATCTGGTCGACGTGGCCGTCAAGGACGTTGAGAATCTCGTTTTGGATGAGCTCAAGGTGTGGGATGCCGCCACCGTTGAGGATGACCGCGATGCTGGCCAACGTCCGCTCGACGGTGGGGTACGCCGTGGAGTGATTCAGCCCGATCGTGTCGCCACTCCGCAATGGCCGTGGCGACGGGTGGGCCGGAGCGGCCAACTCGATGTGCTGGGTGCCCAGTAGGCTGGTCTGGCCGATCTTCGCGGTCGCGTTGGCCGGTAGCTGCACAGTCGGATCGAGGTCCAGTGTCAGTGTGGCGATCCAGTTTTTCAGGCTGATATCACGTACCGTGCCGACCCAGACGTCGGCGACCCGCACCCGGCTGTTGGTGTTCAGCGCGAGCGTGTCGGGCACCTGGACGTAGATCGTCAGGTGGTGAGGACCGGTACCGCGATCGCTTGGCAACGGCAGGTTCGCGATGCCACGCCACGTACATGAACTCAGCATCAGCGTGGCCAGCAGCAAGACCAGCCCGCGGTGCCCGGCGCCGAGGATCAGCCGTGTCGCTGCGCGGGTCATCGGCGCGGCCCACTCGGTGCGGAGCCATTGGGTGCGGGCAGCCCGGCTGCCGCACCCGAAGACGGCGCGGGAACCACCTTGGGCGGCGGCGGGGGCTGCGGATACCACGGCGGCGGCAACGGATTGGACTCGTCGTAGGCATTCGGCGATCCGGGCAGAGTGGTTCCCGGGGGTGGGGGTGTGATGTCGGGTCCACCAAGAAGTTCGGCTAGCGATTCGGGAGTCAGCATGTTCGCGGTGAACGGTTGAACCGGCGTGCCCTGCATCCCGGGGGCGACGATCCAACCCGGCTCATGGTTTCCGTGCGAGAACGGAGTGTCTCGGGCAAAGATCCCCGGCACGGTCGTGTCTTTGTACCCGGGCGGCGGGCGCAGCCGCTCCTCGGAGTAGGCCACTTCCTTGGGCAGGGTGGCGGCCGTACTCCACAAATTCACGCCGAACGGCAGGTAGTTGAACTTGACGGCGTCCAGAATCGGCGCCAGATACTGGGCGCACAGCTCCGCTGATTCCTGATAACCCAACCGGCTGCCGGCTTGGATAGCGCTGCAGATGCCCTGGATGGGGTTCGCGAAGTTCGGGAACACACCCATACCCACCAGCGCGCCGTGGACCGGCTGGTAGATGTTGTTGAAGTTGCCGGCAAAAGCCGGCAGCGCGTGTAGGGCGGTCTCCAGGCCCTCACGCGGCTCGGGTTGCAGGATCGCGGTGGTGGCCTCGGCGAGGTTGTTGACGTCGTGAGTCAGCACTGACCCGTTGTCGTCGAGAAACTTTCGAACCGTGACCAGCGCGTCGTCGACCCGCTGAACGGTGTCGGCCAGTTCATGGTCGGATGTGGTGAACCACCGGGTGAACTGGGCGAGGTTGTGGTTGAGGGCCGCGAACTGTTGATCGTTGTGATACAGCGCGCTAATGAATAGTGCCAAGCTGCGCGTTACCGCCACGAAGTCTCCCCGACCTTCGTTGAGGGCGGTGAGCGCGCGCGACAAACTGGTCAGGGTCTCGTTGACCTGTTTTCCCTTGCCGGCCAAGCTGTCCGCGGCCGATTCGATGAGGTCACCGAACGGGCCCTTCGAATGCTGTGCGGTCGGGCCCAGCTGTCGGAGGATGTTGTTCAGGGAGTCGCGCAGCTGGTCCCACTCGACAGGCACCTGGGTACGCTCGACCGGGATCACCGCGCCGTCTTTCAGCACCGGTCCACCGGTGTAGGGCGGTGAGAGCTGGATGCTGCGGGAAGCGACCAGGGATGGGTTGAGGATCGAGGCGGTGGCTTTGGCGGGCACCTTGTATTTGCGGCTGTAGTGCAGGGTGATCCGCATGGCGTCGCCCTCGGGTTCGATCTTGTCGATCGACCCCACCCGCACGCCCATGATCTGAACTTTGTCGCCCGGATAGAGACCAAGGGCTTCGGAAAAATATGCGACCACCGTGGTGGTGGTGAGCTTCTTATAGACCTGCGCACCGGCAACGGCTGCGACAAGGGCCGAAATCACCGCCACCGAGGCAATCACTATCGCCCTGCGGGACACTTTCGGCAGCCGAAGCTGACGGATGTCGAAGATGGTGCTCATTGGCTGCTGCCCCCCGTCCCGCCGGGTGTGATGAAGGGCGCCGGCAGCTGAGGTCCGGGCCCCGGCGGTGCGGGCGGTCCGGGCGGCACCGGCGTCGGCGGGGGCGGAAGGGGACCGGGCGGCCCCTGCGGCTCGCGCGCGCCCGGAGGTCCCGGCGCGAGCGGCACCGCCGTGCCCGGCACGTCCGGTGGTGGTTGCCCGGGACGTCCGGCGATCGGCACCCCCGGCGTCGGTGCCGAGCCGTCAGGATTCGGCGCGGAGGCCGCCACATCGAACGGGGCCGGAAAGCCGGCGGGAACCGAACCGAACGGGCCTTGGTCCGACACGGCGCACGGCAGCGGGTTAGCGGGCCGCGGCAGTGCGTCGGCTGGCGGGGTGTAGGAGCACGGCGATCCCGGCGGGACCGCGGGTCCGGGATGCTCCGGGGTACCCTCCAGCACCGGCGGCGCCGGGGGCGGTGCACCGTTGGGGAAGCGAATCCCGTTGGGGTCCGGGAACCGGAATGCCGGTAGCCCGGCGCTGCGCCAGAACTCCTCGGGGTCGATGCCCCGTTTTTTGAACGCTGCATCCACCCACGGCTGCAGGATTTGCTGGGGCAGCAGGTTTACCGCGATAGCTTTGAAGTACGGGCCGGAAGCGACAGCCTCGGTCAGGGATGCGGTGTATCGGCTGAGCATTATCAACACATCGGACAGATCGTTTTTACGCTTGACCAGCTCACCGCTAACTGTTCGCAACTGCTTGAGCACATGGTGCAGGTTCGGGCTGTCCGCAACCAATCCCACGATCTGGGTTGACACTGCCGACACATGGCTCAACAGGGCTTCCAGCTCTTGGCTGCGTCGTTTGAACGCGGCCAGCAGGGTGTTGGCGTTCACCAGTAACGCATCAATCTGTTCGCTGCGATCGCCCAGCACGGAAGCGACCTTGTTGGCGTTGGCCAACAGCTGCTTAAGCTGTTCGTCCCGCTTGCCAAGGGTGTCGGAGAAACCCTTGACACCGCTGAGAACGGCACTCAAATGAGGGGAGGTCTGATCGAGAGTGTGAGACAACACATCTAGTGAGCGTTTGACGACGTCGATGTCCCAGCCCGTGGCTGCCTTCGTCACGTCGACGAATGCGTCGTAGATTTGGTACGGCGTGGTGGTCTGACCTGATGGCAGAACGCTGTTGGCCTGCAATGGATCTGAACCGCGGGGCTCGATCTCCAAGTTCCTGCGCCCGAGAATGGTGTCGGTGCGAATAGCTGCGCGGCTTTGGGTGCCGATAGTTCTTCCCGGCAGTGAAAATCCAATAACGACCTTGTCGCCCTGAATAGCCAGGGAGCGAACCAGACCGACGTTGACGCCGGCGATCTGCACCTTGTCACCCTTGCCGAGACCGCCGGTGTCGGTGAATTGCGCGTAGTAGATGGGCGTGGCGAATAGCATCGGCACGCTGGTGAAGCTTTGCCCCACGGCGATAACGAGAAGCGTGACCACGACACCCATCAGCCCGATGCGGCCACGGTTGGATTCTGTCAGTGTCCTCATTGCGGGGTGCACCTTCCAGTCGGCTGGCCAAAGAGCTTGACGGTGCGTACTGGACCACCGGGCTGTAATCCGTTGATCTTGAGTGAAATGTCGCACAGGTAGAAGTTGAAGAAGTCACCGTAAAGACCACCCGCCCGGCCGATGATCCGATACGCGGCCGGTAGCTTTGCCAGCACGTCGTCGACGTCCGCCAGCCGGTCGATTAGTGGCTGCTGGAGGCCGTCGAGGTATCCGATGCTGCCGTGCAACAAGGGGCGATCCTCACCCAGCAGGTCGGCCAGGGTACCGGCGGCGCTGCTGATGTGCGCCACCGCGCTCGCCAGGGGATCGGCCCTGTTCTTCAGTCCGGTGATCAGCTCCTCGAAGTCACCGATTGCTTGGTCGAACTCCTTGTGACGCTTGACGGTAGTAGCCAGCACGGTATTCAGGTTGTTGATGACCTCGCCTATCGCGTGGTCACGGTCGGCTAAACTCGCTGTGAGAGAAGCGGTCTGGTCGATGATGTCAACGATCGTTCCGCCCTGGCCCTGGAACACGGTGATGATCGCCTGGGCGATGGTGTTGACCTTGTCCGGGTCCAGCGACCGGAAAAGAGGGCGAAACCCCCCGATCAGCGCATCCAGATCCAGGGCTGGCTGGGTGTGCTCGACCGGAATGGTGGCACCCGGAGCCAGTCGCTGACCGCTGTCGCCATGTTTGAGTTCCAGATAGCGGTCGCCGATCAGGTTGAGGTACCGGATCGATGCGGTAGTCGCCCGATCCAGAGGCAGCGAGCGGTCAACGGTGAAATCGACCAGCACCCGCCTGTCCCCGTCGATCAGCCGCACCCGGGAGACCTTTCCGACCTCCACACCCGCGGCTCGGACAAACTGCCCGGCCCGTAGTCCGCTGGCACTGGTGAACACCGCCGAGTACGCTGTGGTGCGGTTGAACCGCACCTGGCCGAATACCACAACGACCATCACGGTGAACATCAGTAGCACCAACCACAAGGTGCCAAGTCTGATCGCGGTGCCGGTGATTTTCATGGGTTGATGGTGTTCTCCCCGTATTGGCGGCCCCATACGTATTCGGTGAACATGGGCTGGCCAAGCTCAAAGTGGTTGTAGGGGGCCATGCTGGCGCCGGTGTCCATCACCAGATACGGTGCCGGCCATAAATCCCGGGTGATGGTCTCCCAACAGCCCGGTCGCCCACCAGGCCCGCCGTGGGCGTTCATCCGCGGCAGATTATCCGGATAGACGTACGGGTTGGGTGCGGCCACGATCGTCCCAACACCTGACAGCGAATAGCCGTTTCCGCCGACTGCTTTGGCGACCTTCGGAGCGACATCGTGAAGATTGCGGACCGCACAGAACAGTTCAGGGCTGTAGGTGTCGAGTACCTGGGCGGTAGGAACCAAATCGCGGGCCCCCTGAACGAGGTACGACCCGCCCCTGCGCAAGATGCCAGCACCGTTGTTGCCGGCCCCGACCGCCGCTAACAACGCGGCATCCAGTTCATCTTGCTGCGCTGTGAGGGTGTGCGCCGTAATCACCGCGTGCTGCAGAAAGTCCCACAGGTCGGGCGATGCAGCCGCGTAGATGTCCGCAAGGTCCGATAACCGTCGCACGTCATAGCGGATCTGCGGCATACGCGGATTCAGCTGCTCCAGAATAGCGTTGCCGTTCACGATCGACTGCCCGAACTTGGAGCCCAATCCGTCCAGTGCCTGCGCCACCGCGGACAAGGTCGCATTCAGTTTGACCGGGTCCACTTTCTCGGAGATCGAGGTGAGCCTCTCAAACAACGTGTTGAACTCGGTGGTCACAGACTGCACGTCGATCACATCGCCTGGGGAAATCCGTTGTGGCACTGGATTCTTCGGTGACGTAAGCGCAACGAATTTGTTGCCGAACAAGGTGGCCGCCTCGATTTTGACGTCCACATTGGCCGGAATCAGATGGATGTACTTCGGGTCCACGTCCAGCACGAACTTGGCGGCCGGCTTGCCGTCGCGTTCAAGCTGCGAGATGCTGGCCACCCGCCCGATTACGACACCGTTGTAGGTGACCTTCGATCCGGAGTCCATCACCAGACCCGCCCGCGAGGCAACCATCGTCAATTCGACCTTGGGGGTGAAATCGCCCCGAAACTGCATGTACACCAGGGCAAGGACCACGGCGCCGACTAACAGCAGAACGACACCCTCCAGGTAAAGCTGGATGCGCAGCTTCGTCGGCGTCCCTGGCGCGGCCATAGCGGTTACACGGTCAGGTTGAAGTTCGGGTTGACGCCGTAGAGCGCCAGCTCAGCGAGTAGGACAACGATCACCACCGACACCAGCGAGAAACGCATCGATCGACCGACGGCCCTGCCGACGCCGACCGGGCCGCCGCTGGCCGTGTACCCGTAATAGCAGTGGGTGATCATCACGATCACCGCGATGACGACGACCTGCACGACCGACCAACCGACATCCTCGGGACGCAGGAAAGTGCGAAAGTAATGTTCGTAAGTGCCGTTTGACTGCCCGTAGAACACTGTTGTGACGACTTGTCCCGAGGTGAAAGCCATGTCGAGCGCCAGGGCGTAGAGCGGCACGATCACCACCAGCCCCCCCAGGATCCGGGTCGACACCAGAAACGAGATCGATTTGATGCCCATGACTTCCAGCGCGTCGATTTCTTCGCTGATGCGCATGGCGCCCAGCTGGGCGGTGGCGCCCGCGCCGACCGTCGCGGCCAGCGCCACCCCGGCGACGATTGGCGCCGCGACACGGGTATTGGCCAACGCGGCGAAGAATCCGGTAAACGCCTCGACCCCGATATTGCCCAGCGATGCAAACCCCTGGATGGCGATCAGTGAGCCACCGGACAACGTCACCAAGCCGATGATCGCGACGGTGCCGCCGATGACGGCCATCGCACCGGTGCCCATGCCGATCTCGGCGATCAGCCGCAGCGTCTCCCTGCGGTAACGGCTCAGCGCCCACCACACCTGCCCGACGCTGATGCGGGTGAACCGCGCGAAACTCCCGATCTGCTCGAGCGTCCGGGCTGCGGCGCCGCCGTAGCGGTTCACGGCGGCGACGGTCCGGGGGTAGCGGGCCCGGAGCACACCAATCGCTGACACTTCGGACATGTCAGCGCCCCGTCCCGAATCGCACGCCGATCGTGGTCAGCACCACGTTGACGGCGAACAGCGCGAGTACGCATAACACCAAGGTCTCGTTGACGGCGGTCCCGACGCCCTTGGCTCCGCCCTTGGTGGTCAGTCCGCGGTAACAGCCCACCAGGCCGGCGATCAGACCGAACATGGCCGACTTGACCACGGAGATGATCACCTCAGGCAAACCAGTGACCAAGGTGAGGGTCGCAACGTAGGCACCAGCCGAAACGTGCTGGATGTAGACGCCGAAGAGAAAACCACCGACCAGCCCGATGGTGATCACGGCACCGTTGAGCAAGGTCCCGACGCAGGTTGAGGCGACCACCCTGGGCACCACCAGCCGCTGGATGGGGTCGATGCCGAGCACCTCCATCGCGTCGATCTCTTCGCGGATGGTGCGCGCACCCAGATCGGCGCAGATGGCTGTTGCCCCGGCCCCGGCCACCACCAGCACCGTGGTCATCGGGCCGAGCTGAGTGACCGCGCCCAGCGCAGCACCCGCCCCCGAGATATCGGCGGCGCCGAACTCGGCGAGCAAGATGTTGAGGGTAAAGACAATGAGCACGGTAAGCGGAATCGCCACGGCGATGGTCGGCAATAACGAGACACTCGTGATGAACCAGCCCTGCTGGATCGCCTCGCGCCACTGGAAACGCGGTCGGCACAGTGCCTTCCCGGTCAGCACGCACATCCGGTAAAACCCGCCAACCGCTTCCGCCCCCGGCTGAATTTGGTCACGGACATAGTTGGCGAGTGCGGTGTGGGTGGTCATCGGACCAGTTCCCCGGAGTGACCGTGCCTGGCGCCTGCCAACGGCAGCTCTTCTCGCATGAATCCTCCTGGTCCGGTCGTGACCGTGACGCTGGCCTGATCTACCAGCATGTGGTCACGCTGATAGGTCAACAGCACGCATTGAAGGTGGTCATCGCATACGTCGCCGGATCGATACGTCTTCCCGAACAATCATGCTGCCGACGAAGCCGTCGTAAATCGCAAGGGCGCCAGATCGATTCCCGGCGCACCGAGCGGCCACACCGAACCCGCGAAACGCGGTGTCGCGTTGGTGAGCCGAAACTGGCCACACCGGTCGTAGGCGTGCGGCTTGGGCGCGGGGAACGCGCAGCCAGAATACTCATTGTGGACCGCCCAAACGCTCGAGTGCCGACATGATTGTTGTGTTCGCCAGGTCGATTACGTCGTAGGCGGCCTGCTTCGCGCCGGCCGGGTCGCCCGCGCAGAGTGCGTCGGCCAACTTCCGGTAGGTATCGGGCCGCTTGATATCTGCCGTGATCTCGCTCGCCAGCACCGCCAGCGCAGGCTCATATGCAGCGCGGAACTCGTTGTACATCAAACGAAATACGATTGAACCGGCCGCGTCCACAACATGATCCCAAAATGTGAGCGCGTGGCGTTGCCACTCGGTTGGATCGTTTTCGGTCTCGAGTATGCGCAGCGACTCGTCAAGCAGGTCGGACAACTCAGGCCCGTGCCGTTCGGCTGCCAGCTCCGCGACCTTGGGACCCGTGCGCAGCCGGGCTTCGAGCATACTGTGGGCAACCGAGACGTCGAGCTTGCCGTCGCGAAACAGTAACCGCGGCAACAGATCCATGCCGGCATGCCGACGGAAGTCACGCACGGTGGTGACGTCACCTTGGCGCACCTCGATGAGTCCGACGGCCGAAAGCCGTTTCAGTGCCTCACGTACCGCGGGCCGAGACACTCCGAGCATCTCCGCCAGACGGCGCTCGCTGGGCAGCGCTTGACCGGGTTGCATCTCCCCGCTGAGCACATCGGCCGTGATCTGTTCGAAAACCTCTTCGGGCACTGATCGACGACTCACCGGCCTTAGCGCCATGCCAGCAGTATGGTGGTGAAGACACCAGACGTCAAGTGGTCAGATGAATATCCGCGTCGAACGGCTGCCGGCAGCGTTGTGCTGGTCACAAACCGGCGTGTCGGACGGGTGCAGTGGTTATGGCAGAGTCGATACCGTGGTGGGGATATCGACGCGGTCAGGGGGCAAACACCGCCGGCATGCGGTTCGCCCGCCCCGGCACGCGCGCCGGCACCTGGCGGTGCGCGGCGCCTTGACGTTGGTGTCGGCGGCGGCGTTGACGCTCACCGGCGCGGGGTGGTGGGTGGCCCGCAGCGCTTTTGGGGGCATCACCGTTTCGCAGGCCCTGCAGTCCGACGATCCGCGGTCTACCGGCGGCGCGATGAATATCCTGCTTATCGGCCTTGACTCAAGAAAAGACCAGGACGGTAACGACCTGCCGTGGGCGATTTTGAAGCACCTGCACGCCGGTGACTCCGACGCAGGTGGTTACAACACGAACACGCTGATCCTGGTGCACGTGGGCACCGATGACAAAGTGGTCGCCTTTTCCATCCCGCGCGACGATTACGTGCCTTTCACCGGAGTTCCCGGATACCGCCACATCAAAATCAAGGAAGCCTACGGACTCACCAAGGCCTACACCGAGCAGAAGCTCATGGACCAAGGCGTCAGCGACCGGCGGCAATTGGAGACCCGGGGAAGGGAAGCCGCCAGGGCCGCGACGTTACGTGCAGTCCGCAACCTGACCGGGGTTCCGATCGACTACTTCGCCGAGATCAACCTGGCCGGGTTCTACGATCTGACCCAGAGTCTGGGCGGCGTGGAGGTCTGTCTCAAACACGCCGTTTATGACCCGTATTCCGGCGCGGACTTTCCGGCGGGCCGTCAGACGCTGGACGCAGAACAAGCCCTGGCGTTCGTCCGGCAGCGCCATGGCCTGGACAACGGCGATCTCGACCGTACCCATCGCCAGCAGGCGTTCTTGGCGTCGGTGATGCGGCAACTTCAGGATTCGGGCACCTTCACCGATCTGGGCAAGCTCAAAAGCCTGATGGCGGTGGCGCGCAAAGATGTGGTGCTTTCTGCCGGGTGGGATGAAAACCAGTTCCGCCGGATGGGCGCGCTGGCCGGCGCCCACGTGGAATACCGCACACTGCCGGTACTTCGCTACGACACCATCGACGGTCAAGATGTCAACATCGTTGACCCGGCAGCAATCAAGGCAGAGGTGGCCGCCGCTTTCGGAACCGCCCTGCCCACCCCCGCATCGGCAGCACCCAACCGCTCCACCATCGTCGACGTGGTCAATGTCGGCAGCATCAGCGGGCTCGCCGGCGAAGTGTCGCGCACGCTCAAGCGCAGCGGCTACACCACAGGCCAGGTCCGTGACCGGATCACCGGCGAGCCCCGCGCCACCACGATCGCCTACGGCGCCGGTGCCGACGCCGATGCCCGCAATGTGGGGATCCTGCTTGGCATCGATGCGCCCGACCGACCGGATCCGCACGTGGACCCCGGCCATGTCGCGGTGTTCGTCGACAGCGACTACTCCGCCCCGGCACACGATGACATCACTATGGCCTCGACGGTTTCCGGGCCGCACCACCCGTCACGCACCACCACCACCGAACCCACACCCGATCGAGGCGCGCCCATCGACGGCGGCGGTGTTCCCTGCGTGAATTAAATACCGGCTCTCACGCGTGCGTACCACCGTCGATGCGGATTTCGGTGCCCGTGATGAAAGCCCCGTCTTCAGAGACCAGCATGGCGACCACACCGGCGACCGCAGCCGGATCGCCCATCGGCGCCCCGCTGGATTCCAGCGTAGTGGGCAAGATCGGGGACAGCCTGCTGAACAACGACCAATCCGCGTCAGTCGGAATGTAACCCGCTGTGGTATCCGTGATCCCGGTTTTGATGCTGCCGGGTGCCACGCAGACTGCACGCAAACCCCGACGCGCGTATTCGAGTGCTAATGCGTGCGTGAAAGACTGCACACCACCCTTGCTGGCCGCATAGGCCGCCATGTACGGGTGCGCAAAGCAGGCAGAGGTGGAGCTGAAGTTCACCACCGTGCTGCGGGGGTTTTCCAGTAGGGCGGGCAGTGCCTCGCGAACGACAAGGAAGGTGCCGGTCAGGTTGACGGTGATGATGTGATTCCACTGCTGCAGGCTCATCTGCTCGGTGTGCGCGGCGCGCAGCATCCCGGCCGCGTTGACCAGGGCGTCCAGGCCGCCCAGCGCGCGGACAGCCGCACGCACTCCGTCGATCACCGAGTTTTCGGCACCGACGTCCATCTCCACAGTGGTCAGTTGCTCACCGGTCCCGGCCTCACCGGCCAGCGCGCGGGTCTTCTCCAGGCCCCCGGTCGCAATATCGGCGGCGACCACCGCAGCGCCTTCGTCGAGCAGCCGCAGCGCGGTGGCCCGGCCGATTCCCGACGCCGCGCCGGTGACCAAGACCCGACTGGCCTCTAATCGCTTCATTCGAATCTCCCGTCTAGTGGATCAAGCTAAAAGAACTGGCTGATAACGTATTTCACAATCAAGAAAACGACCCGAGCCCGGGATTCACAACGCGCTGTCGGAGCGTACATCGACACATCGTCGTGACCTGCCACGTCACACCCTGAACCGTACAAAAACCGAAACCTCTGCCCGCCATCGGTTCGATCCTGACGCCGCGCGCAGCAAGACGCTGCATGCTGGAGGTATGGATATCGGATTCATCGGACTGGGCAACATGGGTCGCGGAATGGCCGCGAACCTCATCAGAGCTGGTCATCGCGTCACCGTCTATAACCGCACCGCAGAAAAGATGACCGCGTTGGTTCAGCAGGGCGCCACACCGGCACGCACCGTCGCCGAAGCCTGCGCCGGTGACGCCGTGGTCACGATGTTGGCCGACGATAAAGCCGTCGAGCAGGTGGCGTTCGGCGAAAACGGCATCCTGGCGTCGCTCAGACCAGGCGCCACCCATATTTCTTCGAGCACGATCAGTGTGGACCTGTCCAAAAAACTCACCTCGGCGCATCACGAGGCCGGGCAGCTCTATGTCGCTGCGCCGGTCCTTGGCCGGCCCGAAGCAGCCACTGCAGCAAGGCTTTTCGTCATTGCCGCGGGTGCACCGCAAGTGCTCGATCCGCTGACACCCCTGTTCGATGCGCTCGGTCAGCGCACCTTCGTGGTATCTGAGCATCCGCACACCGCCAACCTGGTCAAACTCTCCGCCAACTTCCTCATTGCTTCGGTCATCGAGTCGCTTGGTGAGGCAATGACGTTGATAGGCAAAGCTGGTGTCGACCCACTGCATTACATCGATATCCTCACCGCGAGTCTGTTCAGCGCACCGGCCTATCAGACCTACGGCGGACTGATCGCCCGCCAGGATTTCGAGCCGGCCGGGTTCATGGCACGGCTCGGCCTCAAAGACGTCCAGCTGGTGCTGGCCGCTGCGGAAGACCTCCAGGTACCGTTGCCGGTCGCCAGCCTGTTGCGGGATCGCTTCCTGGCCCTGGTGGCAGCCGGTGCCGGGCACCTGGATTGGTCGGCGATCGCCACCCTTGCCGCCCGCGATGCCGGAGGGGACTCAGACCACTCCACGTAACCCGTCCGCCCCGAACACCGGTTCCAGCATCGCGGTAAAGTCTGGGCCGCGGCGCAACGCGTGTCCACCGTCGACGTTGATGATCTGACCGGTGATCCAGGCGGCGGCATCGCTGAGCAAAAACATCGCCAAGTTAGCGACGTCATCGACTTCCCCGACTCGCGGCAGCGGCGTGCAGATTCGATAGTCTTCGCTCAGCTCAGGGGAATTCGTGATCGGTGCGACCAGGTCTGTGCGGATCAATCCGGGGCGGATGCCGTTGACCCGCACCCAGGACGGGCCGAGTTCGTCGGCGGCCAGCTTCATCAGGTGGTCGACCGCGGATTTGGTCACCCCGTAGGCGCCGAACCAACGATGGGTGTTACTCGCTGCGATCGAGGAGATTCCGACGAACGCGCCGCCACCGCCGCGGACCAACTCGCGTGCGGCGTGCTTGAGCACGTACATGGTGCCATTGACATTGAGGTCTACCGTGCGGCGCCACGCGTCCGAGTCGATGCGGGTGATCGGGCCGATGGTCTCTGAGCCGCCCGCGCAATGCACCACCCCGTGCAGCCGCCCGTGCCACGCTGTCGCGGCGGCGACGGCGTCTGCGGTCGCGTCTTCGTTGGTGACGTCGGCGGGCTGGTAACGGATCGATCCCCCGCCGGAGCTGGCAGCGCCGATCTCGGTGGCGGCCGCTGCCAGCCGATCAGCGTGACGACCGACGATCAGGACGTTCGCGCCAGCGGTGACCAGCCCGGCGGCCACCGCTTTACCGATGCCGCTGCCGCCGCCGGTGACCAGGTATGTCCGGTGCTCGAACGAAAGCCGCATACCAGCCCCTCACACCCAAACTGAAACAGGTTCTGGTAATCGAACCATGGGCCGGCCACCACGGTTGCTCTGCCCCCGCGGCGCCGCGCAGAACCGGGCCCAGCCAAACCGCAATAGTCACAACCGTCACACCGGCCCGTGCCGACGCGGCCGCGCCGTCACCGTGCCCTGTCCCTGAGGCCCGGTGGCGGAGGCGGCCGGCGCGCTCAGGGCGTGTCTCGGCGGGCCGGTTTCGTCGGCTTGGCCGTGCGCCAATCCTCCACATCGGGCGGCAACCCGACCGGGTAGCGGTTCTGGTTGTGTGCCGCCCAGTGCGCGTGACCGAGCTCGTGGACGTGGAACGCGTGGCGCAACGCCTCGGTGAATCCCATGGCATCGGAGGCGGCGTTAACCGAATCTTTGACCAGCAGCGCCGCCATCGTCGGCCGCTCAGCGATGCGCCGGGCGAATTCCAGCGTCTTCTCCTCCAGCTCATCGACCGGAAAGACCTTCGACACCATGCCCAGCCGGTAGGCTTCGTCGGCGTCCAACGAATCACCGGTCAAAAGCAGTTCTTTAGCTTTACGTGGCCCGAATTCCCAAGGGTGGGCAAAGTATTCGACACCGGGCATTCCTAAGCGGACCGCGACGACGTCGCTGAATTTCGCGTTGTCGGCGGCGACAATCAGATCACACGCCCAGATCAGCATCAATCCGGCCGCGATCGCATTGCCCTGAACCTGAGCAATGGTGATTTTGCGCAGATCACGCCAGCGACAAGTGTTTTGGAAGTAGAAGTGCCACTCCTGCAGGTAGACCTTCTCAGCGATGGGGTCGCGGGTGGCGCCAAGCGAACGAAAGCTCGGATGTTGCGCGGGCCCGGGTTGCCGCTCGAGGATAGCTGCCTCTGACCCCAAGTCGTGGCCAGCGGAGAAGTTCTTGCCGCGCGCCGCCAGGATCACCACGCGAACGGCGTCATCGGCCTCGGCGCGACCGAACGCCTCGTCAAGCTGAACCAGCAAAGTGCGGTTCTGGGCATTATGTGCCTCGGGCCGGTTGAGCCAGATCCGGGCGATCCTGCCGTTGTCAAGGGTTTCGTAGGTCACCAGGGCATCGGCCTTGCCGTCAACTGCACTGGTGCCGGCGTGATCACGGGTTGCCATCGCGCCCACCTTCGTTTATGTCGATGCGCAGTATCCAGGGTGCGCTATATCAGGTTGCTCCGCTTCATCGTGATGCCGCAACGCGGCCCGTCGCATCCGGGTCGGATCCGGCGCTGTGAACATTACGGCTCGACCCGACCGCACCCGTTGTCGGGTCGGCGCCGAGCCCGGCGCACACGCCACGGCACGCTGAGCACAGCCCAGCCCGGCAAAGGCACCCCCGGTCGGTTCACCCCGCGCCGGGATCCCGGACCTCAACACGATGCGAGCTGCGGCGCTCTGCGGACGTCGCTTAGAGTTGTTTTATGCCTAGTAAATCTGACCCTGGCGAAATCGGAGATGTGGAACCGTTGACCGACAGCACCGCACGCCAGGCGCGGCGTGTCGTCGCTGCCTACGCGAACGATGCCGATGAGTGCCGGATTTTCTTGTCGATGCTCGGTATTGGGCCGTCGAAACTCGAGAGCTAAATGCCGTCCGGGCAGGCCCTGACCATCGGCTCCGGGGATTCCGACTTCGTGGTGGTCGCTAACCGACTGCCCATCGATATGGAGCGGCTACCCGATGGGGCCACCACCTGGAAACGCAGCCCAGGCGGGCTGGTCACGGCCTTAGAGCCATTGTTACGACGTCAACGAGGAGCCTGGATCGGCTGGCCGGGCATCACCGACGCCGACGAAGAACCCATCGTCGAAGACGAGCTGCGCCTCTACCCGGTTCGGCTCAGCGCCGAGGACGTCGCTGGGTATTACGAGGGCTTTTCCAACGCCACGCTGTGGCCGCTATACCACGACGTCATCGTCAAACCGATTTATCACCGGGAGTGGTGGGATCGCTATGTTGACGTCAACCGGCGCTTCGCCGAAGCCACCTCCCGCGCCGCCGCGCGGGGGGCGACCGTATGGGTGCAGGACTACCAGCTGCAACTGGTCCCCCAGATGCTGCGCAGCCTGCGACCCGATGTGACCATTGGTTTCTTTTTGCACATTCCCTTCCCGCCGGTGGAGCTGTTCATGCAGCTGCCGTGGCGCACCGAGATCATCGAGGGTCTGCTGGGTGCCGACTTGGTGGGGTTCCACTTGGCCGGCGGTGCCCAGAACTTCTTGTTCCTCGCCCGGCGCTTGATTGGCGCCAACACCTCGCGCGGAGCCGTCGGGGTGCGCTCGCGGCTCGGGGAGGCCCAAGTCGGGTCCCGCACTGTGCGGGTGGGCGCGTTTCCCATCTCCATCGATTCCAGCGCGCTCGACCAGCGAGCCCGCGACCGTCGCATCCGTCGCCGGGCTCGCGAGATTCGCGCCGAACTCGGCAATCCCCGCAAAATTCTGCTCGGCGTCGACCGGCTCGACTACACCAAAGGCATCGACGTCCGGTTGAAAGCCTTTTCCGAACTGCTCGCGGAGGGTCGCGCCAAACGCGACGACACCGTCTTGGTCCAGCTCGCCACCCCGAGCCGGGAACGCGTGGAGAGTTATCAAATCCTGCGTAACGACATCGAACGGCAGGTCGGCCACATCAACGGGGAGTACAGCGAGGTCGGCCATCCGGTCGTGCACTACATTCACCGTCCAGTCCCCCGCGACGAGCTCATCGCGTTCTTCGTAGCCGGCGACGTGATGCTGGTGACCCCGTTGCGGGACGGAATGAATTTGGTGGCCAAGGAGTACGTCGCTTGTCGCAGCGACCTGGGCGGCGCGCTCGTGCTCAGTGAATTCACCGGCGCGGCGGCCGAGCTCAAGCAGGCATACCTCGTCAATCCACACGACCTCGAAGGGGTCAAAGACGCGATCGAGGCGGCGCTCAACCAGCCCGTCGAGGAAGGGCGGCGCCGGATGCGAGCCTTGCGACGGCAGGTGCTCACTCATGATGTCGACCGCTGGGCGCGCTCGTTTCTCAACGCGCTCGCCGATGCTCACCCGTCAGGCTAACCCCGCCGACGGCCCCGGCGAGTGCCGAACCCATGGTGTCGCTGCGCCCACCCTGCGATACTCGACTCAGCATCCAGCGCCGGCCCGAAAGGAGGCATCAGGTGATCGTCGACCGGGGATTTGCGGCTGCGGCGGTTTTCGCAGCAGCCGCCGTGGCCTCGGCGAGTCCGGCCGGCGCGGTGGCGCCGCCACCGGACGGCGTGTACACCTACACGCAAGCAGGCGCACCTCCAGCCACCTGGAAGTTGTCCACACTCTGTGATCAAGTCAACGGGAGTCGCTACTACGCCGACTATTCCAACCCACTGATTCAGGCGAACTTTTGTGTTGTCAATGTGGTGAGCACGACGGTCAGCAACATCAAGCGTGAGGAGAAGCTGCAGAACTACAGCGGCAGAGCACGGTTGGTGGGCCAGCGATGGACCTTCGAAGTGAAACAGGATGCCGGCGTGCTGTGTCCAGACGGTAGCACCGCGCCGTCCACCGAAACCTATGCCTTTGACGACGAAACACTGACCGGCACGCATACAAGTTTGCATGACGCCGTTTGCGGCCTGCAGCCGGCAATGACGAAGGAGCCGTTCACACTGAGTTTTCAGGCACCTCTAGACCCCCCCGCTCAACGTTATCCCCTGTACTGCAACGATATTGCAATGTGCTACTGAACGCTGTCACACCGGTTAGATCGGTGTGATGTAGTCGATCAGCCATTTGCCGCCAACTTTTTTATAGTCCACCCGTAGTCGGCTCCCATCGTAGAGAGGCTGTCGGGACTTGTCGGTGACAGTGCGGTTCATGTACACCATCACCGAAGCTGAGTCGCGTTTGGCCGCCATGACTCCTGCACCGACGACACTGGCCTGTACGACGACCTCACGCTTGCGGGCCTCCGGAATGATCTGCTGGTTGACACTTTTTTGAAACTCTTGCCGATAGCCCGGAGTGAGCAACGGGTAGGCGCCAGTGAGGCTACGTTCAACGGTCTGGTAGTCGTAGCCGAACACCTCGGGTATCTCGCGGGCGGCTAAGGTGGGCAGCTGGGCCCGCGCCAACTGCTCGCCCCGTGTCTGTACCCGATCCCAGTAGTACCAGCCGCCCACCGCGGCCAGCCCGACATAGATCGCCGCCAACGCACCGGCGGCAACGGCGGTCCACCACCGCATCAGTTGCCTCCGTCCGGATACTTCAGGTCATAACCGGTCATCCGCCCACTGTCGTCCTCATGGACGATGACACGCAGGCGATAGGGCATGGACGGCTTGTTCACACCGTCAATATCGGTGACGGTCACTCGCACCGATACCAGCACCGACGCGTTGTTGCTGATGTTGTCCACCCCTTCGAGAGCAGCACCGTTGATGACCGCCTCCGAGCTCGCCTGGGTGTCGCGGAACAAGAGTTTGAGATTCTCGACATTGTTGTTCGAGCTGAGCATCGCCCGCAACGGCCCGCTGGTGCCGTCGACGAACCGGTTCACACTCTGGTCGATGGTGTCAGGGGTGTAGCTGAACATGTTGACGACCATTTGCTTCGCGGTGTCGACGAAGCGCTGCTCGCGCGCCTGCTGGGCGTCGGCGTGCCGCTGCTGGACGATTAAGGCCGCCACGCCCGCTGCCAACGCACCGATCGCAACCGTACCCGCGGTCACGGCGATCCACCCGACCAGCCGCCGCCGCGCAGGCCGTCGCGGCGGCGGTGCGACAATCGCCGCGGGCCGCCGCGTCGCCCCGGTCGCCGCCTCAACCCGGACCGTGGTCTCGGCCGCCGCCTCGCCCTTCGCGGGGCCGGCCGCACGGGAAGCCCGTCGCCGGGTCCGGTGCGTGGTCGATTGCTGCCCCGTCATGACAGCTGCCTCGGATCACGCATCAGGTCCACCCAGTTCTCCGCGCGGGAAGCACCGTGGACGCCGGGCGCGAAGATGCCGGTGCCGCCTGCCGGATCCTGGAACGCTCCGGTCTGTTGGTCGTAGGTGGTGTAGGAGGCGCCACTGGCCTGCGGCTCCGGCCCCGGTGGGGGTGCCTGACCCGCAGCAGGACCGGTCTCGGGTGCCGGCGGGCCGGTGCCCAGCGGTGGTGGCGGCGGCGGGATCGTCGCCGGGTATGGCAGCTGCGGGGGCTGCGGCGGGTAGGGAGCCGGCGGTATCCACGCTGTATACGGTGGCGGAGGGCCATTGTCGTTCGGCGGTGCCGGGACCGGCCACGGCTGGTGCGGCGCTGGGCCCGGCCCCGCGACCTGGCCGGGCGGCGGTGGCCCCACGATCGGAATGCCCGGGTCGGGGTCTGCGCCCGGAGGAATATACGGGAACTTATTGGGGGGCAGAATATTTCGCCCATCGGTTACCGGCGTGCCATAAGGGACAGGCGGTCCGCGCCAGGGATTGCTCCCGATCGGCACGTACCCGCGCGGGTCACGGCACAGCTGCACGGTGGGTGCGCGCTTGCCCGGGAACTCTTGGCACGGATAGTTGCGCGCCCCACGCACCGTAGTCGGATCATTCTGCGCCACTTTGCAGTACATGTCCGTCGGGAGCTCGCGCAACGTCTCGTCGGCGGGGGTGCGGATCAGCGGTGGCGGAATGAATCCGGTATTGCAGGGCGGCGGGTCGTTCAAATCGATCTTGAAGTCGAGCTTGGCGCCCTCGTCTTCAGGTTCGCCGCCCGCAGCGGTGGTGATCGCGGCAAAGAGCGCCGGCAATACCACCAGCAAGTGCTCAAGCGTCTTGTGGTAGATGACACCGACTCGACCCAGGTTGGCCAGGCTGGCCGCAAGCATCGGAAAGGATGGCCGGATTCCCGAGAAAGCCGTGCTTGCCTCGTCGGCCGCTGGGGGCACCAAAGCCAGTAGAGCGCGCAGCTGCGGATCAGCCTGCCGCACTTCGGAAGTAAACTTCGCCAGCGCGTCGGCTAGCGACCTGATGTCGTCACCGGAGCGGACCTGTGCTTGTAGGAACGGGCCAACGTGATCTATCAGCTGCGAGGTTTGCGGATAGACGGCGTTGGCCTCGTCCACCAGGAGCCGGGCCGACTCGATCAGTCGTGCCAGCTGCGGGCCGGTCCCGCTGAACGCGGTGAAGGTCTCATGCAGCAACTCACGTAACCGGGTATCAGCCACACTGTTGACCAGCGCCTCGGACTTGCGAAGCAGGGTGGAGATATCCTCACTGATGCGAGTGTTTTCCCTTCCGATGCGGGACCCGTTGTGCAACTTGGCTGCGGCGGGTTTGCCCGGGGAAACCAAGTCGACGTACTGCTCACCGATGGCTGACACGCTGTGCACGCTGGCAATGACATTCGCCGGGATGGCAGTGTTGCTGTTCAGCCGCATGCTGGCGTCCACCCCGTGAGAATTCAGCGTGACCGACTCCACCCTGCCTACCGCGACGCCGCGGTAGGTGACGTTCGCGTTCTTGTATAGGCCCCCGCCTGCGGCGAAGTCCGCCGTCACCGCATAAGTGCCGACGCCCAGTGCGGCCGGCATACGCAGATAAAAGATCGCCATCAGACTGACTGTGATCGCCGTGACGATCGCAAATATGGTCAGCTGGATCCTGGTCAGCCGATCAGTCATCACCGTTGCCCCTGCTGTCCCGACGCTGTCCCGGGAGGAATTTTGAACGGATCGGCCGCTTGCCCCGACAAGTTAGCCAGCTCGCCGATCAGAAAGTCAGGCGGGTTGAGGATTTCACTCATATGAGTCATGTTCGGATCGAAATACGCTGTGGTGAAGAATGTCTCCCCGATCCTACGCAGCGTCAGGTCGAATGTCGTGAACACGTTGAGGTAGTCCCCGCGGACGGCTTGCTTGATACCGAAGTTCGGGAAAGGAAACGTCAACAACAGCTGCAGCGATGTGACAAACTCTTTGCGGTTATCGTTGAGGGCTTTGGCAGCAGAATACAGATCCTTGAGGTCTTCGGCGAAGTCCACCTTAGTTTGCGACAGCACGTGTGAGGCCAGCGCAGCCAATTTCTGCAGCGCACCAAACGCTTCCACGATACGGTCCCGGTTTTTGTTGAGCACCCGCAGCGCGTCGGGCAGCGTTGCCAACGCCCGTCCCAAATTGTCCTTGTCGCGCGCCAGAATCGCAGAGAAGCGGTTCAGCCCGTCGACGGCAGCGATGATGTCATTGACCTGCTGGTTGAGTCCCGCGGCCAACTCGGCCAGCCTGGGCAACAGGTCGACGAATTGACCTTCGCGACCGGCCACTGCCTGATAGGCTTCGTCGGTGATCTCCTGCAGCGCACCAAGATTGCCTTTGTTGACCACCACTCCCAGCGCCGACAGCACCTCCTCGGTGGTGGGATAACGGCCTGTGCGCGATTCTGGGATCGTCGAACCGTTCACCAGCCTGCCGATCGGCGCCTGGCTGGACGGCCGAATGAGCTCGATGTGCTGTGAACCCAACAGCGATGTCTGCGCGACTCTGGCGGTGGAGTTCGCAGGCATCACCACGTTGCGATCCAGGGCTAATTTGACCGCTGCATAGAAAGTTCCGTCCGGTCGTTGCACAGCATCGATGCCCGAGACGCTGCCGACGGTGACATCGTCAACCATGACCGGAGAGTTCTGGGGCAGCGTCGCCACACCGGGCAGCTCGACGGTAATCGTGTACGCACCGCGGCCATGGCCGGCCGTTCCCGGCAACGCGATGGAATTCAGCCCGCCGAACTGGCAGCCGGCGACCGCGGCGCTGCCCGCGATCAATGCGCCAGCCCGCAACCAGTGTGGTTTCATGAGCCTGCTCCCTGCTGCGCCGGTAGCGGTCGAGCCGCGGCCGGCGCCGGACCCGGCGGGGGCCCATATGGCCCGGAGACCGGCGACGGCGCGCTGGGATTGGTCGCCGGGGCAGGCGGCACAATCAGATCCTTGAGATCGTCCGGTTTGGGTGGCTGCAGCCCAGGCTGCGGTATCCACGTCAACTGCGGAATCGGTGTCTCAGACTTAGCCTCGGTGGCCGGCGTGTCATAGATAATCTGGCCCTTGTAGGCCGTGATCGAGTTGATGGGGTGAAAAAGGAACGGCGGGTAGTTCACCGTCAACCTGCGCAGCACCGGCCCCAACCGCTCGCGGCAGAGCTCGGCGCGCTTATAGTATTCCGGTGCCGACTTGCCAGCCGCGGTTTCGAACGAGCCACCGCAGATAAACTGCACCGGGTTGGCGAATTCCGGTATCGACAACAGACCGTTCAGCGTGCCTTGCGCGGGATCGTAGATGTTGTAGAAGTTGCTGATCCCGGGACCAGCCACGTGCAGCACTTGCTCGATATCCTCACTCTGGTCGCTCAGCACCTTGGCCAAGTCGTTGAGTTTGTTGACCGTTCCGATCAATGTCGAGTCATTTTCGTGCAGAAAACCTTTGATATCGGCAAGCGCCTGATTGAGGGTGCCCAAAGTGGTACCGAGGTTGCGGGAACTGTCCGCCAGGACCTGCGACACCGAGGCCAGGTGCCCGGAGAACTGCACGATTTGATCGTTGCTGTGCGACAACGCGTCAACCAGCACCTGCAGGTTTTTCACCGTGCCGAAAAGGTCGGTGCGTGAATCACCCAGCAGTCCAGCGGCTTTCGACAGTTCTTGCAGCGCAGCGTGGAACGAATCACCGTTGCCGTCGAGTGTATCGGCGGCCTGGTTGATGAGCTTGCCCAGTGCGCCTTGCTTCGAACCCGGAGCCGGGCCCAGCTGACCGGCCAGCTTGGCCAGTTCGTCTTTAACTTCATCCCACTCAACCGGAACGGCCGTGCGATCAAGACCGATGCTCGCACCGTCGGGCAGCGCCGGCCCTCCGGTATAGGCGGGCGTGAGCTGGATGAAGCGGGCGGCTACAACATTAGGCGCCACGATGACCGCTCGGGCTTCCTGTGGCACTTTCAGATTCTTGGGCAGCGACATGGTGATCTTGACGTCGGAGGTCCGCGGCTCGATGGCGTCCACCTTGCCCACGGGCACACCGAGAACCCGGACTTGGTCGCCGGGGTAGAGGCCCACCGCTGAAGTGAAATAGCCGACAATGGTGCGGGTGTCGCGATCAGAAAACAGGACTGATACACCTCCCACCAGCATCCCGATCAGGACACCGGCCAGGGCGGTGTGCAGTATCCTGGTGCGCGCGAACCGACTCGTCATGGCGATTTGGGCCTCAGAATCCACCGTTCTTGGATGAGCCCGCGCAGGTAATCGGCCAGACTGGCCGGGAATTTGCCGGGCTGGAAGACCAGGTCGAACACCATCGCCACCATCGGCGCCGGAAGCACACTGTAGACGTTCACGTTGAATCCCGGCCCGGAGCCCACCACCTCACCGAGCGCGGTGGCATACGGGGGCAAGCGTTTGAGCGCTTCGCTGATGTAGTCGCGGCGTTCGTTGAGGTTGTCCAGAACCAGGTTGAGCTTGCTCAAAGCCGGGCCGAATTCTTTGCGGTTATCGGCCACGAATCCGGAGATCTGTTGGGCGACATCGTCGATACCGGAAATCAACTGGTTCAGCGCAGCGCGGCGGGCATCCAGCGCCACAAACAACTGGTTGCCGTCAATGATCAGGCGGTTGACCTGCTCAGCGCGCCTGGCCAAAACCGACGTCACCGTCTTCGCATGCGCCAGCAGACTTTCCAATGCCTCATCGCGACGATTAACCGTGCGCGACAGCGCCGTGACTCCGTCCAGTGCGGCGCGCAACTGAGGGGTGGCGTCGTGCAGCGCCTCGGTGAGCACCTGCAGCGACTTTTCGAACTGGCCCTTGTCCAGCGCCCCGGCGGTGTGACCGAGATCCTCGAGCGCGGAGCCGAGGGTATACGGTGTCGTCGTTCGGCTCAACGGAATCGACCTCGCACGACCCGCGCCGGCCGGGGTCACCGCGATGGAGCGCTCACCGAGGATGGTGTCGGTTCGGATCGACGCAAGCGACTGGTCGCCGACGATGATGTGCCGATCGACGGTGAACGTCACCTTGGCGGCATCTCCGGCCAGCCCGACCGACTCAACCCGCCCGACCTTCACGCCTGACACGTAGACGTCATTGCCGGGTGCGATGCCGCCGGCGTCGGTGAAGTAGGCATCGTAGGGCTTGCCCTGAGGCCAGAATGGCAGCCCGCTATAGCCGAACGCGACCAAGACAATACACGCCACTAAGATCATACCGAAGATGCCGGTGCGAACCGGGTCACGATCGCGTGTGCTATTTGACAAAGGCGCACCTCCCCTTGCTGGGATCAACCTGGCCCCCCATGGGGATCAAGATGTCGCTGCCTGCAGGTCCGTTGATCTTGATCGTCACCGAGCAGAAGTAGATGTTGAAAAACGCCCCGTAGGAGCCGAGCGCGGACAACCGCAGGTAGTCTTCGCCCAGCTGCTCGATGTCGTTGTTCACCTCGGCCTTGCGGTCGTCGAGCTCCGTGGCCAGTGGCCGGGTATTTTCGATGATGCCCTGCAGCGGTCGCCGCGAATTCTGCAGCAGCGCAGTCAGATCCGACTCGGCCGAGGCCAACGGTACGATCGCGCCGGCGATGGGGTCGCGGCCCTGCGCCAGCCCGGTGATCAGTCGTTGAAGCTGGTCGACGTTGGCGGAAAACTGCGCACTCTTCTGGTCCACAGTGGCGAGCACAGTGTTCACGTTGTTGATCACGTCGCCGATGAGGCGGTCGCGCGCGCTCAGCGTCGATGTGAGGGCGCTGGTATTGGCGAGCAGGTTTGACAATGCCCCGCCCTGGCCTTGTAGCAGCTCGATCACGTAGCTGCTGATGGCGTTGATTTTGTCGGCATCCAGACCTTTGAGGACCGGACGCAGACCGCCAAGCAGGGCATCGAGATCCAGGGCCGGTTGGGTGTGCTCTTGGTTAATGGTCGCGCCCGGAGGCAGTTTGCGCAATTCACCGGGGCCGGAGGTGATCTCGAGATAACGGTCACCGACGAGATTTTCGTACCGGATCGCCGCGCGTGTCGACGTGTAGAGTGTGTAGCGTTTGTCCACACCGAATGTCACGTCCACGCTGTTGTTTGGATTGAGCTTGATGCGCTTCACCGAGCCCACCGGCACACCCGCGATGCGGACCTTCTGCCCGGGTTTTAACCTGGTGACGTCGGTGAAGATGGCGTGGTAGGTGTACTGGGGACCAAAGCGGAACTCGCCGAAGATCACCACCAGGCCGGCGGCGACCAGCAACATTGCGATGGTGAAGACAGTGACCTTAACCATCATCGACCGATGTGACTCGTAGCGGGCCATCAGAATTCGTCCCGTTCCGCGAAGGCACCGTTGAACAAAAATTGCAGTGTCGACGGCGCATCCACTTGCATTTCAGTGAAAGGCTGATACGGGATGTAGGCGTTATCGGTGACCAGGAACGGTGCGCGGTACCAGGAGCCGCCGTGCTGCTTAGTGGGAATGTCAGGCAATCCACGGCAGTTCGGGCCGCCGGAACCGTTGACGATCGGCAGGCTCTCCGGATAGGTGTAGCCCGGCGCACCGAGCACGAAGCTCGATGAGGTAAACAAGCCGGCCCTTTTGACGCCGATCAGCGGTGCGAACTCCTTAATGCCGCGGTCGATGCCCTTGAACAGACAACCGTACTCGGGTGAATAGTCGTGAATCACCTTCGCCGGGGCACGCAGCCGTTTGACGGCGTCGATGAAAGGCTGCTCGGCTGGCCCCAACGTCTCGTAGGCGTTGTTAGCAAGACCGATGGTCGCCAACAGCACATCGTTGAGGTTGTCTCGTTGGTCCACAACCGTCTTGGCGGTCACCGGCGCATTGTCGAGCACGCGGGTCAGGCCGGGACCGGCATCAGCATAGATGTTAGCCACGTTCGCGGTATTCCGAAAGTCCTGCTGCAGCGTCGGCAGCTGCGGATTTGCCTGTGCTGCTAAGGTATTCAGACCAGACAGCAACGAGCCGAAGTCGCTGCCGTGACCGCGTAAGCCTTCTGCGAGTGCGCTCAGGGTCCCATTCAACTCGACCGGGTCGATCTTGTGCAACAGCTCAATGAGCGACTGAAACAGTGTGTTGACTTCCAGCGACACCGCGGTGGCTTGCACGTGCGCGCCGGGGCGCAGGGAGAACGGCGAAGGCGATTTAGGCGGAATGAATTCCACCGACTTGGCGCCGAAGACCGTGTTGCTGGCGATGCGGACAGCCGCGTTGGCGGGGATGTAATGAAGCTCACGACTGTTGATGGCAAGCATCAACTGCGCTTCACCACCCGCATAGCTGATGTTTTTGACCTTACCGATCTGGATGCCGCGATATTTGACCTTGCCGTCGCGTTCCATCACCAGCCCCGCCCGCGGTGCGGTGACAAAAACAGGGTCGGTCGAGAGAAACGCTGAGTTGTACGACAGATACGTCAGAAGCGCAAAGCCCGCCAACAAGGAAGCCAGCAACGCCGCCGCCAGCCTGACCTTCGTACGCCTTGCCCCGGTACCTGCCATAGTCCTTGTTACCCAGAGAGGTTGAAGTTACCGGATGCGCCGTAAACCGCCAGCGAAATGAACAAAGTAATGACCACGACCACAACGAGCGAGGTTCGCACCGCCTGACCGGTAGCCAAGCCGACACCGATGGGGCCGCCGGATGCGTTGTAGCCGTAGTAGGTATGGACCAGCATCACCGCGATCGACATCACGATCGCCTGCAGAAACGACCACAGCAAATCCGTGGGGCTCAGAAACGTGTTGAAGTAGTGGTCGTAGAGGCCCGCCGATTGCCCGTTGACGAAAATCGTGATGAACCGTGCCGCAAAAAACGATGCCAGCACCGCCAGCGAATACAGGGGGATGATCGTGATCAGCCCGGCAATCAGCCGGGTGGAAACCAGGTAGGACACCGAGTTCACCGCCATGGATTCGATGGCGTCGATCTCCTCGGCGACCCGCATCGCGCCGAGCTGTGCTGTGGTGCCGGCGCCGATGGTGGCGGCCAGCGCAATGCCGGCGACGACCGGTGCGACGATGCGGACATTGAGAAACGCCGACAGGAATCCGGTCAGCGCTTCGATACCGATATTGCCCAGCGATTCGTAGCCCTGGACCGCGATCACGCCGCCGGAAGCCAGCGTCAAAAACGCCGCGACGCCGACCGTTCCCCCGATCAGCACCAAGGTGCCGGTACCCATCGTCATTTCGGCCACCAGCCGGACCGTCTCCCTGCGGTAACGGCCGAGCGCATTGGGAATAAAGCGCACCGAGATGCCGTAGAACAACGCTTGTTCGCCGAAGTCGTCGACGGGAACCTGAAACCGTGCCACAAAGCGGCGTAGCCGTAGCGTGGTGTCGTAGCTCATGGGTTGCTCACCGGGCCAGCACTCGCACGCCGATCGCAGTCACGACCACGTTGATCACGAACAGACAGACGAACGCGTACACCACAGTCTCGTTGACCGCGACACCCACGCCTTTCGGTCCGCCCTTGACCGTCAAGCCGCGGTAGCAGCCGACCAGCCCGGCGACAGTTCCGAATAACACCGCTTTCACTTCGGAGAGCACCAGCTCACCGAGATGGGTCAGCACCGTGAGGCCGTTGACGAAGGCGCCCGGGTTGACTCCCTGTAACAACACGGAGAACACGTACCCGCCGACGATGCCGATCGCGCAGACCAAACCGTTGAGCAGCAGCGCGACGAACGTCGAGGCCAGCACCCTGGGGACCACCAGGCGGTGGATGGGATCGATACCGAGCACCCGCATGGCATCGATTTCCTCGCGGATGGTGCGGGCGCCCAGATCGGCACAGATCGCCGTGGCACCGGCGCCGGCCACCACCAGGACGGTGCAGACGGGACCGAGCTGGGTGATGGTGCCGAACGCGGTCCCGGCGCCGGACAGGTCAGCGGCGCCGAGCTCGCGCAGCAAAATGTTGAGGGTGAACGCCACCAAGACTGTGAACGGAACGGCGACCAGCAGTGTGGGAACTAGTGACACCCGCGCGATCATCCACGTCTGCTCGAGAAACTCGCGAAATTGGAACGGCCGGCGGAAACCAGCGCGCAGGGTTTCCAGCGACATGTCGACGAATCCGCCCACGGCCCGGGCGGGAACCGCGAGCTGTTCGATCAACCTGGTTCCCCTCTCAGGCGGCTGCTAGCGACTTCCGGGCGAAGCCTGTGCGTCCCCAATATTCGCCGCTTGAATCCCCAGTCACCGGACGCTGCTCCGCGTGAGCCGGATCATAGTAACTAGAACGCGTTCACAGTGTCAAAGAACGCAAAATTGGACAAAGTCAGGTAGTTTGTCCAGGTCAGACCAGAGGTGTGACGCAGCTCATGGGGAACGTGTTCTATTTGCGTAAAGTGCGGTGAGAGGGGTCGCCGCGCCAGTTACGGGCCCATCACAGCGGTCGCTGCGAAGCTGCGCTCGGGATCGCGCTCAGCAAAGTAGTCGTGCAGGGTGGCGGTGAGATCGGCGAGGTCCCATACCGGCGCGTCGACGCTGAATTGGTGCTCGACGCTCGGTGCCGACAGCAGTGTCACGCGCGGGCCGTAGACAATGAAAACCTGCCCGTTGACGGCCTCGGCGGCCGGGGAGGCGAGAAACTGCACCAGGGTGACCACATGTTCAGGTGAGAGTGGGTCGACCTGGCCGTCACCGAGTTCGGGCGCGGCACCGAAGACTTCGGCGGTCATGGCGGTCCGGGCCCGTGGACAGATGACATTGGTGCGAACCCCATACCGGCTCAGCGCCCGCGCGGCAGACAAGCTCAGCGCGGTGATGCCGGCTTTCGCGGCTGCGTAGTTGGCCTGACCGACCGGTCCCACCAAGCCCGCTTCCGACGAGGTGTTGATGATCCTCCCGTAGACCGTTCCGCCGGCTTCTTTCGCCTTTGAACGCCAATACCTGGCCGCGTTGCGGGTGAGCAGGAAATGACCCCGCAGGTGCACGGCGATCACAGCGTCCCAGTCCTCGTCGGACATGTTGAACAGCATCCGGTCGCGGGTGATCCCCGCGTTGTTGACGACGATGCTCAAGCCCCCCAGGCCGTCGGCGCAGCTGATCAGCTCATCGGCGGTGGTCCGCTGGCTGATATCACCGACGACGGCGACCGCCTTGGGCCCGGCAGCGCTGATCTCGTCGATGACGTCGGAAGCTTCCATGGCGGCGGCGAGGTCGTTGACGACGACGGTGGCGCCCGCACGGGCTAAACCGATGGCCTCAGCACGGCCCAGACCGGCGGCCGCCCCCGTCACCACCGCAACCTTGCCGGACAGGTCGGTCGCGCGCGTACCCAGAGTCAATTGACGAATACCTCTAGTCCGTGTTTAGTCGCTGCGCGACAGTGCGGCTCGGGGGCACTCCGCGATGGCCTGCTCGGCCAGCTGCTCCCGGTCGGCGGGAATGGGCTCGGTTTTCACGACGGCGTAGTCTTCGTCATCGAGTTCGAAGATGTCCGGCGCGATGCCCACACACACCGCGTTCCCTTCACACCGGTCACGGTCCACTATCACCCGCACGGTATCCTCCTTGACCTTTCAAACCGCCCTTCTGGACGTACCACCACGATACGACGGGGATCCACA